>JBBKWI010000104.1:0-22519 GCA_037968875.1 Candidatus Sericytochromatia bacterium | reverse complement strand
GGTGCCCATGAGGCCAGTAATCCGACGCTTTAGGCCCAGTTTCCCGAGGCAGCGAAGACTGCTTCGGGTTATTTTGACTGGGTTTGAGGCTTGTTAACCAGGGCCTCAAGATTATTTGCTCAGATTCTTTTGCTTTGGCTATAGCATTTTCCTTAAACAGCTGTTATAGTTAACTTAATGACTTTCCGGTCAAGACAATTCCGTTTCAAAGTATGAACCCTGCTTACGCAAGTGCTTAGATTTTTTTCTTCTCGCGTTTCTCAGATTTCCCCTTTTTACAACGCGATTTCCCAGCTACGAGTCAAAAATCTAACCTTTAAGGACTTTTTTATACAATGAATATTTATGTAGGCAACCTTTCTTTTCAAACAGACAACTATGATCTTGAAGATCTATTTGCAGCTCACGGCGAAGTCGTCAGCGCTCGCGTCATCACTGACCGCGAAACCGGCCGTGCACGTGGCTTCGGCTTCGTCGAAATGGCTTCAGCTGAAGATGGCGCTAAAGCCGTTGCAGCACTTCATGAGCAAGAGTTCATGGGCCGTAACCTGAACATCAATGAAGCGCTTCCCCGCGAAGAAAAACGCAACAGCTATAGCCGCAACTAAATTTCTTGACCTGAAACGGTCATGATTTAGCAACGCAATATTTAAGAGCAAACCAAATCGGTTTGCTCTTTTTGTTTGTGTCTATTGTTAAGTAGACTTTTGTTTGGGAAATTGAAAGCTTGACAGACCCCGGCCAATCTTCAACAATGAGTACAAGACACAAAGGACAGTTCACCCATGAAATACTTATCGCTTGCGCTTGGTTTGATTTTGTTTAGCTGCTCAGCCACCCCTCAAACACCATCAGTTCCCGGGCCTCTTGCTTCAGCACCGCCAACGACTAAACTGACAGACGATTCAGAAATGGAAAGCGAAATCAGGGCGATTCTTACCTCATTTTTGCCGGATGCTCGCCAAAATGCAACGGCGACTGAGTTGACTCTTGAACATGCCAGGCAAATTGCTGAAAATCCGGAAGCTGCGGATTTCAAAATTCTTCAAAATCAGGACCGCTATCAACCGATAGCGCCATCTGCATTAGAACGGCGTCTGATTTCCAAAAAAGTTTATGCTTCAGATAATTTAGTCAATGCTTTTTTATCTGACGGTGACCCTGAATCCTTGAAACAGCGTTTTGAAGCGCAAATGAAAAAAGTTGTCGGTGTGGTGCCATTTTCTGATTATGGTTTAAGTGTGGTCAAAAAAGGCCAGGCCTGGTTTGTGTCTACAATTCTTTTAACTGAAATTGTGACTATTGAAGGTCTGAAAGAGCAAGTAAAAGCAGGTGATACCCTTGATATTAAAGGGGAAATTATTCAGTCAGGTTATCAGACCCCCAATATATTAATGACACTTCCTGATGGTTCTGTGCAAAATGTGCCCACACAAACCTCAGGAAACCAGTTTTCTGCCCAGATCCCGATTCCAGCAGCTGGCTTTTATAGTTTTGAAGTGGATGTGCAAGGGCCGCTGGGTCCACAACCGGCCACCAATTTGGTCTTGGCCGTCGATCGTGATTTGCCAGCCCCTCAAACGAACAAGCCAGATATCGTTGCCATAACTTCTTTAGCAGCAGTGCAAGCAGAGCTTTTAGCGTTGATTAATGCTGATCGTCAAGCCATTGGACTCAATGCCCTCGCTCTGGATTCACAACTCAATCAAGCAGCGCAGGCCCATTCTGATGATATGTTAACGAATGGCTTTGTCGGGCATAATTCACCCAGTCATGGAGTGCCACAGCAGCAAGCCTTTCGCTTTAATGTGACCGATCTGATTTCACAAAATATTGCATTGAGTCGCAGTGTTAATAATGCACATCAGGAGCTCATGAGTAGCCCCGGCCATCGCCAGACTATTCTGAAAACGACCCATACCCATGCGGGTTTTGGCTTTAGCACAGGGCCTGACGGCTTTCACTATATTACCGAGCTGTTCACTTTAGAAAAAGTCACATTGGATCCGCTTCCCAGGCAGGTTCGCCTGGGAGAAACAATCACGATTACCGGGACCAGTCACAGTGATGGGTTTTTGGCTGCTGTGATTCAAAAAGAGGGTCAGCAATCGGTGCAAACACCCAATCCGATCGCCGTCAAAGACGGAGAGCGCTTTAGCTTAAGTGCGACCTTTAGCCAGGTGGGTAAACAACGCCTGCAGGTCGGCTTAAGTGGCCCACAAGTCGATAATACCTTTAACCTGCAATTTCACAATATTTGGGATCTGGAAGTGATGCCTTAGTTTTAGATTAAAAAAAGGGACGGTCTTGCTTTGGCGTCATTGGCTGTCTGATCGAGTACTTACTTGTCTTCAGCTAACCATTGAACAATCATTTTCCAGTCGATCTGATCCATATCGATCTTAATGCCTAATTGCCCCACCGTAGCATTTTCGAGCTGACGAGAGCTGATGTAAATATGCTTAATAGCCATCAGGCTTTCCAGCCAGTCTTCGTTTTTTGATTTGCTGGTATTGAGCTGATCTGGATCGCCGATCGCAGGAGTAGAAGCTTGCATAAAGCTTTTGACTCCCAGCATCACGATCGAAAAATCCAAAAAGAAGTGGTAATCTGCTTCGGGCTGATAGAGACTTTTATTTTGCAAAGTAGCTGGAATCTGGCCCGCTTGATCCAAAGCAGCCTTAAGTGCTTCAGCTCCCAGGCCCGTTAGCCAGAGATCTCCTGAACGTGACATCACAAGACTTTGTCCGTCCAGATCGGGTAATTCACCCACTTGATAAAGTTGATGGCCGTGATAATACTCCAGAGGCTGTAATTGCAAAAGGTCACTTTTTGCTGGATCCTGGATGGCTAATATTTCAGGTTTTTCGAGTCCGTCTAAGCTTTTCAGCGCCTTAAAATCCAGCTTCATTTTTTGCAAGCTGCTTTCAAAGCTGGTGAGGTGTCCAGGTTTTAGCCCCAGATAAAACACAATTTGCGGAAACTCATACTCATCTCCAGGCGATCCGGGGCCTTTTTCTACGCTGAGCCCATAGCGACCATCCAAATGAGTGACGATATCTTGTTCGAGATCGAGTTGAGAGAATTCATAAAAGACTTGTTTGAGTTTGGGGAGTGCGGCCTGGAGTTCTGTGTTTTTTGTGAGAAAACTCAGATCAAATGGCAATGAACGATCCCAGCTTTGACCCAGAAAGCGTCCTCCTAAAAGCAGTATCGGTTGTTTGGGCATCTGCTTGAGTAAGTTTTGCAAGTCGGGCCTTTGCATTTGGCTAAGCTGAGCAAAGTATTCTTGTTGATACCAGCTCATGTCCTGACTGGCATGGCTGCTGACGCCTTTAAACTTGAGTCCTGTGCTTTCAATTTCCAAGCCAAAACCGATGCCAGAGTAGAGTGCATTGATTTCCTGAACAAAAGTGTCAACAGCCTCTGGTTCTAGCAAGTCTTTGAGCGCATTGATATCTCTAAGTTCTTGATCGAATCCATCAATTCCAAATTTCTCTAAAAGCTGTTTGCCATTTTTTTGGTTCCAGTAGAGCCAGAGAGGCTGGCCTTTCAGGTGGGTTTCAACCGTTTCAAAGGAGGCCTGATTTTGGAGCTTAAAGCGTGAGTTGGTCGGTAGGACTTCCTGGATATAGAGCATGTCTCTAAGCAAATCCTGATTGGGGCCAAAGCTCATTAAGAGGTTGTTTCCGGCAGCCAGTAGATCTAGCTGAGTGAATTCCTGGTTGAGTGTGTTATTGGTGTCTAGTGCCAATCGATAGCTGGTATAGGGGCCGATTTTGTCAGTCACCAGACTGTGGGAATCTCCATTTGCCTGAAACTCATCTTGAAGCTGATCCAGAAAAGGCATCAGACGTTGGGGATCCTTCATATTTAAGCTAATTAGAAGATGCCCTGTATGTTGAGGGTGTGGCACAAAAGCGATACTGACATGACTGCCCAGGTTGGTCAGACCGTCCCAAAAAAAATCAAAGGACTTGAATTGATTGTCAAAGTCTTGGATTAACCTGGAGAGCTCGTTGTTTTCGTCGACTTGACTGAGCTTTTGTAAGACATAAGACCAATCTCCTGGGTTTAAACTGAGCGTGACCGAGAGAGGTGCATGAGCAGGTATTGGGCTCAAGGTTTGATTCAGACTGGCGAATGCTGTTTGCCCCCATAAGCTAAGTGCTATAAGGCTGCTGACTGTCATACGGGAGAGTGATTTCAAGTTCATATCCGGTTTCCTGAGCTTAGAGATAGATTTAATATACCACCTGTGGCGAAAAGGGAGCTCATGGGCCAAATTATGTGGATTTCGCCCAATAAAAAAGGATGCCCGCAGGCATCCTTTTTAAATGTTTAAACCAGAAGACTTAAGAGTTGGCTTCCACCGTTTCTTTTTCTTCTTCACTGGACTCTTCTACTTCACGTGGCTCAAAGTAGAGCGTATTGTCTTCATGCGCTTTGAGTACCAGTGGGGTATTCAAAGGAATGCGACCGAGCAGCAGATCTTCTGAAAGTGGATCTTCGATTAGACGTGAAATCGTGCGGCGCAGTGGGCGGGCACCTGATTTTTCGTCGTAGCCTTCTTTAGCCAGCATTTCTTTGATGCTTTCGTCCAGGCTCATATCGATATCAGCTTCTTTCAAGCGATCAATGATTTCAATCAACATAATATCAGCGATTTGTTTGATCTCTGCTATTTTGAGTGGATGGAAAACAATAATTTCGTTGACGCGATTTAAGAACTCGGGCCTGAAATTCTGCTTCATTTCATCGGTTAAGCGCTCTTTAATACGTTTGTAGCGTTCTGCGTCCTCAGTGATTTCACCACCGGTGCTGAAACCAAGGCCACCGCCGCCTTTTTCAATAGCACGGGCACCAATGTTGCTGGTCATAATCAAAATCGTATTTTTGAAATCAATTACACGACCTCTGGAGTCAGATAGGCGACCGTCTTCCATGATTTGCAATAAGAGATTGAAAGTATCCGGATGGGCTTTTTCAATTTCGTCAAACAGAATCACAGAATAGGGCTTGCGACGGACTTGCTCAGTGAGTTGCCCGCCTTCCTGGAAGCCAACGTATCCAGGAGGTGAACCGATCAATTTGGAGACAGAATGACGTTCCATAAACTCGGACATATCTACCCGAATCAAATTCTCTTCTGAACCAAAATAGAATTGAGACAGAACCTTGGCTAATTCGGTTTTACCGACACCGCTGGGGCCAGCAAAGATAAAGGAGCCGATCGGACGTTTGGGGTTTTTGAGACCGGCACGCGTTCGGCGAATCGCTTTGGAAATTGTTGTAACGGCTTCTTCTTGACCAATAATCCGCTCATGTAAGACATCTTCCATTTTCAGCAGACGCTCGGTTTCGCCTTCAGTCAGTTTAGAAACTGGAATTTTGGTCCAGCCAGCAACGACTTCAGCGATGTGTTCTTCGGTGACGATCAATTGAGGCGACTGTCCACGTTCTTCTTTCCATTCGAGAGTCATTTCACGAATTTGATCGCGAATGCCTTGCTCCTGGTCACGTAATTCGCCAGCCTTTTCAAAATCATGCTCCCGAATCGAAGCATCTTTTTGCGCAATCAAGGCTTTGAGTTCTTTTTCCAATTCTTTGGCTTCAGGGGGCAGCAAAGAATTACGCAAACGTACTTTGGATGAAGCTTCGTCCATCAAATCAATCGCTTTATCGGGTAAAAAGCGGTCGGAAATATAACGATCTGCCAGACGTGCTGCGGCGACCAGGGCTTCATCAGCAATTTTTAATTTGTGATAAGCCTCATAACGGTCGCGTAAGCCCCACAGAATCGAGATGGTGTCTTCGACAGTGGGCTGATCGACCGTTACCGGTTGGAAGCGCCGCTCTAAGGCAGCATCACGTTCAATATGCTTGCGGTACTCATCCAGGGTGGTGGCACCAATACATTGCAATTCTCCCCGAGCCAGAGCTGGTTTGAGAATATTGGCTGCATCGACGGCCCCTTCTGCGGCTCCAGCACCAATCAAAGTGTGCATTTCATCAATCACAAGAATGATATTGCCCGCGCTGCGGATTTCTTCCATGATTTTTTTGAGACGCTCTTCAAATTCACCACGATACTTGGTGCCGGCAACCAGGGAACCAATGTCGAGCATGACAACTCGCTTATCAGTCAAAATATCAGGCACTTGACCGGCTGTAATCATTTGGGCTAAGCCTTCAGCGATGGCTGTTTTACCGACGCCAGGCTCTCCAATTAAGACCGGGTTGTTTTTCGTGCGTCGACCGAGAATCTCGATCACGCGCTGAATTTCTTTTTCCCGACCGATGACTGGATCCAATCGATTGTCTTCCGCCAATTGGGTTAAGTGGGTCCCAAATTCATCGAGAGTGGGTGTCTTGCTACGGGTTTGTGTCGATGAGGATGAAGTGGATTCACCCAGCATGCGAATCACTGTTGAACGTACCCTTGAAAGTTCGACGCCGACGTTCTCTAGAACTCTGACGGCAACACCTTCTCCTTCACGGATCAAGCCCAGCAGTAGATGCTCTGTACCGATATAATTATGCCCCAGCTGTCGTGCCTCATCCCAGGACAGTTCCAACACACGTTTGGCACGCGGTGTAAAAGGGATTTCAACGGCAACAAAGCCCGAACCCCGTCCGATGATTTTTTCGACTTCTACGCGGGCGTCACGCAGAGTGACTCCCAGGCTTTTGAGGGTTTTTGCTGCAACTCCGGTGCCTTCACCGATCAATCCCAACAATATTTGCTCAGTACCGACAAAGTTATGCCCCAAACGGCGGGCTTCTTCTTGTGCCAGCATAATGACTTTAATGGCTTTCTCTGTAAACCGCTCGAACATGCTTTGGCTCCTCGAGTTTGCTATGTATTAAATGATGTAACAGTTAATTCTTATTTTATACCAGTGTATAGGTTTCCGACACCCTTTGAAACGATCATACCAGAACTTGGCTTGGTTCTCAAAAGGATTCCAAAAGCAAATCCGGCCCATGACTGAGCCGGATTAAATTATATGTGGATCAATTATTAGCGTGTGCGTTGCGCTTGAACCGGTTGACCGATCATTTCTTCATCTTGCTGTGTAACGGGTTGGGCTGCAAGATCAGATGCTGTGATGGGTGCTTCAACTTGAATAGTTGCTTGACCTGCGCCAGCGGCTGCAGGATTGGTCAGAGCGAACGCCATCAGGTTTTCAAAGTCAGATTTACGTAAGTAGTTCAATGGGCGACGGAAAATCAGTGACTTGCCCAGGAAGTTGGCGTAATTGGCCGCAACTCCAGGTACTTTAGAAGCTGCTGCTTCTGATTGGCTCAGGCGACGGTTATTATCGACGTCGAGTTCGTCAAAGACGAAAGCAGCAGTTGCTTTCAATTGAACAATATCTTTAACATGGCTCAGGAAACCAGCACTCAGCTCGCTTTGTTTGAGTTGGCCGTCACGGTTATCATCTAAGCGACGGAAATAATTGAAGTCTTCAGGTGAGTTTACGGGGAACTCATTAGGAGTAATAAAACCATCTTTGTTAGCATCTTTAGCGGCAAAGTTGGCTTCAACTGAGCGTTTGAGTTCTTTGTGGATACCCCAGGCAGACTGGGCAGAAACTTGAGACTGCTGTTGCGCCAAAGAAGCACGGGATGCAGGATTCAAGAATTGGGCGTTAGGCACATTGCTATTACAAGCAGCTAACTGAGAAACGGCGATTGATGCGATAAGAAGGGGTGCTAATTTATTCATCCTGACAAGACCTCTATATAACAAATTTATTGAACTGACTTAATCATTCTGAAGTAATTATAGGATTTAATCGTGATAAAGTGAAGTCCTGAAAACGAATGTTAATCGAATGTTAATCTTTAATTAACTGATTTTGCTTTGCTTTTGTGCTGCTATTTAAACGTCCAGGATACAGAATCAAGGGGTTAACGACATCTAGCGTTAGGTTTTTTTGGCTTGACGCTTGATTCCATCTTGGTTCTTGGCAGTGGTCAGGGTATGATACATCAAAGATTCGCTGAACCTGAAAACAGAAAGTAACGATCACTGCTTTTTAATGAAATTTTTTACGGATTTGCTTTTCGGACTCGGTAAGCTGGGCTTTTTTACAATACGTATGTTTAAAACCTTGCTTTCATCCTGGCCTGAGCCACGTTTAATTATTGAGAATATGTACAAGATAGGCGTCGAAACCGTACCGGTTTTGGTCGCTGTCTGTATTTTTGTGGGCACCAATTTAGCGCTTGTTGGCTATCAAATCTTCTCAAATTTTGGCGCTCAGGGTTTTTTGGGCGCTTATGTCGGCTTAAGTTGTGTACGCGAATTGGCCCCAATATTAACCGGTGCGATCTTAGCCGCTAAGCCAGGTACAGATATTGCCGCTACGATAGCCACCATGCGAGTTAAAGAGCAAATTGATGCCCTCGAAGTGATGTCGGTGGATCCCTTCCGTTTTTTAATCGTGCCAAGATTGATTGCCTTTGTGCTTTGTGGACCGCTGTTGGTATTGTTTGGGGCCTTCTTTGCAGTGGCTGCCGGTTATTTGGTGGCCGTTTATCAATTGCATTTGAATGCCGGGATCTTTATTAATCAGATTCGAGATCAGGTTTTATTAACGGATATCTTTACAGGCATGCTCAAAGGTGGCCTCTTTGCCATGGTAGGATGTATTCTGTCTACCTACTTTGGTTTTTACTCCCAGCCTGGCCCCAAAGGGGTGAGTCGGGCGATCAATCTTTCGGTGGTGACAGTGGCCAGTTTTATTGTGATCTTTAACTTTTTTTTAACGGCAGCTATATATGACTAGCAGCAACAAAACAACAGAGCTTGAAACACCGGTAGAATCTCCGATTGAAACCGCTGTTGAATTTCGTGATGTCGTCAAAAGCTTTGGATCGCAACTGGTACTCAACAATGTCTCTTGTAAATTACCGAAAGGTCGCACGACGGTAATTGTTGGCCCCAGTGGCACGGGTAAGTCAGTTTATCTGAAGCTTTTAGTGGGCCTGCTCAAACCGGACTCAGGTTCGATTTTTGTTGATAGCCAAGATATTACCAAACTCTCTCAAAATGAACTCTTTGAAGTGCGCAAAAAATTTGGCATGTTGTTTCAGGACGGCGCTTTGTTTGACTCTCTGAATGTCGCTGAAAATATAGCCTTCCCATTGCGAAGGCATACAAAAAAGAATAACAAAGAGATCATGGAGATTGTTGAGCGTAAGCTTGACCAGGTCGGTTTGCCTGGAGTGCAACATAAATTACCCTCTGAGCTCAGTGGGGGCATGCGTAAGCGAGTCGGTCTGGCTCGGGCACTGGCTTTAGATCCTGAAATAGTTTTATTTGACGAACCCAATTCGGGACTGGACCCAGTGATGTCAGATGCCATTGATAAATTAATTTTACGAACTCGGGGTCAGACGCAGTCGACCTTTATTGTTATTTCACATGATATTCCAGGGACTTTTCAAATTGCTGATTATGTTGTGATGCTCTATCAAAACCATGTGATCGCTTCCGGGCGGATAGAGGATATCAAAAACTCAGATAACCCTGTCATTCAACGTTTCTTTGCGCGCGATAGCGAGATGCCACTAGATCCGAAAATGGGAACTGGTGAGCTAGATTTACGCCCATACTATACGGGCCGATTGGGCAGGAGTTAGATCATGGCTGTGGCTGGATTAAGAGTCTCTTTACAAAAAGTGCTTGAGCATTATTTAACGCCTCAGCAATTTAAGCGTTATGTCAAAAGCGATCGTTCAAATCAATTGGCGTCTCCGCAGCACTTTTATAATGCTGCTTTGCGTGATCTGAGTATTCGCAATACAGAGTCGGCGATTTATAATCTGATTCGGGTTTTTGATGTTGAGCCGCGCCATATTCCAGCCTTACATTTGGCGCGTACGATGTTATTTGGTTTAAACAAGCTTTTTCAAGAGGCCGGAGGGCAACTCTACAAAAGCAAGTTCCCCAATTTAAATTCATACCGCCAGCGTCTGGATAATCAGATTCAAGAATTAGAAGCTGAAGAACAGCGTTTGCGCAATGATCTGTTCACAACCGAAAACAAAAAAGGCTTTCTGGGCGGTCTCTTTGGTGGCAATCGTCGTCAACAACGCTTGATTCAATTACAGCAGCGTCAACAAGAAGTGATCCAGGAATTACAAAAGCTGAACAAACGCCGAAATCAAACTTTGAAGCTGGTTCAAGTCCAGGAATTTGCGAATGTAATTTCGCTGATGCTAGAAGTTTCGATGTTTCCAGCGCGTTATTCCTGGTTGGCGCAAGAGCAGGCCGCTCAGGCACAAGGTGGAGAAGCCTTAAAAGATCAGATTTGGTACGGCTAATTTTAAATGATCAAATCGAGTACCGCTGTTCTGGCAGCGCCTTGAGGGCTCTTTATGCCCTGCATCAATTATGCTATGATGCTTCAAGGATTTTCCTAGTTTAAACTCGACGGGGGCTTTTGTGACCGCGCCAGCAATTGGAATTGTCTATAATCTATATAAAACCTATAAGTGCGATACGCAGCATATTGCTGAAGAAGTCGCGCAATGGTTGACTGACAGAGGTGAAAATGTCTATATTTTCTCTAAGTACTACAATTCTAACGAAGAATTTGAGCAAGATACTGACAAAGTCCGCTTAAAAATGGCGCTGGTGTTTGGTGGCGATGGCACTGTCTTGTATGCCGCTCGTCTGTTGGCACCCCACGGAATTCCATTGCTCTGTATTAACGCAGGTTCTCTTGGTTTTATATCTGAAACGGCCTTAGAAGAACTGTATCCTGCCCTTGAAAAGCTAATGGCGGGCGAGTATGTGATTCAAGAGCGCACCATGCTCAAAATTGAAGTGCTAGACGAGCACTATCAGTCACGCTTTGTCTTTCATGCCCTGAATGACGCGGCAATTATGCGCCACCCCTTGTCATATATTATTGATCTGGCCACCTATGTAGACGGCGAGTATATCACCACGTATCGGGCTGATGGTTTGATTGCGGCTTCAGCGACAGGCTCGACTGCATATTCGATGAGCGCAGGGGGCCCGATTATGATGCCTGATGTCTCAGCTTATATTATTAACCCGATCTGTCCTCATGCGCTGTTTAATCGCTCTGTCGTGATACCAGAATGGAAAGAAACCTCAGTCAAAATACTTTTGCGTGAGCAATCACAAGATGTTTTAATTACGATTGACGGTCAGGCACATCACCAACTCTATCACCGTGATATTGTCAAAATTTCTCGTTCGTTTTACAAAACCCGCCTGGTCAAATTTCAGAAAAATGACTTTTTCCATATCATGCGGCACAAGCTTTTCTTTGGTAAATAATTGTCGGCCTAGATTTAGTCACATGCTATAATCAAGCGTTAGTTTCCCAATTTTCATTTTATCCAGAAAGTGATTGTCTAGCTCTTGAAAGCACAAGATAGTAATGATTTACCCCCTGCGCTGAATATGGAACCCACAGATGCACGCTTCGATTCATTTTTGTCGATGCTGGCAGAAGTTGCGACCAGGCTGAACCAGGCGACCAGTCGGGCGCAAGCTGTGCAAGATATTCTTCCTATCTTTAAAAATACGCCTGATGTTGATAGAGTCTCTGTTTCGCGGGTGTATCAAAAACAAAAGGGCTGGTATTTGACACAGCTTTTTGAATGGTTAGAGCGAGAATCATTACTTCGTGCTGCCTTGCCTAACATGAAAAATTTGTTGATGGACGACGTGTTGCCTACCTGGATAGAGCAATTGCAAAATGATCAAACTATCAAAGGCGACAGCCAGTCATTTGAAGGTTCAGGCGAGCCATTTTTAAGTACGCGCGCAAAATCTTTTGCAGCCATTCCAATCTGGGTAGATCAAAAATTATGGGGCATCCTGGGTTTTGCCAGTGCGAATCAAGAGCGAGATTGGAATGAGCAAGAGCTTACCATTTTCCGTACGGTAGCGATTAATCTGGGCTCAGCACTCACCCGCATACGCAAAACCAATCGATTGGAAGCTCGCGTTAGAGAGATGGAAGTGCTCTACCAGGTTTCCAATTGGGCCGAAGAATCTGAAATAGATTTGCCGACTTATCTTCAAAAAGTGGCAGAGGCTTTGACCACCGCTTTTGAATCAGCGGCAAATAATCATGTTGAGATTAACTATGGTGGCGAAGCCTATCATTCGGCTGCTTTTAGAGAAACTGAAATTTTCTTTGAAACGCCTCTAGTACTTAAACAGACCCCAATTGGCAGTATCAAATTGGGGTTTGAATCGCGCAATCCCCCCCATGTGACCACGCGTGAGCAACAATTTCTGACCGCCATCAGCTCGGTCTTAACCCGTTTTATTGATCGACTTGACCACCACGAGCGTCTTTTGCAATTGAATGCTGAGTTAGAGCAAAGAGTTGAGCAACGTACGCGAGAGTTGGGTGTGCGTGAAGCCTTGATGCGTAGCTTAATTAATTCGATCCCGGATCTGATTTATTATAAAGATCCGCAAGGACGCTATTTGGGGTGCAACCAAGCTTATGAGAAGTTTACAGGTAAAACTGAGGCTGAACTTCTTGGGGATTTTGATGCAGATATTTTTCAGGGCCAAGACAATGATTTAGCCGAATGGAGCCAACGCTCCCATTGGGTCGCTGTTTTTACGGTGAAAAATATTGACTTGAAGGCGGGCGATGTCGAAAATCGCGAAGATTGGGTTTATTCCTTGCAGGGGCCTCGCGTGTTTTTAGAAACGCGTAAAACGGCATACTGTGGTAATGACGGTAAAATTTTAGGTGTCATTGGTATTTCTCGTGATTTGACTCGTCGTAAAGTTGCTGAAAATACAATGATCGAAAATGAAGCCAAAGTTCGTCAATTGATTGAAAGCATACCGGTTGGCGTTTTTGTGTTGGAAGCCTCAGGTGAAACCTATTTTGCAAACCAGGCTGCACTTGAAATATTAGGACAAGGCTTTGCCCCTGAAGGAGTTGTAAGCGAGCAATTGAGTGAGTATAAAAACTTTCTGGCTGGAACGGATCAAGAATACCCAACCGATCAAAACCCATTGGTGCGTGCTTTTGTCTATAAAGAAAGATCTGAAACTAGTGATATTGAGACTCAACTCCCAGACGGTCGTCGCGTACCTCTGTTGATCAAAGGCGCACCGGTATTAGATAAATCAGGTGAGCTTATTTATGCTGTGACTGCTTTTAATGATATTTCTGATATTCGTCTCAATGAAGCTGCGTTATTAGATGCAAGACATAAAGCAGAAGCAGCCAATCGTGCCAAGAGCGATTTTTTGGCCAATATGTCTCATGAAATTCGTACGCCTATGAATGCGATCATTGGCCTCAATCACCTTTTGCTCAAAACCCATCTGGATTCGATTCAGCGCACCCATGTGCAGCGCGTGCAGTCGGCTGCTCAGAATCTACTCGGGATCTTAAACGATATTTTGGATCTCTCAAAAATAGAAGCTGGCAAGCTCAGCATGGAGTATATTCCTTTCGACTTGCATCAGGTCACTGTCAATCTATCTAATTTACTATCTGTACGCACCCGTCAAAAAAATATTGAGCTGATTTTCAGGCTACAAGCTGATTTACCCTATAATCTCGTTGGTGATCCCTTACGTCTGGAGCAAGTATTACTGAATTTGTCTTCCAATGCAGTCAAGTTTACGGAGACGGGCGAGGTCGAAATTTCAGCCAGGGTGCTTGAAGAAAAAGATGACCAGGTCTTGCTGTGCTTTCAAGTCAAAGATACCGGCATTGGTATATCTGCCGAACAGCAGCAACAGCTTTTTCAGCCCTTTCACCAGGCTGATACGACCACAACGCGTAAATATGGCGGAACGGGTTTGGGCCTGGCTATTTCCAGACGCTTAGTTGATTTAATGGACGGCGAAATTTGCGTTGAAAGTGAACCAGAAAAGGGCTCTACCTTTTACTTTTCGACCTGGTTTGGCAAACAAAAAAGACAATTACATCACCGCCCCAAAGTGCCTCAAAACCTAAAGGGTAAGCGGGTTTTATTGGTTGATGACCATCAAACGGTGCTAGATATTTTAGAAAATTATCTTGTTAGCTTTGATTTTGAGATTCAATCGGCGACCTCAGCCCAGGCTGCGCGTCAATTGGTTCAGCAGCAAGTCGCATTAGGCCAGTCTTTTGATTTGCTTTTAATCGACTGGCGATTACCTGACAGTAATGGTTTTGATTTAATTGAATATTGTTGGCAGACTTTATCTGAAAAGCCCTGTACGATTTTAATGACGGCATATGGGCGAGAAGAGGTTTTTTCCAGAGCAGAGTCTCTGAAAATTGATGGTTTTTTGTTGAAGCCATTGACGCCTTCGCAGCTATACAATACGGTGGTACAGGCCTTTGGGGGGGAAATAGAAACCTATGAGATGATCTCTAAAAGTGAAGTGCAAGCATTAGATACGGTTAGGGGAGCCCGACTGTTATTGGTCGAAGACAATGAAATTAATCGTATTGTTGCACAAGAATTACTCGAGGCCGAAGGCTTCTCGGTTGTCACTGCTGGCCACGGAAAAGAAGCGATTGCTTGCTTAGAAACCGATCTGAAAATTGAACTGGTTTTAATGGATATTCATATGCCAGTCATGGATGGTTTTGAAACGACCCAACAGATACGCCAGATGCCCAACCAGGTAGATTTGCCAATCTTAGCAATGACAGCGGATGTGGTTACGGGGATCACTCAGGCGGTGCTAGATGCGGGGATGAACGCCTGTGTTACTAAGCCGATTGATATTCGAACTCTGTTTCAGGCTCTGGTCGACTGGCTTCCCAAACGCTGCCATATGAAACCTAAATCGCGTCCTGTAAAACAAAAAAATTCCTTTGATATTCCCAGTATGCCGGGACTGCGTTCGCGTGAAGCATTACAGCGCTTAGATGGAAATACAGCTTTGTATATTGATTTGTTAAAGCGTTTTGCTGAAGAATTGAACCCGGCGCTTAAACTGCTTTCTCAGTCAATAGCCAAAGAAGATTTCGAGAATGCGCAACTCCTGTCACATACTATCAAAGGGAATAGTGGGAATTTGGGCGTTTCGGGAATAGAAGCGCGTATGCTCAATTTGGAGCAAAGCATTAAGGTCAGGGACTGGCCTGCTGCCAAATTGATTCTGGAGCAAATTCGTCAGCTTTCAGATCCTATTATTCGGGGCTTATTGAATCTGGATAAGACACAGACGTCAGATCAAATACTTGTTTTAACAGCCTCAGAATCCAGCATCTTGTTGAAGCAATTTGAGTTGGCACTTGAAAATTATGACCCGATAGCAGGTGATTTATTGCCCCAAATACCCTTGTTTCAGAAACATAGCCTGGATGCACGTGAATTGGAGCGCTTAATCGCTTTGTTTGACTTTGAAAAAGCCCATGCCTATTGGTTAGGCTTTAAGGCGCGACATTTAACAGAACTCTTTGATTAAGCCTCAGCTTTTAAACAAAACTCGGAGCGACATCTTCAGGTAAGTGATCCATGCCGAGATAACGCGTACAGCGCTGAGCATAATACTGGGCAGGTAGATCGTCTGAGTTGACTTCGAGTACCCGCTGAAAATGTTCAAGCGCGGCTTCAATCTCGCGATTAAAATAGGTCGTTACCCCCTCTTCAAACTCGTCTTGCATGCGATAGCGCAAATTATAATCCGGGCTGAGGTTGTCTTCTAATACCTCATATATTTTGATATGCTGGCTTTTGCCTTTGACGCGCACCTGGCCCAGGTAACGCAAGGCGTACTTTTCGGGATCGCTTAATTCCTGATAGGTTTGCTCGGAGATGATCAGGCTGCAGCCATAGAGCTTGGTCAGCCCTTCCATCCGGGCTGCGGTATTGACAGCATCAGAGATGACTGTACCTTCCATGCGTTCCGATTCACCAATCGTGCCCAACATCAGCATGCCCGTATGCAGTCCGATGCCAATTTTAACTTCTCGATAGCCTAGATCTGCGCGTTCTTGATTATAAGAAGCCAGTTCCTTACACATTTCCATCGCAGCATCGAGAGCGTCCTGGGCTTGATGCGGAAACAGGGCCATCACGCCGTCGCCAATGTACTTGTCTATAAAGCCTTTATTGATGCGAATGACAGGCGAAATGCGACTGAGATAGTCATTCAGAAAATCAAAGTTTTCTTTGGGTGTCAGGGTTTCAGATAAGCTGGTGAACTCCCGGATATCTGAGAACATGACCGTCATCTCTTGTTGAACCTGATCGCCCAATTGGACTTGTAAGATATTGTCATGGCCCAAAAATCGCAAAAATTCATCGGGTACAAAGCGGGCATAAGAGAGATTGATCTTAGAGAGGTGTATATGGGTCTGAATCCGTGCCAATAACTCATTTTTGGCGACAGGCTTGGTCAGGTAATCATTGGCACCCGTCTCAAACCCCTGCACCAGATCTTCAACCTGATTGCGAGCTGTCAAAAACACGATTGGTAATTCAGAGGCAGGGTAGCGCAAGCGAATCTCTTCGCAAACCTGATAGCCGGACATATGGGGCATCATAACGTCTAAGAGCACCAGATCAAAGGGCCGTTTTTGTAAGGCTTTTAGAGCCTCTGCTCCGCTTTGGGCACGCGTGACTGTGTATTTTTGCAGGGCCAACATATTCACCAATACTTGCAAATTGACCGGTTCATCATCGACAACCAGGATATGAAAGGTACGATCTGTGAAGTCTTGATCCTGAAATTGAGCCGCAATCTGGGCTTCGGCTGCCAGAGCGAGTTCCTGGGTTTGGCCGCGAAAAGCAGCTGGACCCGCTTTTGAACGCCGTTTTGAGACCTGGGTTTGATCGGCCAGAGGGAGGCTGAAAGTAAAGCTGGTGCCGTTGTTTATATCAGATTCGACCTGGATTTCACCGCCATGTAATTCAACCAATTGGCGGGTGATGGTCAGACCCAGGCCACTGCCACTGTATTCTCGCGTGATCGAGCCATCGGCCTGCTCAAAAGATTCGAAAATTCGGGGCATTGCTTCTTCAGAAATACCAATGCCACTGTCGCTAACAGAGATCAAAGCCTGTTGACCCTGCAGTCTGGCAGAGACTGAAACCTGGCCCGCTGGCGTGAATTTAATGGCATTGCCTAGCAAATTGTGCAAAATTTGTTGCAAGCGATCTTCATCAGCAGCAATCGGTGGAAACTCAGCCGGAATTTGATTGATTAGTTTAATCTCTTTGTTGCCAATCAGAGGCTGAGACAGCTTTAATACCACCCCGACGACTTCTCTGAGCCAGACTGGGCGCGGATTGAGCTTGATTTCACGGTGTTTGATTTGCGAGAAATCAATCAGATCGGAGACCAGATGAAACAAGCGCCGGGCAGACGATATCACCAATGAGAGATTATAGGACTGCTCAGGGCTGATTTGACCCGTTGCGCCGTCAACCATCGATTCAGAAATGCCGATAATGCCATTTAAAGGGGTGCGTAGTTCATGTGAGATATTGGCGATAAATTCGTCTTTGAGGCGGTCTAGTTTTTGTAAGCGGGTAATCATTTGCTCCTGAGCGGCAGTTGCTTTGCGCTCTTGCTCCAAATGGGCCTGTTGTACTGCGAGCATTTTTTCTTGATTGCGGCGCAAGCGATCGCCCAGGGCCAGACTAAGCAAGACCACTTCAAGACCGGTACCGATCTGCAGGGCATAGGTGGTCCAAAAACTGGTCTCAAAGACATGATACGTCGTTAGCCCGGTGATCAGGCCGCCGAGTAAAAGAGAAGACCAGGCAATCAAAAAATAACGAGCTGCCTGATCGCCTTTGCGCCAAATGATCAATGCAGTGATCAGAATGACAGGCATCGTAATTAAGGCCACGGGATTATTAAATAAAACGGATAGCTGAGCAGGCCAGCTCTGATCTGGGAAAAAGTTGAGTATGCCCAGGCTGAGCCCCAAATACTTGAGCAGATTTAAAAAGCGATGCGGGTAATGCAGTTGTTTGGCCGTATTTAAAAATGATTGCGAGAAATGAATCACCAAAAATGTGGAAAGTCCCAAGAGAAAGCCCAGGCAATGATTATTCCACCAGACGGAATTGGGCCAGATGTATTCATAGCCAAGACCATTGACTGTCAATTGAAACAAGCCGTGCAGGACCACAAGCACCGAGACATAATAGAGATAATTGCGATCACGGGTCGAGAGCCACAAGACCAGATTATAAAAGACCATGACAAAGATCAGGCCATAATAAAAGCCAAAGCCCAATTGCAATTTGCGTTCTCTCAGTGCAAAAGCGAGAGGGGATGAGAGACTCAGAGGCACATAATAAGCTGAAGTGCTATGAACACGTATATAAAACTCTCTGCTGCTGTGGGCCGGAATATGGAGCGGGAAAACAAAATTGCGATGGAGGACGTCACGCTGCTTAAAAGGAACTTGCCGACCGGTTTTAAATGATTCAAAGCCCTGATCCTGTGAGCGATAAAACCAGACTTGATCAATATTGGGGTGCCCAACTTCGAGCAAGCGCTCGAGATCATGATCGCCAGGATTGCTGACTTTAAAACGCAGCCAGTAGGCATCTTGTGAAAACCCCATATTGGGCGTATCACTATGTGTGGCTTGAAAATCTTGCCTGATCACATCTTCGATCTCTAATTTTTGCGTCGGATCTTGATACATTTCCAAATGGGGAGCTAAAGATTGTTCTCCGAGTTCGGGAGCGAGGATCAAACTTTCAAGAGCCATAGCTGGGCTGATCAAAGAAAGGATACAAACAACGATCAACAGTGTGAGTTTCATTATTGTATTGTATCGGAGAGAATGCCTGCTGTCTTGTCTGATCGCAGAATCAACAGGCTTCTATTATGGGAAAGTGGACATGCTTGTGCCGAAATCAGTTTTCGGTTTGAGTCAGGCTAATGCTAAAATAGAGATATGTCAGCACTAGAAATCGAACGTTTACGGCAAATGTACATTGAGACGATTAAGCTATCTGTCGGTGATTTTCTCTATGACTTTGATGGGCTTTTTACCCGTGAGCACCAACATCCTTACACCTATGTTGACTTCAAAACCGGTGAAAAACATGTTTTGCGTTCTTATGCTGCTCTCAAAGAAAACGGTTTATTGATTTCAAATACGGCGCATACTTTAATCGGTCTGAAGCGTTTGAATCAATTACAAACTGCTGTCGAGACGGTTCTGGCTGAAAACATTCCCGGAGACCTGATCGAGACTGGGGTTTTACGAGGTGGGGCCTGCATTTTAATGCGCGCAATTCTTAAGGCTTATCAAAGTGAGCGCACAGTTTGGGTCGCCGATTCATTTGCGGGCTTCCCGGGTGAAAAGCCGCCTGAAGATCCCCAAAAGGCCTGGTTTGCTAAACGTGAAGTCGTCGAAGAAAATTTTAAACGCTATCAATTATGGGATCCCCAGGTTCAGATCTTAGCGGGCTGGTTTAAAGACACCTTGCCGTCTGCGCCGATTCAACAATTGGCGATCTTACGTCTGGATGGCGATCTCTATGAGTCGACCTGGGATGCTTTAGATGCGTTGTATCCTAAGCTTTCAGTCGGGGGCTTTGTGATTGTTGATGATTTCTATGCCTTTGAAGTTTGCCGTGAAGCCGTGCGCGATTATCGCAAAGCACACAGTATTACAGACCGGATCGAACGTGTCGATCCCGTTTGTGTTTTTTGGCGTAAAACGGCTTGATTGTGCTCAGCACTTGGCATCTGCTTTTTAAAAGGTTAAAATAAGATTAAGAACTTAAGCTAGCCCCCAAGGAGAAACTCATGTTTAAACGCTTCATTCAATTTTCAGCCAGTTTGGCTCTGGTGGGCCTGGTGACTTCACCGGCTCAGGCCTGGTGGGAAACCGGTCATATGTTAACAGCCCAAATGGCATACCAAAATCTGACTCCCAAAGCCCGAGCTGAATCTGATCGGCTGATCCAATTATTGGCGGTCTCACAACCCGATCTTCAACGCCAGCACTTTGTGCCGACGTCAGTCTGGATGGACGAAATTAAAGCCCGCCGCTTGCGGGTTTTTGACCAGTGGCACTATATCAATATCCCTTATAACCCCGATGGTGTCGCTGCGGTTGAAAATCCACCGGGTACCAATATCGTAAGCATGACAGAATCTTTGATTGCGACTCTTCAAGACGAGCGGGCTGCTGATTTTGAGAAAGCCTTTGCTTTACGCATGCTCTTGCATCTGGTCGGCGATATCCATCAGCCCTTTCATGCTGTGGGCAAAATTTCAGAGCAGCACCGGGATGGCGATCGCGGGGGCAATTTGACCAAGGTCAAAGATGCCAAGGTCAAGAATTTACACGCCCTCTTTGACAGTACCGCAGGTCTTTACCCCGATATTAGTCCGGAGCAATGGCAAACGGGGATCCCAGACCTGGCGAGTCAATTGCAAAAAGACTTTCCCAAAGACAATTGGAAACTGATGATGAAGACCCATCCTTCAAACTGGGCCAAAGAGTCTTATAAGCTGTCGATTAAATACGGTTATAGCAGTCTGCCACAAGACGGCGAGCTGACACCTGAAATGCGGCGCAGTGTTCAGCGAGTCTGTGCCGAACGCCTGGCGCTGGGTGGCTATCGCCTGGCTGAGATCTTGAATCAAAGCTTTAAGTAAGCCTCAATAGCTATAGCAAAAGCCACTCTCAATATTAAGAGTGGCTTTTTTGCGTTGTGATTAAGTCGTTGAGCAGAATCAAGACGAAAAAATGCGGGCTGAAGAGTTAACGTTCAGCCCGCGGGGGGGATTGTTGCTTTAGTAAAGATTAAATGGGTTTAGTTGAAAAGATTAGAGATAAAACCGAGGACACCGCCGACAGCGGCTCCTGTGCCAGCGCCTTGTGAACCACCGACAACATAGCCAACACCAGCACCTACGATGGCTCCAGCGACTGTGGTACCAGCGACTTGAGAAGCTCCACGATAGCCATAACCAGGGTTAGGTTGATAAGGGTAGCCTGGAGCGGTAGGCATGGGGGGCTGACCGTAGCCATAACCTGGACGCGGGGGAATGCCGTGACCATAACCTGGACGGGGATATCCGCCGTAGCCAGGACGCTGATAAGTAGGGTATGCTTTACGATCGTTGGCGATATAGATATCACCACGCATCAGAGAGTATGCAAGCTCTTCTGTACTCACTTTACCGTTGCGGTCATAATCAGCGATTCGTTTTGAACCGTGCTTGAAGCTCAGTTCGCGGCGGTCGATCTTGCCATTCCAGTTAGAATCAACGTTATTGGCAATCATTCTTGCGTGGTAGGGAGTCAATTGAATTTGCATCTTGGTTAAGTTCCTTTTATCAGCTCTTAATCTTTACTTAATCTTCTTATAGAAAGCATAACATTAAAGCTTGCGTGATACAATCAAAAAAATAAATAAAGTTGAGGACTCGATCGATTCATCATTTTGACTACCACGATAATACCCTCTTTTGTGAACAGGTTTCACTCAATACGATAGCGGCTGAAGTCGGCACGCCTGTTTACGTTTACTCCCATCAGACCCTCTCACGGCACTACCGTGTTTTCTCTGAACCCCTGGCCAAAATCCCCCACATTATCTGCTATTCAATGAAGGCCAATTCAAGTTTAGGAGTCCTTAACCTTCTATTAAGTTTAGGTTCAGGCCTGGACATTGTCTCGGGAGGCGAATTGTTCCGAGCGCTGCGTGCCGGTGCTGATCCCCGCAAGATCGTCTTCTCTGGCGTGGGTAAGACACCCCCTGAGATAAAAATGGCTCTGGAAGCCAATATTTTGATGTTTAACGTGGAATCTGCCGCCGAACTGGAGCGCATCCAAAACGTGGCCAAGTCTATGAATCGCCAGGCCCCGATCTCGTTGCGGGTCAATCCAGATATTGATCCCCAAACCCACCCTTATATTTCGACAGGCCTCTATCAGAGCAAGTTCGGTATCGATATTCAGGACGCCCGTGAGATCTTTGCCCGTGCTCGCGATTACTCACATATTGATGTAATTGGTGTCGATTGCCATATCGGCTCACAGATCACCCGCTTGCAACCTTTCCTGGACGCCCTGGCCCGCATTTCGCTACTGGTCAAAGATCTACAAGCCGATGGCTATCCGATCCAATACCTCGATCTCGGTGGCGGTTTGGGGATCCCCTATCGTGATGAAACTCCGCCCCACCCCAGTGAATACGCTGAAGCGATCGCCAAACAAGCCGCCAAACTCGATTGCACCTTAATTTTTGAGCCGGGTCGGGTGATCGCTGGCAATGCCGGGATCCTCTTAACCGAAGTCCAGTTCTTAAAACAAAACCGTGAAAAACGCTTCGTAATTGTCGATACGGGCATGCATCATTTGATTCGCCCGACTCTCTATGACGCCTGGCAAGCAATTCAGCCGGTCAATCCACGCGCAGGCGATACTTACCCCGTCGATGTGGTCGGCCCGATCTGTGAGTCAGGAGATTTCCTGGCCAAAGACCGTGAGATGCCACCGCTGGAAAGCGGTGACTTATTGGCCGTGATGAGCTCTGGTGCCTATGGCTATAG
>JBBKWI010000103.1:0-4310 GCA_037968875.1 Candidatus Sericytochromatia bacterium | reverse complement strand
CATTGGCGATAAGACTGACGTCTTAGGCCAGGTCGCTGAAGGCCTGGGTGAACTCGAGCTCGTCTCTGAAGATCACGTGGAAGGCTTGGGGACCGCTGTTGCCGGTCTAAAAGTCATCGTGAGCCTCAAGCATCTTATGGCAAACCCCACAGACAAAGGCAAGCTCGACCTGGGCTCTTCTTTAGCTGAGCTCTCTGGCTATGAAGATTTGAAAGGCATCAGCACACTGGTAGAAGCGGCCTACGAAATTTATGGCAAACAGCAAGACGGCGAAATGACTACCGGTGTGGCCCTTGAGCAATTAACCAAAGTCACAGAACAATTGGGAAGCACGGTTGAGGCCATTGCGAAAGGTGAAACCTTAACACAAACAATGGCGACAGCAAGTGTCAGTACGCTGTCGTGGGCCTCAAGCTATATCTATGATTCAGGCAGCATGGTGGCAGAGACCGCGGTGACTGCGAGCAGTACTGCCTTAGATAGCGCCCAATCCAGTGGTCTCAGCTCATGGCTTCCTGGCTTAAGCACACTCGGTGCAGGTTGCCAATTCGTAAGTGATGGCTATGCCTGCTATACGGGCGTAGGCTCAGACGGGAAACCCGTTGAATACCCGAAAACCAGGGCCCTTTGTAGTGCTATAAAGCTAGGCGCGAGTGTTGCGCCTGGAGGCGGTAAACTCGTGGGAGTCGGTTCTGACCTCGTCAGATGGTATTTTGGGAATAAGGCAGATTAATTGGCATGAGTCAAACAACAATGTATAAAATAATTGGCGAAAAAAATGGGAATGTCTTTGTCGATTTCAGGCTTCAGGGGCAAGAGCAGCAAAATGCCCTCAATGCCATTCGTCAGGAGTTCCCCGACATTGCACAAAGCAAACAACAAGACAAACTGATCGAACACTGCTTGTCTCTGTATTTAGATCAAGAAAATCAGGCTATTTGGCGCTTACCCCATATTCAAAGCATCAAAGCAGAGCCCGATCAGCTGAACTTCAGAGCCATACTGACCCGCTTTCCGGATGTTGTTTTGCCCGACAACCCCCAGACTCAGATCGACGTGCCTGAATTTAAAGCGCCTGAAGAAACAGATATCCAGGCAGCGATCGAAGAATTTCATTTTCGCTTCCAAGCACAAAACCGCGTAGATCGCCCGGTTGATTGGGGCGATCGGGTCACTCTAAATATGTTTGGCCGTTGTGAGAACGAACTGATTCCAAACAGTGCACAGCTTCGTTTTCCCCTGCTCCTGAAACCAGCCGAAAATGGCGAGACGGATCCGATTATGTCTGGTGTGATTGGGCTCTCTTCAGGCGATAAAAAAAACCTTGAATTTGATTTGCCTGAGACTTACCATCATCCAGCGTGGCGGGGCAAAAAAGCCACTTACACGATTGAAGTGATGGAAGTCAGAGAGGTACTTTTGCCCCCACTAGATAATGATATGGCCAGGCATCTGGGATTTAAAGATTTGGGCCATCTCTTACAGTCCCTGATGGCTGAGTTTCGAGAAACATGGAAAACCCGATGGGAAACAAAATTACGTCGCCTGGTTTTACAGACCTATGTGCAGCGTGCACAGGTTAATATTCCCGATAAATGGATTGATGAAGCACTCAAACAAGAATGGCAAGCCACCGACTTTGAGCGCCTGAAGCAAATGAAAGCGCCCAAAGAGTTTGTCCTGCAGTCCCTGGATGCCTGGAAACAACAGGCAGACTTAAAAGCCCTACAACACAATAGGTTGAAAACCAAGTTTGTACTGCGCGAAATACTCAAACAACAAGACATTGCCTTAACACGTTTAGATATTGATAAGGTCTTAAGTCCCTTTGCCAATAATCAGCAATCCACTGAAGAAATCTACGCTGAAATGATAGCCAGTGGCTTAGTCAATGAAGTCAGCGACACCCTGCATTTAGAAAAAGCAGTGGACTATATTATGGCCCAGGCTCAACTCAAGCCCCCCTCTTCATCACTCCTATGAGTTTAAGCAAACAGTCAATTTAGATTTTTTCGATTGAATACTAGGGTGGGTGGCAGTTTCTAATAGCGCTTGCTTCCACGGTGCTAAAAGTTTGGGGTGAAGCAAAAGCCGCTATACGAATGGCTCGCCAAATGAAAATGGATGGGCTACTTATCCCTACTATTTTTAAATACACCGGTTTGACTATTCAAGAAATCGAAAAGCTTTAAGAGCTTTTGCCAGCAATCCAACCCCGCACTTCAACCTGGCTTGCAGCCGCTACGCGGCCAGCTCGAAGGTTAAGTGCAGAGTGTTGGAGCGTCATCGCAATTTTGCTAGCCCAGGACTATGTGAGATAATTAGGGTGAATAAGCTAAAAAAAGAGAAGTTAATTCGTTATTATTAGCTATTGATTGAAATCAGGGTTTATGAGTAACTGAAAGAGTGGTCTATAAAATTGCTCGCGCACCAACCACGGATTCCACCTGCCTTCGCAGGTGAGACAAACGAATTATCTGACTTATATATTTATTCCTTATTAAATTTAGCTCGTTAATAAATTACCTTGATTCAATAAGGAGAATGAAATTCAGCTTTTTAGAGATATTACTTTTGGGGTTTTAAAAGGTAATAATGTAGTATGAAAAATAAAAATGAGAAGTCAACTTTAGATTATTCTATGTATGGGATTGGCTTTCTTTTTTATTCTTGCCTAATTCTAATACTAGTCGGACCTATTTTATATATGGTTTACGAGATCGATTTTTCTGAAGCCAGTTTTCTAAATCAATTTGAAAAAAATTTTCAGCATGTTAAACAATTTCCGAATTCGACTTTAATCAATCATAAGAAGGGTTTTGTTAAAAATACTAACTCAACATATTCGTGCTCTTATTTTGTTGCGGAAATCCGCAAAGCAGAGGGCAGTCAGAAAGAAATTGAAGAATTTTACTCTAATACAGAGATCTCATATTTAGAGCCTTTACGAGATCCATACAGTGATTATAAAGAAAATTTTTTAATCTACGATTTGATTACTTCTAGTGGGAAGTTTTATGAAAAATATTCTTACCTACCTATTGGGCTCTCGGGTTTAAGTGATCAGGATATTAAAGCTGCTTTGAGATCAAATGAGCATTTTTATTTAATTTACTCGGTGGAATTCAGCTCGAAAATGCATGGGCATCCTTATTATTGTAGTCCGATAACCGTTTGGCTCTCTGACCTTTTTTGAGCGCATGAGCTGAAGATCTGCATGCTATAATTAAGGTATGAAAGCAAGATACTTTAACCCATTTACTGACTTCGGTTTCAAGAAGCTCTTTGGCGAAGAGGCGAGTAAGCCCCTGCTTAAGGATTTCCTCAATGCTCTCTTGCTTCTCGACTATCCGATTGTTGACGTTAATTTCCGCAATGCTGAGCAGCTTGGCTCAGAAAGCGAAGATCGCAGAGCCGTCTACGATATTTATTGCCAGGACTCAGAGGGCAATTATTTCATTGTTGAGATGCAGAAAGCCTATCAGAAATTTTTTAAAGATCGGGCGCTGTACTACACCACTTTTCCGATCCAGGAGCAAGCTCAAAAAGGCCACTGGAGTTTTGAATTAAAGTCTGTTTTCTGTGTCGGAATATTGGATTTTGTCTTTGAAGAAGATAGTAGCAACCCGGATTTTCTACACGAGGTCAAACTCAAAAATCGCCATAATAGCGTTTTCTACGATAAGTATGCACTGTACTTTATTGAAATGCCTAAGTTTCACAAAGCTGAGAGTGAGCTTGCTAACCAGTTAGAGAACTGGATCTACTTTTTAAAGCACCTTGAAGAGTTTCCTGAGATTCCTGCTCGTTTTCAAGATACCGTCTTGGAGCAAGCTTTTGAGATTGCAGAGTTAGCGCATTTGTCTGAAAATGAGCGAGCAGCCTATGAGCATAGCCTTAAAATTTACCGAGACAATATTAATACCTTAAATAGTGCTACTGAAAAGGCTTGGGCTGGTGGCAAAGAAGAGGGTTTAATCGAAGGCGAACTTAAAGGCGAACTTAAAGGCAAAAGAATAACCGCTATTGAAATGAAGGCTGACGGAATATCCATGAGCAAAATCATTCAATATACAGGACTATCTGAAGACGAGATCACGAATCTTTGATACGGCTTTTCAAGCCGGTTTTTTCCTGCTCCCCAACCCGGCAAATCGACCTGACTCACGACTGCTACGCAGTCAGTTCGCAGTTCATTTGCGGTGTTATATGGCTATTCTGATATCAAAAAAAGAATAATCTACTTAGAGCTTCATTTTTTCGATGATCGTAAGCTGATGTTCATATTTTAAGAATAAGATGATTAAAAC
>JBBKWI010000102.1:0-26492 GCA_037968875.1 Candidatus Sericytochromatia bacterium | reverse complement strand
GAGCATGTTGGTCTGGGCTCAGACTTTGATGGCCTCGATCGCCCGCCCCCCAGCGGTTTGGGTGATGCCAGTAAATTCCCTGCGATCACAGCTGAAATGCAAGCCCGTGGCCACAAAACCGAGGAGATCTACGGCGTGTTGGGCGGCAATTTTATGCGCGTCTTTGAGAAAGTTCTCAAGTAAACTAAGTCCTTTAATTACGTGGAATGCGATTGCGGCTTAAGATTTCGATATCGAGATCTTCAGGGCGCGTTGTGTTTTGGGCAAAGACAGCGACCTTGAGCTCAGCATTGAACTCTGGCAGCACTGTGAACTGATTCCAGGAGACCCGCAAAGGCCCGCTAGAGGTCTGGGCCACGGCTGAGATCGTGTAAGAACCTGGGTGGAAGCGGGCTGGGATCTGAAATGCATTGCGCAGAGGCTGTGCGGTGGCAGTGGCATAGAGCAGATTATTGCGTACGATCTCCAGGGTTAGGGTGCTTAAAAAGCCGCCAGCGAGGGCACTTTGTTGTATTTTAAAGGGCATCAGACCTGGATTGGTGAGTGGATCTGGGAAATTGAGATTAAAGGTTAGATTTTGAGGGCCTTTGGTACCGGGGCCAAACTCGGTGGTGGGGCCTTTGGTGCCAGGCCCAAATTCCAGTTTGACGCCTTTAGAGCCAGGGCCAAACTCCAGTTTGAAACTATCTGAAACCAGATCGCCATTGGCCAATTCAAGTACATCTAAGGGCGGCAAGGGGGGCGGAGTGATGAGCGGGGTTGGAGTTGGGGTCGCAGTGGGCGCCAAAGGAGAAGGCCCTGGTGTAGGGGTGGTAAAGGGAGCTGGAGGCTTGACAATCAAAACCTCGCGTGGGCAAGCGCTTAATAGCAGCAGGCTCAGAGCCAGCCCAGTGGCAGCAAGTTTATTATTCATCATGATCCTTAATCAAAGCCTCCATCGCTTCTTCCCGTGCTTTCCACAGGGCTTTTAGCTCTCTGTCACGCTCATAACGAAGCAAGTATAGCACTGAATCTTTATCAAATCCGAGTGCCTTGGTCAGGGCTTGCATGGCCTGATCCAGGTGGACTTCTTGAGCGCTGTGCTCATATTCCATCACCCCTAAACCGGCTTTCATAAAGTAAGTTAACCAATTGCGTTCTAACAGCAGATTGCTATGGATTAAGACGCGTGCCATCGAAAAAAGTTTCAGCTTGGCATGTACATAGGCATGAAAAAAGACCGCTTCTTGCATCGGTTTATCAGGCAGAGGGCTATTGTCAGCACGATCCAATACCTTTTGATAGCCTATTTTGGCCTGCTCAAAATACTGAGCCGAGATTTGCTCCAGACCTTTGAGACTGACTTTTTTGCCAAACCATTTCTGGTAAGCGGCCGCCAATTCAGGCTGAGTTTTGGCATTGGCTGACTGAATTTGCTTTTGTTTATAAATAAACAGTAGGGTGTCTCCAATATGATAAGCACAGCGCCCATGCTCATCGATCGTAAACAATTCATCGGGCATCAGAGCCAGGCTTTTTTCGAAAAGGTCATGGGCCTTTAAATAAAAGTTGAGGGCCTGATGAGGCTCTTTTTTCTCGATTTTGAGGCCTTGTTGAAAATGCAAAGTGCCGATGTTGAGCAGAATCTCAGCATGGTGCTTAGGAGCTTTGACATTATTGAGTGCCAGTTCAAAGGCTTGTACAGCAAAGTCATAATTGCCTGACAAACTGGCCATTTTGGCAGTGCGTTCTTGCAGTTCCAAAATTTCATTTTCAAAGGTTGGGGCTTGTTTGAGCAAGGCGATTGCCGCTTGATCTTGCTCTTCGAGGATCAGGGACTTGAGGTAATGATTAAAGCTATCCCGACCGGGATTGTTTTCGTAATGGCTGCGGATGCGATCGAGGCGTGAGGGCTCTGCAGCGGCTTTAAGATTGTCTCGTACAGCAAATTCAAAGTCGCTGGGAACGCGTTTATAGGTTAGCAGGAGCTCGCCCTTTTCAGTGGGGCTCAGGGACATCACTTCTGCCATCACGTCTAAAAGATGCACGCCAGGCGTTTTGACTCCTTTTTCGATCAAAGAGATATAAGATTCAGAACAGGAAATATCTGGATCTACGGTTTTTAAGGCAGCGATAAAAGCCTTTTGGGTTTTATAACCACTTTCTTTGCGTTTGCGCCGGATCGTGGCTCCGGCAGATTTGAACTCAGGTGTGTCAGGCATGGAAGTAACCTATTCGTGTTTACTATTTAGTAAATATTATAGCTTAAAAAAAGCCAGTACGCAAAGGCAATACGCAAACTTTTAGCATTTCTCCCTTAGATCCAGTAACATTTCGAGTTCGTCCTGGGCTTTAAAGTGAAAGCGCTGGCGGGCACGTTGCAGAAAGTATGCAGCCGCGCGATCGTGAGGGGCTGCTTGCAAGACCTGCTGGAAACAGGCTTCCGCTACAGCGTCGTCCTGATCAGCATAAGCTTTGACACCGGCTGCAAAGCGGGGCATTGAGGCCAGCTTCTGTTGACATAAGATGGGCGTGTCAGCATCTAAAACCTCATAAACACGCACTTGTTGGGTTTTTCCTTTGACATCGACATCCCCCAGAGCTCTGAGCTGGTAACTATGATTGGCTGGTAAATGCCTTAAGAGGGCATCAGAAATAATCAAACGCGCGCCATACAGTTTGGCGAGTCCTTCCAGACGGGCGGCAATATTGACCGTGTCTGAAATCACGGTGCCTTCCATGCGCTCGTTTTCGCCAATCGTGCCCAGCATCAATAAGCCTGTATGGAGGCCAATACCAATCTGGATCGGCAGATAGCCCTGGGCTTCGCGATGTGGGTTGAGTTGTGTCGTGACCATCTTGAGCATTTCGAGGGCCGCTTCTAAAGCTTGCTCAGGGCTTTTGGCAAACAAAGCCATCACGGCATCCCCGATGTATTTATCGATAAAACCACCATGATCACGAATTAAGGGGCTCACCCGCCGTAAGTATGAATTGATAAAATCAAAGTTTTCTTTGGGGCTCATGCTTTCAGAGAGGGTCGTAAACTCGCGGATATCTGAAAACAAAACCGACATTTCAGCTTGCACCTGATCTCCCAGGCGTACATCGACGATGCTCTCTGAGCCCAGACAAGCTAAAAACTCACGGGGGACAAAGCGACTGTAGGCCATGCTGATTTTGGCCAGTTCGATATGGGTTTTAATCCGTGCTTTGAGCTCATGACGAGAAAAAGGCTTGGAGAGATAGTCATTGGCTCCCACTTGAAAGCCTTTGACTAAATCGGAGATTTGATTACGAGCCGTTAATAAAATGATTGGCAGTTCTGCTGCAGAATGCTGCTCTCGAATCCGTTGACAGACTTCATAGCCAGTCATTTGGGGCATCATAATATCTAGCAAAATCAGATCAAAATTAGCGGGTGACTTGAGTAAATCCAGGGCCTCAGATCCATTAAAAGCGTGTGCGATTTGGTAATTTTCTAAGGACAATAAATTGACCAGAACCTGGGCATTGATAGCTTCATCGTCGACAATTAAAACCCGAAAAAGAGCACGGCTCTCGTCCAGATCTTGTGGGGCCGGTCGGACTTCTTCCTGGCAGGGTTCCCGATCTGAAAACAGGGCGGGCTGTGTGCCTATGTGCTCAGAGGCTGCTTGTTGTGCCGGTTTTAAATCAAAATAAAAGCGCGAACCCTGCCCCATTTGAGATTCAACAGCGATGTGCCCGCCATGAAGCTCGACCAATTTGCGGGTAATGGCCAGACCGATGCCCGTGCCACCATATTGGCGGGAGGCGTCACCCTCAACTTGCTCAAAAGACTCAAAGACACGCTCTAGCTTGTCTGCGGGGATACCGATGCCGCTATCGCAAACTTCGATCCAAATTTTTTGTTCTGCCTGGTGGGCGCTGACTTGAATCAGGCCCTGTGGGGTAAACTTGATCGCATTGCCGACCAAATTGTACATAATTTGGTGAAGACGATCTTCATCGGCCCAGACTGCAGGCAAATCGGCAGGAATGTCCAGTTTCAGTTCCAATTCTGGGGGCAACAGGGCCTTTAAGAGAAAGAATACCATTTCAACGACAGATTTGAGATCGAGGGCGCGTGGTGCCAGACGCAATTCTTTGTGCTTGAGTTGTGAAAAATCTAAAATATCGTTGACGAGGGTGGCCAGTCGGCGGCCTGAGCTGGCGATCAATGATAAATTATGACTTTGATCGGAGCTGAGTGCGCCAGTGACTCCAGCCAATAAAGACTCTGCGATTCCAATAATCCCGTTCAAAGGGGTACGGAGCTCATGAGATGTATTGGCTAAAAATTCATCCTTGAGTTGATCCAATTGGGTCAGGGCCTGGTTTTCTTCGGCCAGGTGTTTGACCATCGCTGCCATTAAATCACGCATACCCAGCATACCCACGCCCAGATTTTCGGCGTTGACGACTGGTAAATGTCGGATCTGAAGGGACTCTAGCACCTGCAAGGCACTGGATAAGTCGGTCTGTTCAGAAATGGTGTGTACAGGTGAACTCATGACCTGAGCTACCGGGGTCGTCAAGGGATCCAGGCCGAGGGCGATGACTTTGTTTAAGAGATCTCGCTCAGAAAAAATGCCACTGATCTCTGCCTGAGTGCCGACAACAACTGCTCCAAAGTGGTGCTGATGCATTAGTTGACTAACGGCAGCTACAGAGAGATCTGCGGCTACTGTTAGCAAGTTAGGATTCATAATGTCTTTGACTAAAAGGCTTCGCATGTCCCTGCACTATTTTGAAATTAGGTCTACGCTTCATCTTTTCATGTTGTCGTGCTTTTGGCAATGGGAGCTTTTGGACGAGCAGTCTGTTGCTTTTTCTTCAAGGTGGTCTTGGAGTTAAAACAGGCTTGCTAAATTTTTTTTCTTTAAATCGCTTGCTATTGAAAGTCTTGAGACACAAAACGCGAGAGTCAGCCACTTTTTTGCAGGTATTATTTTACAATTTATTAACTTGTCATTTGACATGAACTAGTAAATTTGGGGGCTAAGTTTGATAAACTAGTCTATAAAGTGACGTGATATAGTCGCTATCATCAGATCCAGAGATTTTATAAAATTTAACGATTGCTTAGTAGCCCGTCATTTGACGGGCTTTTTTAATTTTAGATTACTGAATAGGACTTGACAGGCAGGGTCTGTTTAAAAACACCGGCTTGTGGTGAAGCCAGAGAGATTGGGAGTTCTTGAATCACATTATTTAAGACTTTGTGATAGAGATCATCTTGTACTTTAATGTGTAGGTGTTGGTGAAATTCGTAGTGAATGTGTACTGTGGATGGCTGTTGAAGGGAGCCCGGTTTGTTTTGTTTAAGATCTCCAGAAAAAACCCATAGAATTGTTTGTTGCAATTTTTTACTTAAGCTCATAAACTTGTCCCTTTCTTTTGCTGTTCCTACCTTTATACTATCCTTTGAAAATCAGAAATCAAGAGTCCTACAGGGGTTTTGATATGATTTAAACAGGGTCTTTTATACTCTCTTTATATTTCTTAACATTGAAAGGATTTAGCTGAAATCAAGATCAAAATGGCTTGATTCAGAAGGACTTTGCTCCTATCATGAATGAAGAGAGGTCGTCACATGTGATTACAATCTGGGCCGGGGGCATTTGTCTGCTCTTCTTTGTTTTAAACCTGGCAGCCATTCGCTCAGGCCAATTGGCACTGCGGGCGCATGACCAAAATCAGGCCACGGCCAAGCGCTGGCAAGATTTGGAAGCCCTCTGGCAGCCTGTTTTAGATCGGTATTTGCAACACCCTGATGCAGCCAAGGTTTGGCAGGCTGTTACCAGTCGAGAAACTTTATATTTTATTGATTACTTGATGCGTTATGCTTTGAAAAATCAATTGCCAGCAGGCGCTTTGGCTGAACTGGCTGCTCCCTATTTGCCTCGTCTATCCAGTCGAATTCATGATCTGAGTCTGGATGCGGAGCAGCGTGCAAGAGCTGTGCAGACAGTGTCTCTTTTAGGCCAGCCCAAAGATATTCAGGATCTTAGCCGTTGTTTAGAAGATCCATCTCCGATTGTTGTGTTTTTGGCTGCCCGTGCTTTGTCCGAATCCCCGGACGCATCTAGCGCGAAGCTTATTCTGGCCAATTTACCGCGTTTATTGGAATGGCATCTGGGCTTTGTTGTGAAATTACTGGTTGGTATGGGACCTGAGATTGCCGTTGACTTACGCGTTTATCTTGAAAGAAACCAGCGCCCAGAAACCCAGCGTGTTTGCTTGCAAGTGCTGGCACAACTGGAAGATCAAAAGGCTCTGCCTCTGGCGGTCGGTCTGCTCTCAAGTTCAGAAGATATCAATGTATTGGTTGCTGCTTTAAATTTACTGGGCAAGCTGGGCCAAACTGAGCACTTGCCATTGATCCGCTCTTGCTATGATTCCCCTTACTTTGCGGTTCGGCTGGCAGTGATACGGGCTTTACATGAATTGCGCGCAGCCGATGAGCAAATTTTTCAGCAGGCTTTTGATGACCAATCTCATTGGGTGGCTTTGCAGGCTGCCAGAGCATTAAAAGCCACTGGCAGCGAGCATATTTTGCATGAGCTCTCTTATGTGCAGCATCCCCGGGCGGCATTGGCCTCACAAGTTTTGCAAACCCTGGAAGATCTGCAGGATCTAGAATCTGATGTTCAAAAATCTGAATTCAGCTCTCAGGTAGGCACTCTGTTTCAGCGTTTGCAAGCGGAGCCAGCCGAAGAAGTTCAGTTGCTCATTAGCCGTTTGTTTTTTCATCCCAAGACCCATCCAGATGTACGGTATGCCATGGCACGGGAATTAGAGCGCTTTGAAAATTATCAGTTTTTCTATCAGACATTAAGCTCGTTTATTCTGGGATTTAAAGACCAGCGCTCTTTGATACGGGCTTTGCGAAGTTTTGCCAACCCTGAAGCGGTACCTGCTCTGATTGAATATTATCGCAAACCCCAGGCTAGCCTGAGCGAAAAAATTGAGATCGTTGAAGCGCTGGGACAGGTCGAAAGTGTCGAAAGCCTGATGTTTTTGAGCCGGGTCTACAATGAATTGTTTGATCAGCTGAATACTAGCGAAAATCTGGATCCTCAGCTTCTGCAATTGCAAAATTGCTTGGCGACGGCCCTGGCCCATAAAATGATCTAAGTTGATTGGGATGAGCTGTTTTCAATTGCTTAATGGGCTGTAAGCAATCTGAGCTTCGCGTTATAATGAGTTTTAATGAATCTCAGACAAAAGCCTCAAGGAGAAAATACATGAAATTAAAATTGGCAGCACTGCTAATCTGTCTGGCTGGCCTACAAATTGCGCCGGTCTTGGCTCAGGCCCCTTTTCGTGAACAACCCCAGGATGAGCACAATCATCAACAGGAAATCGATCCTGCGATCTTAATCAAAGCCAAAGCAGCCAGCGAATTACTTAAAAAAAACAAAGCTCTCTTCGTGGATGTGCGAAGCCGTCCTGAGTTTAATGCCGAGCATATTCAGGGGGCTATTTCTTACCCCTATACTGTGATTAAAACCGCTAAAGACTTACCTTTCAAACCGGCTGATAAAGTCATTTTATATTGTGGCTGCCCACACCATTTATCAGGTCTGAGTGCTGATATTCTTAAGCAAAAAGGCTTTAAAGATGTGCATGTGATTGATGAAGGTTATTGGGGCTGGAAAGAATTCGGCTTGCCAGTCATGGTCAATCCCGATGCACCCACCAAGGTCTCGATGGATATTGAAGGTCGCGCCAGTCAAAATGGTCAGCCTTTGGTCTATAAAGATGTCTTTTTGCTGCACCCTGAAACCGGTCAATTAGAGGCCACACGTACTGATCGTGAAGGTAATTTCCGAATGGCCTTACACTTTCGCGGGCTTGACCTGAGTGAGCAGGTTGTTTTTCAGATTCAAGATCGGGACTTGCAACGTCTGAGCCTGGCTGAGCTGGAGTCTAAATTTATAGAACTCGATTTACCCCAGCAAGTAGCGAATCGGTGAAAATCAGAGCTTTAGTGGCCCGCGTATCGCTTTCTTTGTCAGTAGTGGCAGCCTAGATGAAGCGTCTTCTGCTCCGAGGGGGGCTGGTTCTGATACTCGGTACTTTTGCAGCTAGCCAGCCAATCTGGCTGGCTGCTGCCAGTTCGGCAGATTCGTCAGTGCAATTGCCTGATCCTCAGGTTTTAGCCCAGGCAATTGTGCAGGGACAATTAGCTGCTGTCGAAACTTATGCTGCCATGTATCGCCCAGATTTAAACCAGGCGATCCCGATTCGAGCGGATCTCAGTCTACGGCCTTTGTCTTTGGCTCTGACCCATTTGCGCTATGGTGAACGCTCCCAGATGAGCGCTTTTACGCCTTTGGCTAAAGAAAGAGACATGATCCAACTCTTGCTCAAGCTAAATGCCACCCCCAATTACCATGAGCCTGATCTGGGGCAGGCCACGCCTTTGCACCTGGTCTTTGATCTACCCAACGAAGATCAAGTGGATCTGCTGGAGCTTTTCTTTCAATTTCAGGGTGAGGCCAGCCTCGTTGCTTATGATGCTCAAGAGCGCAGCCCACTAGTGCTTGCGCAACAAAAAAAGTCTCCCATTGCACCCTGGCTAGCAAAGTATACGCCCAGTGGTCTGCTGGATTATCAGATTCGCTATGCTCCATTTGCCCTGGCCAGTGGGCAGCAAGCACTCAGTAAATTGGCCCAACAACAGGCACTAATTAAAGCTTTAAAACGAGGTCAAGTTGATCAGATTGCCGATCTACTTGAAACTCAATCGCCTGATGTTTATAGCATTGCCGGTCAGCCGCTCTTGCATCAGATTGTCAGAGAGCAACGCGCAGATGTTTTAGAGCTCTGGCTACAGGCCGATGCCAATTTTGATTTGCCCGATCTGGCCGGTCAATCGGCTTTGCATCTGGCATCTAGCCAGGGACTCGTCTCTATGATTGAGGCCTTGCTGGCTGCTGGCGCGACACTCAATCTGCGCAACCCTGATCGCAATACAGCTTTGCATCTGGCTGTGCGCGATCGTCAGCCAGAGAGCGCCCGTGTTTTGCTTAAGCACCGGGCCCGCTGGGACTTGCCCAATCTGGCTGGCCAAACCCCCTGGCAACTTGTCCAGACTCTGTGGCAGCAAGATCCTGCAGCGTATGGTGAGCTGTATCTCATTTTTCAAGCATATACTTCCAAGGAGTCTTCTGATGTACACCATTGATCGAGAGCGTCTACAAAATAATCTCTTGCACTTACTCAACACGCCTAGCCCGGCTGGTTTGACTGACGCCAATCTAAACTGGATCGCTCAGCAATTGCAAGCTCTGGGTTATCAAACCGAGCGCACCCGTACTGGCGCTTTAAAAGCCCATTTATCTGAGAGTCGTGAGCCCGTACGCGCCCTGGCTGCCCACGTGGATACTCTGGGAGCGATGGTTGTCAATCTCAAAGCCAATGGTCGTCTGTCTATTGTGCCGATAGGCTCCTGGTCCAGCCGTATGGCTGAGGGTTGCCGAGTCACTGTACATACCCAAAAGGGGCCTGATTTCCAGGGTACGATCTTACCTTTAAAGGCCTCTGTACATGCCTCTAGCAAAGCCGTTGACGAACAACCCGTCAACTGGGAACAAGTCGAAATTCGGGTCGATGCCCCGTGCTGGAATCAAGCTGAAGTCGAAGATCTGGGGATTCAGGTTGGTGATATTGTCTCTATCAATGCGCAACCCCAGCTGCTGGACAATGGCTTTATTGTTTCTCGGTTTTTGGATGATCTTGGCGGCGTGGCCTGTCTCCTGAGTGCCTGCCATAGTTTAAAAGCAGCCGGACTCAGCCCCGCTTGCCCGACGCAATTGTTTTTCTCGTGCGCTGAAGAGCAGGGTTTTGGGGCTTCACATACCTTCCCGACCAGCCTGGAAGAGTTGGTTGCTGTAGATATTGCGATTGTTGCCCCGGAGCATCAATCCCGTGAGGATCGGCTGACGGTCGTGATCATGGACAATAGCGGTCCTTTTCATCCGGGCCTGACTCGCCATTTATTGGCGCTCTCTGATGAGTTGGGCTTGCCCCATTGTCGGGATGTCTTTCGTTATTATTTCTCTGATTGTGCAGCGGCTTTGCAGGCTGGCAATGATCTGCGCCATGCCCTGATTGGTTTTGGTACGGATGCTTCTCATGCCTATGAGCGTACCCATATCACAGCCCTGGAAGCAACGGTACAGCTGATTCTGGCGTATCTAATGAGCCCTTTATCCGCCTCCGGGCCTATAGCGGATTAGATTTGTTAAAATGAAGCCTGAATCCGATCTGGGAGTGTGACTATGAAATCTTTATTGACGGCGAGCGCCTTTTTTTGCTTGAGTCTGGGCGTGTCGGCTCAGGCTTTAGAGCTGGTGCCTTTACACAGTGTGAGTCCCAAGATCCAGCAAGAGATGCGCTATGCCAGTGACAATAATTTCACCAAGCAGGTGGTCTATAGTTTTAATGCCTGTTGGTTGCGGCCCCAGGCAGCTGAGCGTTTGGCCAGAGTGCAACAAGAGCTAGAAAGTCAGCAATTGGGTCTCAAAGTCTGGGATTGCTTTCGACCGATGGCGGCCCAGCAGCGTTTCTGGGATCTCGTGCCCGACCCACGCTATGTCAGCCCGCCGGGCAAAGGCGGCTTACACACCCGCGGCACTGCCGTTGATCTGACCCTGGTTGATGCTGAGGGCAATGAGCTCACCATGCCGACTGCTTTTGATGATTTTTCTCCGAAAGCGCATCGCCAGGCCAAAGATACCCCGGCGATGGCCAAACTCAATAGCCAGATCTTACAACGCGCCATGGAAAAACATGGCTTTGTTGGACTGGATACAGAGTGGTGGCATTTTGATCTCAAAAACTGGAAAGACTATCCCCCCTTGCTCAATCTAGATCCCAAAGCCTTACAAACACCGGTTGTGAACCCATGACCCGGCCTCGGTCTTCTATAATAAACGCCTCAGCGACTGACGCTCAACGCGCCGATACGGTCGTGGTACTGGATTTTGAGACCACGGGCCTGAGCCCAACACGGGGAGACCGTGCGATTGAGATTGGGGCGGTCAAGCTGGTCAATGGTCTGGCTGTGGACCGCTTTCAGGAGTTGATGCATCCAGGGCGACGCATTTCGTCTTTTATCGAAGACTACACGGGCATTTCCAATGCCATGCTGCAATCAGCTCGCCCCTGCGGGGACGTGATGAACGACTTTGCTGATTTTATTGCAGGCACTCAGCTGGTGGCCCACAATACCAGTTTTGACCGTCGCTTTTTAGAAGCCGAACTGGCTTTAATCGGGCGTGGCTGCAGCGAAAGCTATAGCTGCACGATGCTGACTTCCCGGCGACTCTTCCCTGAGCTCCGATCTCACAAACTCTCGGCCCTGGTGGACTATCACCAGATCCCGCATACAGGTGTCTTTCACCGGGCCTTAGCCGATGCAGAGATGACCAGCTTGCTCTGGCTGACTCAGTTGCGGGTACTGGAGCGCGATTATCAACTCGCAAGCCCCAGCTTTGCCCTGATGCAGCGCCTGACCACCCTCAGCAAAGCCAAAGTGCCTGACTATCTCAAGGCAGCAGCAGCTTATTTGAGTTGAGCTTGCTTTTGTAATTATTTGCATCCCCCCTGTATTTACTTTTACGTAAATCTATTTTATGATGGGTTCATCTTGTTGGACACGAGGGTGGTATGAAGCAGCACTATGTACTCGTATTATTAAGTCTCAGCCTGATGTGGTTTCAGTCCAGCCCTGCCTGGGCAGCTGTCAACATGCAGCACAGTGTGAATGCCGTGATTGGCGATCGCAGCTATGTTGCTCGTTTTGGTGAAGCACCGAGCCCACAAACTAGCGAAAAACTACGCATTCAAACCCATTTGGCCTATGTTGAAACCCAATTGCGTGAAAGCACCCCGCTCGTGATCTCTCCAGCGCTGTATACCCGTCGGCAAGCACTCCTGAATCATTTGCAGACCTATTGGCAGCAAGGAGTTTTCCCGACTCAGACTGGCTATGCGGGGCGTCGTCCGCACTTTATCGATGAGCAGGGGCGTCTGTGTGCGGTGGGGTATCTGGTAGCTCAAACAGCAGGTTTAGAGCTGGCGCAGCAAATTAATCGGCGTTATCGTTATGCATATTTGCCTGATATGAAAATGCCGGAGCTGCAATCCTGGGTAGGGCAATCGGGGCTGACCTTGAAAGAGTTGGCGATGATTCAGCCGACTTATGGAGGGATGAGTGGAGGCGGCAGTGTATCTCAGCCTGTGTCTCGTAATATATCCGAAGTCATCTCCATTCAGACATGGATAACGTCTACCCTTATTCTAACCGCCCTGCTTATTCCCCAACTCCTTTTAGTAGCGGTTGATTCAACAGAATACCAAAAAATAGAAACGTTACATCAGAATACGAGTTTTATTGTTTTGGGTCTATACGCATTATTGTCTATCTTTGCCTTTGGTAGCAAAAATTACGATTACCAACCTAATTCTTACGTGCAGCAATTCATACTTACTGGAGCGGGGATCAGTTTGCTTCCTATTGTTGCACATCTGCTAACAATGCTTTTGGTAGATACAGTACATGCGCCTAAAGAAGCCATTGCAGTTTCACTGGGCAGTTTTAAGCTCGCAGACGGCACCTCTGCATCAGGGTTCTACAGTTCGTTTCAATTTTAGTTGAGCTATCTGGCTTCCCTAGGCAGGCAGAGGAACGGCTGTCTGCGGGCAGATCTTGGCGTAAAATTCGTTGAGACCCAGGCAAGGGTAAAAGGCATTTCCACCGATGTTTTGATCGATTTTGGAAAGGATCATGGCGCGTCGGGTCAGGGTTTCAATTTCTGTCTGGTTTTGCTGGGGAGCGTGTTGCTGCAAGGATTCAGCGAGGCGATAATAGATTTCTGCTGCTGTAATATTAAAGCCTAGCGCCTGTCTGAGGGACTCGATGGCTTTGGGATGATCCCCTTGGCTTTGGTGCCATTTGCCCATGCTCAACAAAGCTTCTGGATAGCTCGGTCCCAATTGCAAGGCCTCTTTAAAGTAGTTCTGGGCGGCTGCCATTTGCCCATTTTCGATTGCGATTAGCCCGAGATAGTTCAAAGCGTAGACATGTTGCGGCATGCGGACAAGAACTTGCTCCAGCAAGGTTTGTGCGGCATCGAGGTTTTTCTCTGCAAAGTAGGCCTGGGCTTGCTTGAGATCATTCTCAGCCGGGTCTTGTTGCTGGGAATGATTGACCATCCATTCTTTGCCAAAGCGCACCAGATACAAGAAAACCGAAATCCGAGAATGTTTGATCCAAAAAGCACCTTTGTAGAGATTCCAGATTTCTTCATCGTAGCGTTTATGAAAGTAAAAGGCTTCTTCTGTATTCATGCCTTCAGAGAGCTCAAAACGCAAAGAGGAGATCCAATCATCGGCCAGATCTTGTGGGTCGACATCGGTGATGCCAAATTCAGTTCGGTTTCTGTAGATCGGTGAGTTTTTCTTGAGAACAAAGACCCCACCCCCGACAGAATTAATAATCTCCTGGTGTTCACGAATATAATCCAAGGTTTCGGTGGCTGTCGCTATGGTCTCGCCAGGGAAGCCGAAAAACAGGAAGGCAAAAGTGAATATATCTGCTTCATGTAGATTTTGATAAACTTCTTCCGTCAGGCGATTTTCGGTGCCTTTGATCATTTTCTTGGCCAACTCAGCGCTGGCTGATTCGAGCCCCATCAAGAGGTAGAGGCAACCTGATTCACGCCAAACCTTGGCGGTCTCGGCGTCAAAGCCTTTTTGCAAGCGTGCCATGCCATACCAGTGAATATCGAGCTTTCGTTCTTTGATTTCAGCGGCCAGTCTGCGACCCAGATTGGGTGAGATCGTTTCATCGCAAAATTGAAAATTGCGCACGCCATATTTTTTATTGAGCGTTTCCAGATCCTCGGCGATCAGATGAGGTTTACGAGATCGAAAGCCAGCATATTGCATATAGTGGTCGCAAAAAGTGCAGTCTTTCCAATAGCAATCTCTCGAGCCCAAGATCGGGAAGAAGAGATCGGGGCTCCAGTAATTCTCTAAATCCAAACCGTCAAAATCCGGGGTCTGAATATCGTTCATGGAGACCGCCGGGCCAAATCCGTTAGTGATCACTTTGCCGCTGTCAGGATCAAGGTGAATTAGTCCAGGAACTTGATCCAGGCCATGCAGCCCTTCTAAGGCTTGCACCAATTTTAAGAGTGGATCTTCCCCTTCTCCTTTGACGGCACTGTGGATCAAATGGGTAAAAGCTGGGTGTTGATCTTGTTTGAGGCCATCAGCAATTTTAGTGAAGTAGCAGCCGCCAACGGTGACATGGATCTGCGGAAAGTGTTCGCGGACCAATTTAGCCAGGGTAAAAGCAGGAATGATCTGAGTGTCTCTGGCAATCGAGAGCCCCAGCAAAGCAGGCGGGTCTTTGGCTATCTCAGGTAAGACATGGAGCTCATAATACTCAATAAAAGGATTGGCAAGGCGGTTTTGGGTGGCTTGAATGACTGCTTCTGAAGAGGTAAAGCGTTCTTCCATTTCAAACTCATGCACAGAGAGGCGCGCACCTGGATAGAGGCAATTGATCATGGTACAGGCTTTGTGCCAAATCTCTCCTGCCTGGGCCAGCATATAGGGGCTATAAAACAGTTCTGTCTTAAACGTCTTTTTTGCATGGCTGGTTTGAGGTAAAAAGGCCCGCATCTTTTCGCTATCAATATTTTGTTGTTTTAAGATGGAGTCTCGGGCTGTAATTCTGTCATTTAAATAATCCGCATCGAGTAGTTTTTCATGGAAAGCCAAATTGAGATCCCATTGATCAATCTCATAACCATGATGTCTCAGGTAACTGGTCAGGCTAGGTAAAGATAGATAAGGCATGCTGGGTTCCCAATAAGGAGGGAAAATAAGCAGTGTTTTAGGTTTTGACATTAGGAAACTCCTGAAAATAGCTGACCAAGATTAAGTTGACTTTTTAATCTTATCATTTTGTTTGACTTCAGCAGGTATATCAATAAATTATTAATTCTTCTTTAAATTGTGATTTATTGCAAAATGATCGCTTGAGTATGAGTATATGAATAAGTAGAGAGAAGTGGAGATATCACATTGAGTAATTTACCCCTCGTTCCTTCATTAGGTTTTAGTTCTGCGCGTATCCTGGAGCGCATGGATGCCAATCAGGATCGTAAACTAAGCGTAGAAGAACTGAAAAACGGTGTTGGCGCCAAGCAAGGTGAGCCGATTACTGATGCGCAACTGAGCGCTACCGGGATCGACGCGAAAGACCAGGCCACGATTAAGGCTGCTTTGGCCACTCATGAATCAGATCCCACTTCTGTACTGGTGAATTTCAGTCCGACTTCAGCTGAATTAACCGCTACTGTGGTCTTCCCCACAGTACCAAATGATGACAGCCCAGAGACCCCAGTGGCTGAAAATATTACGCCATTAGAAACATTTCCTCACCCAGACTTAGCTCCGGGTAATGTGTTAAGAGGGCCAGCCTTAGCTGAGCGTGTCGGGGAAATGCAAGGACAGATTACGAAAGGTCTTGGGCGTCTTGAAAAACTGCCGCAGACACCAGAAGTTGTTGCTGCCACCAAGCAGTTAACGAGCTTACAAACGCTGTTAGGTAAAGGCGGGACTGAGCAGGTGAAGAGCATTCAGGATCACTTGCTCGAATTTGATAAAAACTTAGCTGAAGGTGAAGCCTCAATTGAGCAGCGCTTGACTTATACAGCTCGTAATGGCGAGGAACGTAATAACGACAATTTATATGGTGGGCTCACTGATACTGCCTTAAATGACTACATTACGCGCCTATCCAATGAAAGCAGTGGCGAGGGGGAATTATCCCAAATTCCAGCCGAAGAAACAGGAACCGTTCAGGAGCCCGAAGCCAATACGGGAACGGCTCAGGATCCTGATACTGAAGTCGTTGAATTACCTGAAGTCACCGAAGATGCCGGTTCTGAAGTTGTTGATGACGCTGACCCTGAGGTCGTTGAAGTTGTTGATGACGCTGACCTTGATGTCGCTGAAGTTGCCGAAGGGGAGCCCGTTCAGAACCCAGTGCTTGAGCGTTCTGCTCCGAATACCCCTGTTGAGTATACCTCTCGCCTGGAGGCTGCCTCTGAAACGATTGAGAGTTTAGCGCCAGGCTTGAATCGATTAATTGACCAGCACGCTGACTTTCTACAAGCTGGATTTCGAATTAGTGCCAATCAGGCGGCAGTGGGCGCTAGCCCTCCCAAAGCCCCTCCTTATAGCAAGCAAGAAGAACAAGCTGCTTTTAAACTGCTGACTGATGTTGGAGAAGATCGGGGCAAAGTGATTCAGGAACGTTTTCGAGAATTAAATCAAAAAACGAATAGTCACTTGGCTAACCATCCTCAGTTTGAAACCCTACAAAAGGCAATTGCTGAAAAATTGATGCTATTGACTGAAGGAGCGCCGGTTGCCAATGAAACAAGAGAGTTGGCCTTTTTCCAACCCGCTTCGTTTGATAGCTTTTCGTTTGATAGCTATTATTTGGGGGGACGCCAGGATCCATTCTCACAAGGCATCGCTTACGCCTAGCTTAACTCCTGCTCATGGGTGAAGCCTTTGGCTCCAATAGGCTGAATTTAGGGTTAAATAGGCAAGACAGTAACAAATTCAGTATGCGTAACGGCAGGCCTTCACCATAACAAAGATTCTAAGAGGACAAAATGAAAAAACTAGCTATCATTAGCGGTGGGTCTAAAGGCCTGGGAGCAGCATTAGGTCAAATTTATCAGAGCCACGATTGGCAGGTGTTTGAGTTCTCTCGTTCGGCACCGCATACCTATAGTCTGGCCTGTGATTTTTCACAATTACCACAAGCCGAGGAGATTCTTGAGCAGCACTTTGCCCATTGGGCAGAGCAAGACTGGTCTGAGATTCACTTGATTCACAATGTCGGACGCCTGGGTGAGGTCGGGCCAGTGGCCAAAATTAAGGATTGGCAAGCCAGCATTGATGTGAACTTTGGCTCGCTGGTCTTAACGACTCAGGTTTTTGCCAGACACTTTCAGGCTCACGCTGCCAAAAAATCTTTGGCAGCTGTCTCATCTGGGGCTGCCCAACGGGATATGAAAGGCTGGAGTCTGTATTGTTCCACCAAGGCTGCAATGGATCGGTTTACGACTTGTTTTGCGCTGGAGCAAGCTGCTGAAACATCACCTATTCAGGCTGTGATTTTGAATCCCGGCGTGATGGATACGCAGATGCAAACCCAAATTCGTGGGAGCGATCCGGCCGATTTCCCCGATCTACAACAGTTTCTGGATCTAAAAGCCCAGGGCCAATTGCCTGCTGCTGATGAGATCGCTGAGAAGGTCTACCGATTGATGCAAACACAGCCCCAGAGTGGCGACAACTATCGTGTAGCTGACTATTAAAGTGTGCTGAGATATTTCCAGCTTAAGGGCTCAATCGTGTTTGGCTGCCCTTTTAACAAGCCTTTCCAACCTTTGATTTCAATTGGGCCTTCAGGCATGGCTGATTTGATTAACGAGACCTGATTGGCTGCGATTGGCCAGCTTTGACCGTCTACAGTCTTGAGTAGGTAGCTTAATTTGCCACGCTCTAAGTCTCCTCGATACAATTGGGGTTTATATTTCTCTGGATCTTGCCCCTGACGCTGAATGGCCAATTGCAAAGCCCGATCTGGCTGAATAAAAGGTACTGTTGCATCCGGTCGCTGCAGTAAAGCACTGGCTTCGACAGGCTGTGCGCTATCGAGCAAGATCTGGCGCAGATCAGCAGCCAACATATCAGGGAAGCGGCTTTTAATCAGGGCTACACTGGCTGTCACAAAGGGGCAGGAAGCTGACGTTCCATTCATATTATTGGGGAGCAAGCCATCGGGATCAGTACTGGCTGTATCCAAAAAGGTGGATGGCGCCCAGATCATATGATCACCATAATTAGAGCCCCGACCGTTGATTCCGGTGAGCAGACCGGGATTAAACCAGGCTGAGACCTGACGCTCAGCATTGACTTGTGCCCCCCCGACGGGGATGATATTGGCGTATTCCTGAGCCCAGCCCACGGGCACCCATTCACGCACGCTTCCGCTGATCGGCTCCGCATAATTATGGGCTGGAATCACCAATGAGAGTTTGGGGTTACGTGCTAAATTGGCGATCACCGCTTTGAGCAAGACATACTGGCGAAATTCGCCAAAGCGCTGCCAATCCGGGAAAAGCTGAAAAGACAGGTTCATGCCGATCACGTCGGGCTTGATCTTATTGGCTTCACTTAAGGCACGGGCTGCTTCCCAGACTGAGGATGCCACGTAAGGTGCTACAAAAGCGCCCGGGGCAACACCTACTGAAGGCAAGTGATTATCTCGCTCAGCAAAGCCGACTAGTAATGAAGCCGTGCCGTGATCCCCTTTGGGGGTTTCTATATCGGCTGGGTTTTCGAGACCTGCCACGGTCTGGTTGTTGGCGCCGCTTAAAATCAGGCGTTGTTCAAGCTCCGGATGCTGTCGAGCAAAGCCTACATCAATATAGCTGGCTTTGACGCCGCTGCCGATGCTGATATTCCAGGCCCGCTCAACACCGGTTTCTTGTCGCCACCAACCACTAACCGCTGACTTAGATCCAAATCCCAGATCATTAAAGGCAGGGGCTGCGGCGGGTTCTGCCAGGGTATTGAGATCCAGGCTTGTGAGCATTTCACCATGGTTTAGCCAGAGATCCTGGGCGGCAGCTTCGAGGGGGCTTAAATTGGCATATTGGCTGAGCTCAGCATAGGGTTGCTTTGCCATTTGATCAGGATCGAGTTCTAGCAGCTGGTAATGCTGCTCCCCAACCTGAAGACTATCGAGTCGTTTTGCGCCCAGGCGTTGTTTGGCTACAGCTAAAAATCGGGGATCGCTAACTTGTACGATGATTTGATCAGGAGCTAGCTGAGTCGAATTGAAAATGGGCTGGATGCTGGCTGGATGCTGACAACTGATGATCAGGCTTGTGAAGCCAAGCCCCAGACAGAGAGCATGTACTGTTGCCCACCGGTGGCGGGGGGGTGAGCTGTTTTTCATGGCGTAATCACCCGCACGCGATGATTGCCTGTATCTGCCACAAAGACACGGCCCGTGACGGGATCCACAGTTAAAGCACGCGGTTGTTGAAAGAGGGCTTCTGCCCCTGAGCCTTCACGGATTCCGCTATTGAAATTAAGCAGCCGACCACTGCCAGCAAGAGTGCTGACCTGACCGTTCGGGCTAATGTGACGAATACGGTGATTCCAGCTGTCAGCGACATAGAGCGAGCCATCGGGGCCCAGGCTCAGGCCCGAGGGTAAGTAAAACTGGGCGTTCTTTAAATTGCCTTCCTGGGTGCCGGCAGTGGTTTGGCTTGTATAGGCACTCACCTGACCCTGGGGGCTCAGGATGCGCAATTGGTGGTTCCAGCTGTCACTAATAATCAGGCTGCCATCGGGTCGGCGCACCAGGTCAACCGGGTGCTGAAACTGAGCCTGTCGCGCCGGGCCATTGGCATAGCCGGGCCAGCCGGTTCCTGCCAGAGTGGTGACTTCACCCGCTGGAGTCACTTTGCGGATCGCATGATTGCCATGATCAGCCACATAGAGATTCCCCGCTGGATCCAGGGTCAGGCCCCAGGGCAAGTTAAAACTGGCAGCACTACCCTGACCATCCTGAAAGCCGGTTTTACCTGTGCCTGCAAGCACTTTGAGCTGTCCCTGCTGATAGACAAATATTCGGTGGCTACCTGAAGACGAAATATAGAGAGGCCCTTCGCCTTGTTGGGCCAGGCCAGCGGGTAGATCCAGGCCTGGCCCAGTTTCAATTTGCTCACGATTGAGAAAGGGCGTGGCTTCGCCAGCGGCATTAATTCGCAAGAGTCGCTGATTATAATAATCGCTGACCAAAATCTCCTGCGTTTTGGGTTGATAGAGAATACCGTGAGGTAGGCTTAGGTCTTCGCCTTCGCGGCGCAGCCCAAAGCCCTGGGTTCCGCTACGAGCCAGGGTGCTGACTTGCCATTGGCCTTGCTGGAAACTTAAGCGTCGTATCCGCGCACCTTGTAAATCAGCCAGGACACCGCCCTGATGATTAAAGGCCAGGGCGGCCGGAAAACTTAAGGTCGGCTCATCGTTTTGAGGGGCATTGCTGGCAATCGCTACTTGGGCCTGATTTTGGTCCAGTCTCCAGATCTGATGGCGATACAGATCACTGTAAAAAAGCTGGCCAGCGTAAAACCCCAGTCCACTCAAGCGGCTCAGCGCCTCACTGGCAGAGACGATGGCTTTAATCTCAGTCCCTGGTTGCGCATCGGCTTGCCATTGCCAGAGCCCCAGATTGTCAGCAAAATAGATTTCTTGGTGTGGGCCGAGCCAGAGCTTGTTGAGCAAGCGATCCAAAGGCCAATCCAGCCGAGCATCTTCTTGCCCCTGGGTATTAAAACGCAGGAGTTTGTGCAGTCCTGCATCACTCACATAGAGATTGCCTTCTCGGTCTTCAATGGCTCCGACTGGCCGTTCTAAAGCCTGAACCGATTGGGCTTGATTTGAATCGAAGCTCAGCGAGAGAGTCTCCACATGCTCGGCATCTGGACTCAGATGCAAGCGTCGAATGATGTGGTTTCCACTATCTGCAATTAAGAGATTTTGACCGGTCCAGAAAAGGCTACGCGGACTATTAAAGCGGGATTTTTCTGCTGAACCGTCCTTTAGACCGCTTTGATCCTGCCCTGCAATTAAGCTGACGACACCCGTCGAGCTAACTTGCAGTAGACGGTGGTGTTTTCCATCAAGTACCCAGACCCGGCCATCTTCTGCCAGTGCCAAATCGTCGGGCTGCCAGCCCGTCCGAGGTTCATCTTGTTCAGCAATCCGTAAGCTTTGTGTAAACTTGAGATCTCGGCCGTTGACCAGGGTCTCTACCTGTTGAGCGGTAGGGGTAGGCGTACAAGAGAATAGTGTTAGACAAAGGCTCAATAAAAGAGACTGCTGAACGGGCTTGAACATGTACCCGCCTATATTGATTTGATGTGCAGGAGCTGACTCTGGTTAGGGCTTACTTTTTATAAGCCTGGGCAATAATCCAGGGGCTATCACGTGTTACTGGGCCTTTTTGGAAGTCGCCATAGAGGGCTTCCAGGGCAAAACCATTGGCATGTAGTAAGCGCTCTAGCTCAGGGGGAAACAAAAATCGCAGATTTAAGACGACTTGCTTGCGACTGACGAGTCCGTCGGGGCGGGTGATATCTAAAAACAAGGTGAATTGCTGAATCTGAACATGTTGAAAGTAATGGTACGAATAAAAGCTATCGACCCATTGATCGGTATCAGCATGGTGCTCACGGCCCCGGTGATATAAGACATCCGAGTCATGCTCGTGAAACTTGACATTGGTGGTTTGCAGAAGCAAGCGGCCATCGGGCTCAAGGTGGTGATGCATACATTGCAAAGCCTGATCTTGCTCAGCATTGGTCAGTAAATGCTGAAAAGTATTGCAGCCAAAGAGTGCCAATTTGAATTTTTGTTTAAGTTGAAACTCGCGCATATCTCCAAAAGAAAGATGAATGCGTTCAGAAATATCCGGGCCAGCTTTCTCTGCCTTGCTGCGAGCCAGATTGAGCATTTCGTTGGAAGTATCAAAGCCCCAGGAATCGTAGCCAGCCTGAGCAAATTGCATTAGCAAGCGGCCCGTTCCGCAACCGGCATCTAAAACGGGTCCGCCGTGGGTCTCGAGGACATCGAGATAAAAATCGACGTCTTCCATATCATTTTGGAGATCATACCAGGGAGCATAAATATCGTAAGCTTGCATTAGATTAAACTCGTGATGCGTGCGCGTAGTCGATAGGTGATTTCTTGCAAGGCATCTTCCCCTTTGAGATGAGGTTCCATTTTTTGGATCAGGCGATCGGCAATAGACAAGAGCTGACTAAAACCAAAGTTTTGTTGGCGGATATACTGGAGCTCTTCGAGGGTTTCTGCCGTAATGCGTCGGCTATCGTCTAAACCAATGAATTCCATCACAATACTTTCAAGGGAATCAATCGGTGTCAAAACATTGGTCATGCGTAAGTCTTCAGCGCTGGCCATATCGGGTGGCATCAAGGCTTTGTGCTTAAACATATCTTTCAAAAACACCATTGAGTCCCAGTGAGAATATGGGCAAATCTCAAAGAAGCGCGCTGCGGTAAACGAGCGTGGCAGCATTTTGGTGAACTCAGGTAATTGCCCTTGATCGACCATTTGTATGGCTTTCTTTGAGAAGGCAAGACCTGAGGCCAGGGTGGGTATTTTTTCACGCAGTTCAGCGAACTCGTCAATATAACGGGCGGACTCCATCAAAATACCGTCAAGAGATCCTTCGATATTGGCAATTGGCAGGCCATCTTCTTGAACTTCCATAAACTGAAAACTGCCTGAGTCCCACCAGCCAATTAAACGATACATGGCATCAGATCCACGCAAACGGTTGAGCTCCGCATGAATGACCTGGCCCATTTCAAAATAAACATTGGCTTCCTGGGCAACCTCTTTAAGCTTAACTTGCAAGAGCGTGTTTCTTCGCTCTAGCTTGATAAACTGCAATAGATTAAACAGGGACACATAGGCTAAATTGCCTTCTAATAGAACACGCATCGCTAAGGGATAGCCTTTGGGAAAACTTCTGATTCAGGTGACATATCTATATTGTGCTACAAAAGGTGCGACTTGGCAAAGGGGGCAATCACATTTTCTCAATTAAAAGTGGTTTAAAACAAATTAAATTAAGACTTTAAGCTTTGTAGACGCTCCGTTAATAATTGATGCTGATAAGTCAGTTCTTGCATTTGGGAGCGAACTTGCTCCACAACATCTGCCGGGGCGCGGTCAACAAACTTGGGGTTTTCAAGCCGCTGTTTTAAGCCTGCCAGATCTTTATCCAATTTACCAATTTCGCGCTCTAAGCGTTCGCTTTCTTTGTCGAGGTCAATCAAACCGGCCAAAGGTAAAGCCACTTGAATCGTTTGACTGACCCCATGGGCTGCTTGTTCTAGCTCAGGCATCTCGCTACTAATCTGGAGCTGATCGACTTTGGCTAAGGTACAAATCATGCCCTGGCTGGCGTTCAAGATCTCGCGATCGGTGGCTTCTGTGCTGGCGAGATAGACGCTTTCCACTGACTTGTTGGAGGCCACGCCGACTTCCATGCGCAAATTGCGGATTACACGCACGGTCTCCATCAGCAGATCCATTTGACTTTCGGCTTCGTTATCGACTGCGGGCAAGTGATCAATGATGGGCCAGGGAGCAATCGCTAAGTGTTCGCCAGGCAGATTGGGGTCGAGTTTCTTGAGGCCTTCGCTCCAGAGCTCTTCGCTGACAAAAGGCATAAAGGGGTGCAGTAAGTGCAGCATTGTGTTCAGGCAAGTAAACAAGATGGCCTGGACCTGCTGGCGCTGCTCTCCTTGCAGACGTGGCTTGGCCAATTCTAGATACCAATCGCAAAACTCGGTCCAGATAAACTGATAGAGTTCACGGGTGGCATGATGGAGTGAAAAGTCATCCATGCTCTGGGTCACGACCGTATGTAATTGCCGCAAGCGAGATAAAATCCAGCGATCGCTGAGCTTAAGTTGCGTGAGATCGAGGGAGTAATTGGGATCAAAATCATCCAGGTTCATTAAGACAAAACGACTGGCGTTCCAGATTTTGGTCACAAAATGCTGAGAGCTTTCGAGCTTGTCGTCGGCAAAACGTACATCTTGACCTGTGAGGCTGACCTGAGCTAGCCAGTAGCGACAGGCGTCAGCACCGTATTTATTGACCATATCCAGTGGGTCGATGCCAGTGCCTTTGGACTTACTCATGCGCTTGCCATCTTTGGTCAAGATCGTGGCGTGAACCAGCACATGCTCAAAGGGTATTTTATCTAAGAAATAATGGCTTGAAAAGTTCATACGGGCGACCCATAGTTTGAGGATGTCGCGGGCCGTAGATAAGACGGTTGTGGGGTAAAAATGCTTCAACTCTGGGGTTTGCTCAGGCCAGCCCAGGGTCGCAAAAGGCCAGAGAGCTGAAGAAAACCAGGTGTCGAGTACGTCTTCGTCACGGGTCCAATTTTGGGATTGTTCTGGATCCGGGTCTTCGGTGCCAACAAAGGCGATTTCGCCCTGTTCGTCATACCAGACCGGGATCTGGTGGCCCCACCACAATTGGCGTGAAATACACCAATCGCGAATATCTTTTTCGAGCCATTCGACGCCTTCGTCCGTATAGCGCTCGGGTACATACTTGATCCGACCTTCTCGCACCGCGTCGCGGGCGGGATCCGCCAGGCGTTTCATATCGACCCACCACTGAACCAGGGGCAAGGGTTGCACCAGAGCACCCGTGCGTGAAGAGCGGCCCGGTTGATAAATATGATCGTCGACCTGGACCAGAAAGCCTTCGGTTTCGAGGTCGGTGACAATCGCTTCGCGGGCTTTAATGACTTTCAGACCCTGGTATTGGGCTGGAACCTTGTCGTTCATGCAGGCATTGATGTCGATCACTTGCATGATCTCTAAATCATTGCGCTGGCCGCATTCCCAATCATTAAAATCATGGGCGGGTGTGATTTTGACTGCGCCCGAGCCAAAGCTAGGGTCAGCGACTTCACCATCCGCAATAATTGGGATCTGGCGACCACTCAGGGGGATTGTGACGGTTTTGCCGATCAGATGCTGGTAGCGGCTATCGTCAGGGTGGACTGCGACAGCGCTATCACCGAGCATGGTTTCCGGGCGTGTGGTGGCAACAATAATACCCTGGCTGGGGTCTTCGCTCAAGGGATAGCGAATATGCCAGAGGGAGCCTTTTTCTTCTTTGGATTCAACTTCTAAGTCTGATAAGACGGTCTGCGAAGCGGGATCCCAATTGACGAGACGGTTGGCGCGATAAATAATGCCAGCCTGATACCAGTCTACAAAGACCTTGCGAATCGCTGTGGAATAGCCTTCATCCATCGTAAAACGGGCCCGTTTGAAATCACCGGAAGCACCCAGACGCATCATTTGTTCAAAGATCCGGCTGCCGTACTCATCTTTCCACTGCCAAACCCGTTCTAAAAAGCCTTCACGACCGAGCTCTTGACGAGAGGTTCCTTCTGCTTTGAGTTGCTTTTCAACCATAACCTGGGTGCCAATACCGGCATGGTCAGTACCGACGGTCCAGAGTGTATTAAAGCCTAGCTTGCGCTTACCGCGTATCAGGGCGTCTTGAATTGAGATATTGGCCGCATGGCCCATATGCAATACACCAGTGACATTGGGGGGCGGGAAGGCAATCGAGAAGCTGGGTGCGTCTCCACTGGCCTGGGGGTGAAAATAATCTTTGGTTTTCCAAACTTGGGTCCATTTGGCTTCTGTTTGGCCAAAGTCAAAACGGGTGGGTAAATTCAGCAGGGACATAGTGATCCTCAATTGAGATAATTAATGTGATGGCCGTGAACAGCTCTCTTTAGTTGTGAAATTATCCACAATCAGCGAACTGCCACGGCCAGCGTCGGAACTAAAAAATGATTATTCTAAAATCCAGGGCTCGATCTGGCGTTGCCAGCCACAGAGCTCTTCAGGTTTGAAGAAAATGCCGATTTCACGTTCAGCAGATTCGATAGCATCTGAACCATGAATAATATTACGGCCGATATCTATTGCAAAGTCACCCCGAATGGTTCCGCTGACGGCGTCTTTGGGATTGGTTGCACCAATCATTTGACGGGCAATAGGAATCACATTGGGTCCTTCCCAAACCATTGCCATAATTGGCGCAGAGGTAATATAGTCCACCAGACCAGTGAAAAAAGGTCTTGCCTTGTGCTCGATATAGTGGTTTTCTGCGGTTTCGCGGGGAACATTCATCAGCTTCATGCCGATTAATTTAAAACCTTTGGCTTCGAAGCGACTGATGATTTCACCCATCAGACCGCGTTGCACGCCGTCGGGTTTGATTGCTAAAAAAGTACGTTGTGTCATGGGGTTTGTTTTCCTTTCGTGTCCCAATAAATGGTATTGAAGCGTTTTTCGCCAACCGGGTGCAGATAATAGCCTTTGATACCATGCTGGGTCGCCATCATTTGTGTGGAATGAAAGAGCGGGACCCAGGGAGCATCATTGTGAATCAGCACTTGCGCTTGTTCATAGAGTGCGGAGCGTTCATCCTGGTCATAGACCTGCTGGGCTTTGATCAGTAATTGATGTACGGCTTCGTCCTGGTAAAAAGCGTAGTTGGCAGCGCTTCCTTTTTTGGTGTTGTTTTTATCTAAAAGCGTGTAAATAAAGTTGTCTGGATCGCCATTGTCGCCGATCCAGCCGCCCAGGGCCATATCATGTTGACCATTGGAGAGTTTGTTTAGGTAGGTGCCCCACTCAAAAGAAACGATCTTGGTGGTCACGCCGACTTTTTTGAGGTCAGCCTGGATCGCTTCAGCGATACGCTGGGGTTGGGGCATATAGGGG
>JBBKWI010000101.1:0-12319 GCA_037968875.1 Candidatus Sericytochromatia bacterium | reverse complement strand
TTACTCTCTGACAAAGTATCAGAGCTCAGTTTTGCTTGACTTTGATCGGTTTATGCTGCAACGAAAATCGTTTTGACAGCAGCTGGATCCCCATCGCCTATGGGCGTCAGCGCTTAAGTTTAGTATAATGTACTCAGATCCCCATAAGGAGCTTTTGCATGGATAATATTTGGTTGCCCGCATATTCTGAAGGTGTCCCCCACACCATCGACCCCGATCAATACGAATCGATTAACGAGATTTTTGAATCGGGTTTTGAGAAATTCAAAAACCGCCCGGCTTTTACCAGCATGGGAACGACGTTGACTTACCAGCAAATTGACCAAGGTTCAGCTGCTTTTGCGGCCTATTTACTTAATGACCTCAAACTGCAAAAAGGCGATTGTGTCGCCATTATGAGCCCCAATATTTTGCAGTATCCGGTTTGTCTCTATGGCATTTTACGGGCTGGACTTGTGGTGATGAATATCAACCCCCTCTATACTCCACGCGAACTCTTACATCAGCTCAAAGACTCCGAGTCCAAAGCGATTGTGATTGTCGAAAATTTCTGTCATGTCTTGCAGCAAGTGCTGCCTCAGACCCAGGTCAAAAAAGTGATTACCACACAGCTGGGTGATCTCTTGAAGTTTCCCAAATCGATGATCGTCAATACTGTCGTCAAAAAAGTTAAAAAAATGGTGCCCGCCTGGCATATAACAGGATCGGTTACTCTCAAGTCGGTGCTTGCAAAAGGCAAAGGTCAGTCTTATCAAGGGCACGCGATAGATCGTGAAGATACCGCTTTCTTGCAATACACGGGCGGGACAACGGGTGTGTCTAAAGGGGCTATATTGACCCATCGCAATATTATTGCCAATATTTTACAAGCCAAAGCCTGGATCAAAGCGACCATCAAAGAGGGCGAAGAAATTATTATCACGCCCCTGCCGCTGTATCATATTTTCTCACTGACAGCCAATTTGTTTATCTTTGGTAGCATTGGAGCTGAGAATGTTCTGATTGCTAACCCACGGGATATTCCCGGTTTTGTAAAAGAAATTTCTAAAGTAAAATTCACTACTTTTACTGGTGTTAATACGCTTTTTAATGCCCTGGTGCATGACGAAGACTTTAAAAAACTGGACTTCTCAGCTTTCCGTCTGGCATTGGGTGGCGGTATGGCTGTGCAGCGCTCTGTGGCTGAAAAATGGAAGCAAGTTACCGGTGTGACACTGCTTGAGGCCTATGGTCTGACAGAAACCTCACCTGCGGCCTGTATTAATCCCTTAGATATCAAGGAATACAATGGCACGATTGGCGTTCCGATTAGTTCAACGGAAGTCACGATCCGCGATGAAGACGGCAAAGAAATGCCTCTCAATGAACCCGGCGAAATCTGGATCCGTGGACCCCAGGTCATGAAAGGCTATTGGCAACGGCCTGAAGAAACCGCCAAAGTCATGACTGAGGATGGCTGGTTTAAGAGTGGGGATATCGGCTTTATGGACGAAACAGGCTATATTAAGATTGTCGATCGCAAAAAAGACATGATTCTGGTTTCGGGCTTTAATGTTTACCCCAATGAAATCGAAGAAGTCGTTGCCTTTCACGATAAAGTGCTAGAAGTGGCTGCTATCGGAATACCCGATGAAAAATCGGGTGAAGTAGTGAAAATTTTCGTGGTCGCCAAAGACCCGTCATTAACCAAAGAAGAGCTCAAAGCGCATTGCAAAGAGAATCTGACCGGTTATAAAGTGCCCAAACAAATTGAGTTTCGGGATGAATTGCCCAAGACCAATGTCGGTAAAATCTTACGCCGCGCTCTCAAAGAAGAAGAAACCAAAGTCTAAACACGTCTTCATAGAAAACGCGACTCTTTTGAGTCGCGTTTTTTTGTGCCGGATGTTTTAAAACGACTTAAGTTTGGTCTTGATTGAGATGAGAATCAACTTTTTTCTCGATTTCGCTAATCAGGCTTTCAGAACCAGGCCAGAATGCATTCTGTTCGTCTAAGAGCCGAGTCGCTTTAAGCAAAAGCTTGTGTGGCATGGTTTCTTTTAACGTTAAATTTTTGGGGGTATTCCATGGAACCTCTTCAAAACGCCCATTGCTGATCGTTACTAGCGCTAAAAAAGCAGCTTCACCCAGATCCTCGCGAAACTCGGCATGTAGGATCTGATTTCTTTCGATATAGAGTTGGCCTTTTGCGCCGAGGGCATCTGTGACCTGAAAGCAGCGCTGTTCTCCCATCATGAGAGCCAGTTGGATCAAATCGAGGGCATTGATATTAGCAATCATGCCCGATAATCCAGTTTCGCCAATCTCTGCGATGCTGGTTTCTAGATCTTGCATTTGGAAAGGTTTACTCAGAAATTGCAAGACGGAGTGATTTTGTGCGAACTCACGGATCTCATCTGAAGGATAAGCCGTCATCATAATGACGGGCCGATCGATCTGGTTCTCTTTGAGCCAAAGCAAAAAGGCCAGACCATTCATTCTGGGCATACTGACATCTGTGAGAATCAGATCAAAATCAATTTCATGCGCTTGAATATGCTCAACAGCTTGCTGGGCATCTTCCATTTCGATCACTTCAAAACCCTGAAACGAGAGTTGGCGATTTAAGAGTAAGCGCAGATCTTTGTCATCATCAACTAATAAAATGCGTGAAACTTTGCCTATGTTTTGCAAATAGGGATTCGCTTGATCTGACTGCTGACTTGTTTCATCTATTTGCTGGGCGGCTTCCATGGCTAAGCTTTGTAAGTCTAATTGCAAATTCGATTCAAGATCTGGGTTATAAGCTTGTTCAGAGAATTGCGCTTTCTTCATTTGCGCCATTTTTGAAAAAGCGGCCTGACCAGTGAGTTCACTTGAATTATTTAAGTCGTAGAGACTTGCATGTATGAGCTCACCCTGACAAAGTGAGAGCTTTCCAAGCAAACGGTTTTTTTTATCGGCGATTTGTATCTCGCGGTTCACTTTGTCCAACAACAGAATCTGCAAGAGGTCAGCCAATTGAATGTGCTTGAGGTCGCCTGAAAGGCCCGTTTGGAAAAAGTTATGTAGCTTATCATTCAATTTTTCGATATCGAGTGGCTTATTGAAAATTTCAAGCACACCGGCCTGCTGTGCCATCATTTGCACCACTTCAATTGGCATTTGACTCATCAGCATACTTTGGGTGCGTGGAGCATGTTTTTTGGCCCACATAATGAGCTCAATCCCAGAGATCAAAGGCATGCTCATATCACAAAGTAGAAAATCATAATGTGCTTTGCTTAATTGCCGAGCCGCTTGAAATGGATTATCACAAAAATGAGCTACAAAACCAAGCTCAGTGAGTTTGCTCTTGAGAGCTTGGCCCAATTTCAAGTCCGCATCTACCAATAGTATTTGTGGTTTTCGTTCCATACACTTTCCTTTTGAATATGCCTTATCATTTAATCACAATTCAGAGCTTAATTTCTTAGAATGTGACAAAAAAGCTAGACGATTTCCCACACAAATAACAAAGAAGGTTTTTTTTGAACATGAACAAGCTCACAGACCCAAAGGGCAAGAGCTGAGTTGTCTTGTCGCCTGAGTGAATGATGCAGGCAAACAGGAACAGTAGAAAAGTTGCTGTTCTCACAAAATGCTTATTTTATTAAAGTTTTAGCTGTATGTTTGGGTTAGATCCAGATGATGAAATTCCTTTTAAAAGTAGTCAAATGTGATTCTGAGGCGCATAAGCCGATCTCGCTATCCAGGCTTATGATAAGCTAGTGGCCATGAAATACCCACTATATCAGGGGCGCGTTGCGCAAACTTGGAGCGGAGACCCATTACCAGTCAGTGCACAGATTATTTTTGAACTCGAAAGACGGCCGCAAGGTCTCTTAATCGATTTCTGTGCACCGGCTTATCAAGACCCTTTACCATTACAGTCGCCAGGCTCTACACCTGAGCTCTGGAATTATGAAGTGGTCGAATTTTTTATTGCCTGTGGTGATGCTTATACAGAAATTGAATTGGGGCCAGCTGGACATTATTTGCTTTTGAAACTAAAGGGTTATCGCCACTGTTTGAGTCAGGGGCATTCTTTGCGCTACAAAACCTACCTTGCAGCAGGTTATTGGATGGGAACTGCCCTGATAGAGCTCGCAGATTTGCCGCCCGAGCCCTGGTGCTTTAATGCTTATGCCATTCATGGACAGGATAGCAGCCGTCAATATCAAGTGGCCTTTACTGGTCCGGCCACGGTACCAGACTTTCACCAATTAGAGTGCTTTCAGACTTTGAATTTTAGCTAGATCGAGACGTGGGTATAAAATCCCTGATGGGTAGATTTTGCCTCATTATATAAATGCTGATATAAGGCATTTGTGGCGTGGGTCGCGAGTATCGGTAAAGCCTGTAATTCTAGCGCTGAAAAGTTTTCTCCGGCAATATATAGCCAACCGTGTCCGAGCTCTTGATTCAAGCTTAACGGAATCAAAAATCCCTTGCCAAAGACTCCTGCTTCTTGCAGAGCTAAAGCGCCTGGGTTTTGATTGACATCGCTGACGATTGCTTTGGCCTGATTTTCGATAGCAGTGGGCTCGACATCCGTGGCTGTATAGAGCAGATAACGATTGAGTTCGCCACTGGCAGCAAATGTTTCCAAATTTAGAACGGCTAAATCAGTCGGCGCAATGATGACTGCCGTCTCAATAATTTGTTGCAAGCTGGCATCTAAGCCATCTAATAAATGTAGGCTGGTGATCGATTCATGAATATAGTTAAAAACTTCGCGGTGACGCTGTAAGTCGAGCAATTCGCTATAGGCTTTTAGGGCCGTACGCACGGTTGTATAAAGGCGGTTAGAAGTCAGTTCCGCTTTGGCCAAATAGCCATCAATATCGTATTCGTCGATCACCTTTTTTTCGGGGGCAGCTCCAGGCTGGCCTGTACGCAGTAGAATACGCACAAAATCATTTCCAATTTCCTGGCGGATCGTTTGGCAGGCATCGAGACCGGCTGAACTGGTTTCCATCACCACGTCTAGCAAGATCACTGCTGTTTCGGGGTGCTCACGCATAAACTCAACGGCTTCACGCCCAGTCGAAGCAAAAGCCATTTCAACGCCCTGACCTCGAAAACTCAATTTTTTGAGGCTGAGTCGACTCAATGCATGCATATCGGGCTCATCGTCGACAACAAGGATCAGATATTTTTGCTCAGAAATAATCATGCAGCTGTGTTTTCTCCTTCAATACTGCGGGGTAAGCTAACAGTAACACGAGTGCCCTGGTTTAGGACTGAATGCAATTCAATCTGACCTTTCAAGGCAGAGTTGACCAGATTGTGTACGATTGACATGCCCAGACCCGTGCCCCCTTTGTGCCTACCCGTTGTATAAAAAAGATCAAAAACACGGGCGGCATCAGCTTCGCTCATGCCCTGGCCAAAATCTTCTACGCTTAAAATAAAATTTTCTGCCTGGGTGCTCAGTTTAATTTCTACAGTGCCACCCATGTTGTCAGGATAAGCATAGCGTTCAACATTGGTCAGTAAGTTCATGAGCACCTGGGTCAAATAGCCGCTATAGCCAGTCCATTCTTCGAAGTCCAGTTCTGGTGAAATCAGTAAATCTATCTGAATACCAGCCTGGCGGGCTTTGATCTTAAATAAATCAATCGCTTCATTTAAGAGGCGAGGCATTAGAATAGTTTCCAGGCTGTCGGTAATCTGTGAAACGGAGATATTTTTAAAGCTTTGGATCAAATGGTTGGCGCGGGCGATATTACTTAACATCAATTGAGAAGCTTCTAAGATATCCTCAAGCATTTCTTTGAGCTCTGGATCTTCGGCACGAGCCAGCATATCCGGAGTCAGGTTTTCGGAGATCATACTGGCGGTTACATTGACAATGCCCAGAGGTGTATTGACCTCATGGGCCACGCCAGCCACCATTTGCGAGAGAGAACGGTGGCGCTCTAGCTCCATTTCAGATTGAATTTTCTGGTTTTGGAGCATCTCTTTGTATATTTTTTCATTAGAAGAGCGAATTTTGCCAGAGATATCTGCCAGTACATCGCTCAGCAGATCGGGAGACTGAGAAAGGGTTTGTAAAAACCCAGTACGACCGAGTACAAATAACTCACAGTCGCTCAGGGTTTTGATCGTTGCTGAGCGGGTGCCGCCGTCGACCAGTGCCAATTCCCCAAAAAAATCACCGACGGATAAGACAGATAACTCAACTTCTTTGCCGCTTTCGTCGATGCCAATGACCTGTACACTGCCACTCAGAATGACATAGAGGCAGGAAGCTTCGTCTCCTTGCTTAAACAAGATGGATTGAGCCGGACTTGCTTGCGAATGCCCCAGATTAACCATATCCTGCAATTGCGGAATTTGAAAATACTGAAAAAAGGATATGTTCTTTAATGAACCAATCAAATCAAGACTCATCGGCAGTCTCCTTTACCAATTGTGGCTGAATTTTTTGTAACAGTGGCACGCCACTGTAGGGGCATATACTGACTGGGAAACGGGTCCAGGGAAAAGGAGCCGTCTGGTGGATTTCTGCGACACTCAAATAATGATCGAAATAAACGATGTCTCCTTTTAACCAGTTTGAAATACGAATCGGATAAAAAGGGCTTAATGGGGTTTGCAGGGCTTGCAAACGGACCTGATCTCCGTCGATGAGATCCCATTTTTTAGCAGAATAAGCAGAGATATAGAGCAGGCGTTGTTCGGGTAAAGCTTGATGCCAATATTTGCGCTGAGAAAAATTGGCTTGTAATGCAAATGCGACTTGAGACTGAAGTGGGGACGGGAGAGTACTACCGGTCACGAGTACGGTTTGCTGGGGCAAGTCGAAATCAGTTTGCTGAGGTACAAAAAATTGAAAGGCTCGGGTTTCCTGGCACAATCCCTGGGATAATAAGCCTGCTGGGTTATTGTATACCCGAGATTCTGGATCTTGAAGCTCTTGCCAGGAAGCCACTTGACCAGGCTGAGTTTGCGGGCTTGAAGCCAGTATTCCCCCATGCTGAGAGTAGTCCAGAATGCGCTGCCAAAGTTGCTTGCGGTTGACTTCGCCCTGGATTCGTTTTAAGCCATTCTTATTTTGTTTGCTGACTGCTTCAAAGCGCTGAGCTAAATAGCCGCTTTCAGAAAGCCTGGCTAGATCGGGATGGGCTTTGCGATAGCGGCCATTCTGGCGCAGGTTGCGTGAGATTTCGGCCATCGTATCATAAAAAATAGTGGTTTCACTGCGCATTTGAGCAGGCGCCTGACGTCGGGGCAAACGGGTATGAAAGCGGCCTTCACTACTCTGATAGACCTGAGCATTTGCTAAATCTGGCAAGGCAGGCAGGCAGAGCGTGGCGTGCTTTTTTAAAAAGGGTCCGGGCATATTATCAATCACAATCAGCGAGGCATCAGAGTCTTTGAGTTTACGATACCAGTGTTCATGATCTCGTATCCATTTTGCTTCAAGTCCTTCCCCAATACAAATGATCAGCTCTTTTTGACTGGCCTGGGTCGGTTGCAAAAAATCCTCAATCGGTCGTACTGTTTCACTGAGTAGGTCTTTGAAACTGTCCAGGGGTAAGCCCAATCTACTGGCGGCAGCTTGAATGCCTTCAGAGTTGATCGGGACCCCACCAAAAAACTGATGGGGACCCAGGGATTGCAATTGGGTCGCTTCGTTGCTTTCGATCAATAAGCGGTATTCACCCGCCTGGCGCTGCTCAGGTGTTTGACTCAGTTTGCCTGTCATGGCTAATAGATTGGTCCAGAGGCTGTAACCTGTCGTACCGCCACTCTGCAATAAGCTGCTGCCTGGGCAGTGAATCACTGTTTTGCTGCTTACCAGTTGATCGCTTAAGGCATAGATCCCTGCCAATAGCCGCTCCCTATAAGCAGCTTCTGGAACGAGCAAATCGACAGTGGTTTCAGGGTTGAAAATATCTGAAGCAGCCAATGATATCCATTGCTTCAGACTTTCTGGATCGACTTCTGAACTGGCCTGATCCTTTAGTACAGCACTCGGGTGGCGCTTGATAATATCATGAGCGATGGCAAGTGCCAGATGGTTTTCAGCTCCCGGTCGAATCAGTAATATGCGTTCGGCAGATAGGTGATCGGCAACCAAAGTGGCCGTTTCAGTGACCATCACATCGATCACCCATAGATCCAATGGCTGGGTCTGTAAAATTTTCTCAAACCAGAGCGGGTGGGTTAAATAGGGGTTGGCGCCATTGATGATGAAAACAGGCTGCTCAGCTTGTAAGCACTGCTCAAGTGTCATAAAGGGGCTGGCGACTCCCCGTTGGATTTCGGCCCCTGATGCCAGGGCTTGTGAGCTCCAAATAGTGGAGCCGTAGAGATTGCGGACGCCCAATAAGCGTGCCATTTCTTGCAATCCAAAATGACCAAAATAGTCTAAATTGCCATCCGCATAAATTAAAGTACGACCATATGGCGGGCGGTGTGCCAATAAAAGATCACTTAAGCGTTCAATCGCTGCCGGGTAATCAATGCTGACGCGGCGACCAGTCATATCAAGCACGCTGGGGGCCAGGTGAATTGGAAATAAGGGGCGCATTTCGCTGGCTCCCAGACGAAGCCTGACCGGGTATTGGGGGGCGTTAGGTATTTCTAGCTGGATTTGTTGATGTTCCAGCATGGTTTTGAAAATTTCAAAATATTGAATTTTTTGATTCGCTTGTGAATGGGTTGAAGATTCTTTGAGTAAGACAGTCCAGTTCTGGCCCTCACGTTCAAGCTCAGCCAGAAAACTTGTCTTTGGAGCTGCAATCAAGCCCAGACTTTGGGTTTGAAGCATTCCTGTTTCTAGCAAAACAGCATCTTGCTCAATATATTGACCCAGATAATAGGTTCTCAGCAGATAATCTCCAGCTAACAAATCCCACAATTCTGATTGCAATCTGGCTTCTTGCTGCTTGACCTGGATTTGATAGTTTTCAACCCAAATTTCCTGTGAGAGCGATGCTGAGTGGGCCTCACTATTGTCAAACCAGCTGGGTATCTGATTGGTTTCGCCAAGCAATCCCATTAAGGGAATTTGAGGAAGATGATCTCTAGCGGACTGTAACATGGCGACCTCGTTAATTGACATTGCAATCAATTTAGCAAAAGCGCTGGGGACTGTCAAAGACGCTGTGCTAAAAAGCCTGCTCTAGCGCGGGTAAATCAGCTGTAAAAACCAATTTAGTTTGAAGCGTTAAAAGGATTGAACTTGAGCCATGACTGCAGCAGGCAGGAACCAGATCAATTCACCATAGGGATCAGGACTCAATTGGTGCATCTGTAGACAGGCCATCGTTCCGGTATCAAATTGCGATGATAAATTATGATCGGCAGTTAACAGTCCGGAGAGCAAATGCTCTACAAAAGGTTGGTGTGTCACGAGTAAAATCCGTTCGGCTTCGCTTGCAAAGATTGTGGATAAAACTTTGTCAAAATCAGGGCTTGCCCCCAAAGCATCCAGACTTTGGATCTGTGTGTTGGTGGGCTTGCAAAGTATTTCTGCTGTTTGTTGGGTGCGTAATAAGGGGCTGCTAAAACAAGCTTGCAAGCGATTCTCTAATTGATGAAACCCTTTGGCTTGTGCGCTAACAGCGGCACTACCCGTCTCAGTTAAAAAGCGATCAAAATCGTGATACACCCCTCCTTGACCAATGGGAACGGCTTCGCCATGTCGTGCGATATAGATTGTTTTCATTCAAAACCTGCTTTTAAAAAAATTTGCCCGATGGCATCACTCAATCAGGAGTGAGTGGAAAAGCGGCTGACCCTATTTTGTGTGTCAATCATACCGCATTTGGGTAAAGTTTTTGGGTTATTTGAATATCAAAATAATTATGAGAGCGCTACGGTATCGAAATAAACCAAAAGAAACCCCCACGCAATCAGGGCGTGGGGGCTACTTGATTTTTTAGCTTTAGTATCTATGCAATTGTCCGACAGGGCTGCGACGACGGTTGCGTTCCCAGACGGTTTGGAAATCGGGTGAGTCCATAAAATCTTCAACAGTCACCATTTCCCAGCCAAATTGTACTTTGTGTGGAAAGACACGGGGTTTGTTTGACATTCTTTGCAAAGCTTGCCAAACCAATTCGGTACAATAGAAGCGATCACCGGCATGCATTAAGAAGAGGGTGTCATAGGTTTTACCGCGCTGGGCCAGAGCAAACTCAGCGGCTTTCTTGACGTCACTTGCACTGGCATTCTTAGGTCTTAGAACCACAAAGGTATCTCTAGCGCTGCGTTGGGTATAAGCAATTAAAGACTCTTTGACGACCCCATAAAAGTCGTCATGTAGATCAGGTTGGGTGGCTAAAGCATGTACAATTTCGCCCTGGCCGATGTAAATAGCAGAGTGAACAAAGGAACCGTCATTGCCGCATAAAATGATGTCGCCGGGCTCCATACGAGCCATAAGGTATTTCATTTCATCAGCTGAGGCTGGAGCTACTTGATCAACTTGACTGGGTTTGTTGAATTCTTCAATTACTTTTTGATTGGCGAGAGGGTAAGCCTGAGCACGTACATCGGGGTTGGCGCTGAGCACATTGTAGATCGAGATTCCCTGAGCTTCGAGCGCTTTAGAAAGTTTTTCGAGTTCTTTTAAATTGTCGACACCATCAGCAAAGTTTTGCTTGTAAATCCGCTCGACCAATTTTTGCAGAACGGCTGGATCTATTTGAGCTCGTGAACTGGCCTGGGCGTTAACAGAATTGTATTGAGCGGAGCGCGCATTAAGTGCGGGCTGAAGGCGAGACTGTGGCGCCAGCATCGGTGTGCTTTGGCATGCTGTCATTAAAAGGCTGGTGGCTGCAAGGCATTTAACTATGATGTTTTTCATTTGGTTTCTCTCTGCGCATTTGATTTTGGCTTTTATCGCTAAATTGATTATCACCTATTAGGAGCAAAAAATGAAGCGAAATAATAGAAATATATCCGCAATATAAATTTGTCTTAACTTTAACCCCAGAAATCTGCGGGCAAAGACGCAACCCAGGTTTGAATTTGCTGATAGGCACTTTCAGCCGAAAGGTTTTGGGAGGCTGGTAAGGTAAATTGATAATCTGCGACAGAACCTATATCAGCTGTCAATTGACCCGTCAGCAGCAGGCTCTTGACCGAAGCTGATTTAGCCATTTCTAGCACTTGACCCGTTATTTTACCTTCGAGGGAAGAGGCGTCAAAACGCCCCTCACCGGTGATCAACCAGTCGACTTCTTGGAGCCTCTTTTCGGCCTGAGCTTGTTTTAGAAACCAGGCTGCCCCAGAAGTGATTTTGGCATCGAGTAAAACGTGTAGCCCCAGAGCCAATGCACCAGCGGCACCCCCTCCTACTATGTTTTTTAGCTTGCGGCCACTGTGAGCTTCAAGCAGCCTAAGCCAATTTTGTAGTCCGGTTTCCAAAAACTCTACCTGTGTCGGGCTGGCCCCTTTTTGAGGGGCGTAAACCCGGGCTGCACCTCGGGGTCCCAGGGCTGGATTGCTGACATCAGTCAGCAGTGTTAAGGGAATTGCAAAAGATTCACTGGGGCCTTGAATACTCTTGATTTGCATTAGTTTTCTTGCGGGCGCCTCCTCGCAATCCAGGGACTGTCCCGCCGCATCTTTAAAAACAAAGCCCAGAGCTTGTAAAGCACCGACGCCACCATCTGAAGTCGCGCTTCCCCCCAGACCCAAATAAATCTCAGAGACAGACTGCTGATACGCTGCCAATAAAAGATCACCCACCCCAGCGCTTGACGTCTGGAGAGGATTACGTTCGGACTGACTCAGGTATTGCAGGCCATTGGCTTGATGGGCGGCCAGAAAGGCTCGAGAGTGACCCGGTCTGGTTTGATCCATACCAATTTGTGCCAAACAAGAGCGACCCAGAGGATCTCGAACCTGAGTCGATCTGAGTTCTAATCTGTGAATCGAGCCTAGAGCTGCCAGCATTCCATCGCCACCATCTGAGAGATCCAGGCGCTGACAATTCAGATCAGGGAAGCGTGACTGGATCGCTTGGCTGAGGTAGCGGTTGACTTCTGTCGATGTCAGGCTGCCTTTAAACTTATCGCAAGCAATCAGCAGTCGAGGTGAAGATGTAGACGATTTTTTATGATCCAAGTGGAATCCCCTTTTTGCAAAGTGTAGCACTGCCATCAGCCCGATTGATTTGCCAAGAATGGCATAAATTAAGATTAAGATTCAAAAAAATTACGCGAACCCGGTGACGTTTGGTAAGAGAATGAGTATAATAGTCTTTGTGAATGCGGGAGTAGCTCAGTGGTAGAGTTCTTGCTTGCCAAGCAAGTTGTCGCGAGTTCGAATCTCG
>JBBKWI010000100.1:0-22181 GCA_037968875.1 Candidatus Sericytochromatia bacterium | reverse complement strand
GTCGATTCCTTACGTTTGACGGTATGGCCACCAAATTGATTACGCAAAGCTGAGAGCATTTTCATCGAGAAAGCGTCCGGGCGACGAGACTGGAAACGGGCAAATAAGGCCTGGGTAATCACTGGAGCAGCGACTTCTAGTTCGATGGCGGTCTCAACAGTCCAGCGGCCTTCCCCACTGTCGGGCACATAAGCTTCCAGGCTTTCGAGGCCAGGCTCTTCCTCCAGGGCGTGAGCAGCCAACTCCATTAACCAGCTGCGAATCACACTGCCCTGTTGCCAGACTTTGGCGATGGCAGGTAAATCGACATCAAATTCCCCTGCTTGCATGATCTCAAAGCCTTCAGCCATGGCCTGCATCATGCCATATTCAATGCCGTTATGCACCATTTTTACAAAGTGGCCGGCGCCATGTAAACCACAGTATTGATAGCCGTCCTGAGGGGCCAGAGCTTTAAAAATCGGTTCGAGCTGTTGGCAGGCTTCGGGCTGACCCCCATACATCAGACAATAGCCTTCTTCGAGACCCCAAACGCCGCCGCTGACACCACAATCAATCAGTTCTAGTTGGGATTGTTTCATTTCAATTGCATGTTGTTTGCTTTGGCGCCAATCAGAATTGCCCCCATCAATGACGATGTCGCCGGGCTCCAAATGTTTTTTGAGTTCAGCGAGAGTGCTTTCAACGGCTTTGCCTGCAGGTACCATCACCCAGACCGCTCGTGGCGCTTGCAATTGGCTAACCAGATCAGCGATATCTTTGGCGCTTTGAGCACCTGCTTGCTGGGCGGTTTCGATTGCTTCGCTGTTCATGTCCCAGACCACGGGCTGATGATCGTGCTGCGAGAGTCGCTTGACCATGGCCCCACCCATTTTACCCAGTCCAATCATTCCAATTTGCATCTGTGTCGCTCCTGCTTTTCTTTTAGCGTAGTTCGCGACCCAGGCAGAGTCCCATCAAAGAGATATTAAATTTAGGGAAATACTCGCTCAAAATGAAGGCGTTTCCCTGACTTTGGAAGATCGAATTGAACTCTTGAAATACGCCAAACCTTTTACGCAATATTTTTTAGTTTGAGAGAGATCGGAGCTTAGGAGGACTTGTCGCCCTCAAACGGAGAGCTTCGCGGTGCCATCAAGATACTGATTTTTATCGTCAAAATATTTAAAATATTTCAATATTTTCATTAAATTTCAGTCAAAATATTTTAAAAAAATATTAAAAATGTACAATGCCTTTACCTTAGAGTGACAAGGACTATAATTTTGCCCATAATGAGTGCCTCAGCTGAAACTATTTTGAATGTTGCTATGATAGGGGCCTCAGCAGGAGGGATCGAATCACTTACTGAATTCCTTTCCCATCTGCCCAGCAAAACCGAAAATCTTGCGATTCTGATTGCCCAGCATTTAAGTCCTGAACATCCTAGTCAATTGGCAAAATTGCTTGGACCTACGACTGATTGGCCTGTATTAGATATTCAAGAAAAAATGCCGCTTGAGGCAGGTAAGGTGTACGTGGTACCGCCCAATAAGGATGCCAGCTTCAGCAAGCGCAGATTTCGGCTGATGCCCTCACCTGGAGGATACGGTCCAAAACCATCGGTTGAAAAATTTTTTCGGCAGCTTGTGCTTCAGCCGGATCTAAACCCCATTGCGATTATCTTGTCTGGAACGGGCACGGATGGCTCTTTGGGTCTGGCTCCGATCAAATTGGCTGGCGGCTGGACCTTTGCCCAAACCCCTGAAAGTGCACCGTTCAATGGCATGCCTCTGGCAGCGATTCAGACGGGGTTTATTGACTATGTGCTGACGCCGGCTCAGATGGGCCCAAAGATTCAGCAACTGATTCTCGAAGCTGGTCAGGCAAGTGTTACCGAGCTATGCGATAGGCCTTCAGAAATCCTGCCAGAACTTCTAAACTTGCTGGCTCAGCGCAGTGGCACCGATTTCAGCCACTACAAAGTCTCGACGATCCTGCGTCGCATCGAACATCGCCAGATGCTTCTCAATCTGTCAGATTTGCCAGCCTATCTGGATTGGGTCCGTCATCATCCCCAGGAATTGGATGTGCTCTTTCAAGCGCTGCTGATCGGCGTAACTGGTTTTTTTCGCGATCCCGAAGTCTTTGCTTGTCTGGAACCCTATCTTGAGCAGCGGCTCTTGCATAAGGCACCTGGAGATGCTTTGCGAATCTGGGTGCCTGGCTGCTCTACCGGAGAAGAAGCCTACACCCTGGCGATCATGGTTCATCGTTTGCTTGAAAATCATGAGCTGAAGACTCCTTTGCAGATCTTTGCAACTGACCTCGACCCGCAAGCTTTGGCATATGCACGAGCGGGATGCTATTCTCAAAAGGCGCTGGAGCATCTGTCCCCGGAGCTTTGTAAGTCTTACTTCACACAGACAGAGGATCAATTTTTGCTGTCGAAGTCACTGCGAAACAACGTGCTTTTTTCACAACATGACCTGACCGTCAATCCTCCATTTCTCAAACTGGACCTGATTTCATGTCGCAATTTAATGATTTACCTGGGTCCGGGCATTCAAAAAAGCATTCTACCGACCTTTCATACGGCTCTCAATCCGGAAGGCCTGTTGCTGTTGGGGAAATCAGAAAACGTAGGAGCCGCCCATGGCTTGTTTAAGGCGCTCCATTCCCCATTCAAAATTTATATTTCCACAAGCTCAGATCAAAAACCTTTGAGCCATTTTCAGGGCTTGTCCGTGTCCCAAAGCATAAAACCTAACGTACCCCCTCTGCAAGACTCAGAAGCCCTTCGGCACAAAGCCATGAATAAGATGCTGGCGGAGGTTTTTCCGCATCCCTGTGTGCTGATCAATCAGGCCTGTGAGCTGCTACAGGTTTCAGGGGATATTTCACCCTTTCTGAACGTGACACAGGCCCTGGTTAATCATCACTTGCTCGATATCTGCCGGCCTGAGCTAAAGCTGGAAATCAGGAGCCTGATCGTTCAAGCCCAGCATGAAGGTCGCGCTATCTCAGGCGGCTTTTGCCGGGTTTCGGAAGCAGCTGAACTCATTCGAATCCATGTTCACCCCGGCTCTCGGGAAGGTCAATTACAAACTCTGGTCGTTTTTGAAAGCGTGGTACTTCCGCTGGCGGAGACAGACTCCCAGGAGACCGTTGCTTTAGAGCGCATCGCCGAACTCGAAATGGATCGGGTCGTCCGCGAAGCCAGAATGGAGGCTTTGCTGGAACAGCTCGATTTTGCTCATCAGCATCAGCAGGTTCTCAACGAAGAACTACAGTCCGCCAATGAAGAGCTCCAGGTCGCTAACGAGGAGCTAATCACATCCAATGAAGAATTGCAGGCCAGTAGCGCAGAAACTCAGGTGACCTATAACGAATTGCTCACAGCCCATTCAATTCTTGAAGAAAAAGACGAATTATTGCTGAGCTCTAAGGCCCAATTGCGGGCCTTGCTGGAGAACACGCTTCAGGCATTTATTTTGGTCGACAAGGACTACCGGGTTCTCAACTTCAATCAAAGAGCCGTCGAGCTGCATGCCACTCTCTATCAAAAGCAACTGAAACCAGAGATGTCAGTCATTGACAGCTTTTCGAGCGAGGTCCTTCCGATTCTCTTGCCCCTGCTGCAGCAGGCCGCTCGCGATGGGTGCAGTGTAAAATCTAAACTGAGTATTCAGCAGGCAGAGACCCCGTCCTGGCTGCATTACGACATGATTCCGGTCATCGGGCCTGACCAACAGCCGCTCAGCATTGCCATTTCTTGTCTAGATATTACGGTTCAGGAAGAGTCCCGCCAGGTGCTTGAAAAAAGTCATACCCTGATCGATGCGATCTTCAATACCACGGATATAGGAATGTGCCTGCAAGATGATAAGGGCCTCTTTCTCAAAGCCAATGCCAGATTTTGCGACATGTTTGGCTATTCAAAACAAGAAATCCTCGGGCTTCACAACTGGGAATTGGTCGCGCCGGAGCAACAGCAGAAGGTCATGCAAAGCAATCAGGAGTTTTTACAGAGCGGCTCTCTGCCCCTGCAGGAATGGCGCGTTGCACGCAAGGATGGGCGATTTATCGATTTTTGTAAGAGCGCTGATTTGCTGGTCCTTCCAGGTGGAGCCCGATACAAATTTGCCAGTTATCGGGATATTACCGATATCAACAAAGACAGAGACCTGTTGCTAGACACCCAGAAGCTGACGGGGATTGGGGGCTGGGAAATCGACTTATCGAGCGGAGAACTGCACTGGACACCGCAAGTGTATCTCATTTATGGCATGTCCCAGGATGAACCGATTGATGTTGAAAAGGCCCTTCAGTCTTATTTGCCAGCATCCCGAGCCAGACTGGAGTCTGCCTTGCAGCGCACCCTGGAGCATGGCGAGCCCTATGATCTAGAGCTAGAATTCATGCCCCGGAATGGCAAGACATCATGGATTCGGGCGACCTCTCGGGCCACGCGGCAAAACGGCAAAACGATTCGGGTTAACGGGACATTTCAGGATATCAGCCAACGGCGACAGGCCAGGACTGAGCTTCACAAACTCTCGCTGGTGGCCCAGCAAATCCCAAATATGGTTCTGATCACGGATGCCGACTTGCGCATCAATTTTGCCAATCCGGCTTATCTGCGTGAAACCGGCTATACACTCGATCTGCTGCAGCAGCAAACCCCGCTATTTTTACAAGGTGAGCAAACCGACCCTGGCACCTTGATCCAGATTCAGAATGCCCTGGATCAAGATCGGCAAGTGCAAGAAGAAATTCTGTTTTATACCCAACAGGGTTTGCCCTTTTGGTGTGAGCTTGTGATCACACCTGTGCTTGACATAGCAGGACAGGATCCCTGTTATATCGTCTTGCAAACCAATATCAGTGAGCGCAAACGCCGTGAAGAACTGCTGCTGTTTCAGTCCGATATTCTGGCCCATGTCACGGACTCTGTGATTGCCTGTGACCTCGAAGGAATCGTCAACTACTGGAACCAGGGGGCTGAAAACATATACGGTTATCAGGCTGAGGAAATGCTTGGCCAGCCCTTGACATTAATGTCCCCTGAATTTGATATCAAGTATTTTTTAAGCTTGTATTATAGTGGCAACAAACTGATCGAGCCCAATCTGGAAGTCCAGAGCCAGCACAAAAATGGGCATGTCATTTGGGTCTCCTTAACTTTGGAAGTCATCTACAATGCAGAGCATATTCCGCTTGGGGTGCTGGGTGTCTCCAGGGATGTAACGGAAAAAAGAGAAACCGAGAATACTCTGCGTAGCAGCGAGGAAACCTTCCGATCCCTGATCGAGAAAAGCAGCGACGGCATTATCGTCATGAGTGACGAGGGAACTGCCAGCTATGTTAGTTCTGCAGCAGAGCGACTGCTGGGATACACGGCTGATTTCCTGAGCAGCCAAGACCTGGTGGCACTCGTTCACCCGCTGGATCAACCAGCCGTGGAGGCAAGCCTGACTGCTTTGGATGCCTGTCCAGGCAAGAGCTCTATGCTCGAATACCGGTTTCGACACCAGAATCAAAACTGGATTTGGGTTGAAACCGTTTTGCGAAACATGAAACAGGATCCTCATCTTAAGGGAGTCATTGCCAATTTTCGCGACATTACTCAGCGCAAACAAACTTACCATCATTTGCAGCAGCACGAGCAACTCTACCGTTCGATTTCCGAGAACTTTCCGAGCGGGATGGTGATGGTGCTCGATCAGCAGCTGTGCTGCATCTTTTCAGAAGGTCAAGAAAAAAACACCCTGATTCGGAGGCCTGAAGGCCAGTATTATCTGGATGGTTTTCCCCTGGCTGTCGCCGAAGTGCTGAGGGGCTATCTCATTCAAGCTTTAGCTGGCCAGCAACAAAGTTTTGAAATTGAGCTGCAGGAAGAATGGTATGCCTTTAGCATGGTGCCGCTTGGGGAGTTGCTGGATGATGCTGAGCGCGTATCCGACAACAGTAATCGTGTGAGTCGCTTGCTGGTGGTCGCCCAGAACATCACTAAAACAAAGCAGGCTGTGGAAGAAAAAAACTCCCTGATTCAGGAGTTGACTGCCAAGAATGTGGATCTGAATCAGTTTACATATATCATCTCGCATAATCTGCGTTCACCTGTGGCCAATCTATTGGGCCTGATCAATCTGATGGAGATCGGAAACTATATTCAATCGGAGGGTCTGAGCTATTTCAAGCATTTCAGCCAGACCGTCAAGAAACTGGATGACACGATCCTGGATCTCAACCAGATTCTGAGCATTCGCCGTCACCGAGATGAAATTAGTCAGGTCGTGGACCTTAATACCGAATTAGACAGGGTTCTGGATAGTCTCTCCAGCGATTTTTCAGAGATCGCGAGTTGGGTTCAACGTGACTTTGCTGTGACCCAATTTTTCAGTGTCAGCACCTATATTCAAAGCATGGTCTTTAATCTGGTCTCAAACGCAATAAAATATCGGCATCCCGATAGGCTGCCTGAGATTCAAGTCACGAGTGGCCGGACAGCTGAACATCTCTGGATTGCAATCGAAGACAACGGCCTGGGGCTGGACACAACCCTGGTCCAGGATAAGCTTTTTAGGCTTTATATGCGTTTTCACCCACATATTGAGGGCAAAGGGATGGGACTCTATCTGATCAAGACCCAGGCTGAAGTTCTGGGGGGAGGCGTGGAATTTAGCAGTGAACTGGGCCAGGGCACACGCTTTTATATTTACTTTAAAGAATCACAGCCAGAGAAAAGAGACCCATAATGCTTAAGTATGCTATCGTCATCGACGATGACTCGATCAATAATCTGATTTGTGAAAGCTTTCTCAATCTGAGCGGCAAGGTTGAAACAGTACGCTGCTTTCTGCTGGCTTCAGAAGCGCTTGAGTGGATGGTTGCTTTAGATCGGGCAGATTATCCCGAGATCATCTTGTTGGATATTCATATGCCCATCATGGATGGCTGGGGATTTTTGGCTGCTTTGAATCAAAGATTGCCCGAACACACGTTCAAAATTGCCATTCTGACGTCTTCAGTCAGTGAGGAAGATCGGGCTAGAGCCTCTTGGTACCCTTCCCTTGTCGGTTTTTTGAACAAGCCCCTGACCCTCGAAAAAATCTCTTCGCTCTGGTCGTCCCTATCTGATAAAGCTCTCTATAGAGAGCTTTAAGTTTGATGCACGCCGTTTTTTATCGTTGAGCTCTATGTGTGAATTTGGACTTCATATGAAAGAATTAGGACTTATTCAAGGACCAAATCCCATCCCAATTGTCAGGAGGGAAGGCGGGGTTTTTGAGGCGCTTGAGTAAAGGAGCGCAAAGGGGATCTTTGACTTCAGAAGCTTCGAGCATCTGGCGGGCGGCATCAAATTGACCTGCCTGATAATACTGTAATGCTTGCCCATAGAGCTCACGGTGAGCTTCACTGCGTTTTTTGACAAACTCTTCGTCCCAGGTGTAGATCTTGATCGGTTCGTCACGACCCTGGACTCGGATCGTATCGACTTCCCGTAGGCAGGGAGCCAGTTTGGTTTGCTTGCGCAATTCTTCAGAGACCATGATCTGAGTATTATAGTGCTTGTTGCTATCTTCCAGGCGGGCGGCCGTATTGACTGTATCGCCATAGAGATCTAGCTCAGCGCGATCAGAGACGACCACACTGCCATAATGTATGCCCACGCGCAATTTGATCGGCGGGTAATTTTCAAGTTTTTCAAAGTGCCGGGTGGCAATGCGGGCAAAGCGCAGGGCCTGATCGGCTGGCTGATAATTGGCTTGATCTACAGGCCAGAGACCAAAAGCGCACATCAGGCCATCGCCGAGTAATTTGACCGGACTGCCCAGATGAATCAAAATTTGATCTTCAAGTTTTTGCATCTCAACTTGCATCTCTTTGGCGAAGCTATCGCCATATTCTAGCGATAAGGCCGTTGAGTTTTCTAGATCGATAAAGACCACCACACAATTATCGGCGTAGCCATCATTGGCCAGGGGCCCTTCGCTGAGCTTGAGGGTTTGATCGCCGAGCTTGATGGTGTCACCGGCCCGAATCACAGCACGGGTCACCGGTACGTCGTTAAGGGTTAAGCCATTGGTCGAGTGCAAATCTCTAACGACATGGTGTTTGCCTGCTTTATAGATCGCAGCGTGGTGTCTGGAGACCATGCGTGAGGGCAATTGCAGTCCACAAGAGGCGTCTCTGCCAATCAAAATTGGCGTTAAAGAGAGGACCAGCTCTTTATAAGCTGATTTCAGGCGAATGCCAGTATTGGCCTGAAACAAGGCCTGGGCATCTTGTCCTATGACGGTTTGATCGAAATCAGGTTCGTCAAACCAGAGCTCATCGTGCATGCCTGTGTTTCCCGGTGGTTCAAGTCTTTGGGTGGTCATCCCCAGTAAATCCTGATGGTACAATTTTTTATCTAGTATCCCATATAAATGCTTGGAACCCCAAGCGAGTACATGAAGGTCTTTGGAGAGGCTTTTTTCGAAAATTGACGCTTTTATGCGACAAAATAGAGATCTTACTTGTGCACTTAGTGATTTTTCTGGCCTTTTGTTTTGGCTTGATTTAGACAGTCGCTATTCATCGTCTAAAGTAGTATTCATGCTAGAATACAACATCAAAAGACCCTGAGAAAGGAAGCTTCTAAACGCTGCTTTTTGAGCATAAATGCGTTTTAATGAGACCACTATGAAAATTATTTACACCAAAACAGACGAAGCCCCCGCCCTGGCCACCCAATCCTTTTTGCCGATTGTACAAGCGATTGCCGGGACTGCCCAGATTGAGATCGAAACCCGCGATATTTCGCTTGCCGCTCGTATCCTGGCTAATTTTGCAGATCATTTGCGTCCAGAGCAACAAATTGCCGACGCCCTAACCGAATTGGGTGAGCTGGCCAAAACCCCTGAAGCCAATATTATCAAGTTGCCCAATATTTCCGCTTCGGTCCCTCAGCTCAAAGCAGCAATTGCTGAACTCCAATCTCAAGGCTATGCCTTACCCAACTATCCCGAAGAAGCCAAAAACGAGGCCGAAGCCGAGATCAAACAGCGCTACGCCAAAGCGCTTGGTTCAGCAGTGAACCCGGTCTTGCGTGAAGGCAATTCAGATCGCCGTGTTGCCGGGCCAGTCAAGGCCTACGCCAAAGCCCATCCCCATTCTATGGGCGATTGGAGCTCTGACTCTAAAACCCGCGTGGCACACATGGCTGAAGGCGATTTTTATGGCAGCGAAGTGTCTGCCACGATGGACAGTGACTGTGATGTGCGGATCGAGTTTGTCGCGGAGTCAGGTGACGTGACCGTACTCAAACAAAGCACACCGCTTTTAGCCGGTGAGGTGATCGATGCCTCACGTATGCAAGTTGCCAAGCTGCGCGCCTTTTTTGAGCAGGAAATTGAAAAAACCAAAACAGAAGACATTTTGCTCTCGTTACATATGAAAGCCACGATGATGAAAGTCTCTGACCCGGTCATCTTTGGTCATTGTGTTCAGGTTTACTATCAAGCGGTTTTCAAAAAATATGCTGAGACCTTTGCTAAATTAGGCGTGGACTCCAGCAATGGTCTGGGCGATGTCTATAGCAAAATCAGCCAATTGCCTGAAGCTGAAAAAAGTCAGATCGAAGCCGATCTGCAAGCGGTCTATCAGGATCGGCCTGCGTTAGCAATGGTCGATTCAGATCGGGGTATTACCAATCTGCATGTGCCCAGCGATATTATTATCGATGCGTCAATGCCTGCTGCCTTACGCACCAGTGGTCAGATGTGGGGCCCTGATGGCAAATTGCAAGACATGGTCGCCATGATTCCTGATCGTTGTTACGCCGGTATTTATCAGGCTGTGGTCGAAGACTGCCAGGCCCATGGCAAATTTGAAGTCACCACGATGGGCAATGTCGCCAATGTGGGTCTGATGGCTCAAAAAGCCGAAGAATACGGCTCCCATGACAAAACCTTTGTAGCGCCTGGCAACGGGCAGATTCGCGTGCAAAAAGGCGACGACGCCGTCTTCTCACATGATGTCGCCACGGGTGACATCTGGAGAATGTGCCAAACCAAAGATATTGCTGTTAAAGATTGGGTCAAGCTGGCTGTCAATCGCTCAAGTGCGACCGCTAGCCCGGCGATTTTCTGGCTCGACTCAAACCGAGCTCATGATGCCCAATTGATCAAAAAGGTCGAAACCTATCTGTCTGACCATGATACCAATGGCCTGGATATCCAAATTCTGTCGCCAGTTGAGGCGATGAAATATACTGTGGGACGGGTACGCCAGGGTCAGGATACGATTTCTGTCACAGGTAATGTACTGCGGGATTATCTGACAGACCTCTTCCCGATTTTAGAGCTGGGGACCTCAGCCAAAATGCTCTCGATCGTGCCTTTGTTAGCCGGTGGCGGCTTGTACGAAACCGGTGCCGGCGGCTCGGCCCCCAAGCACGTGCAGCAATTTGAAAAAGAAAACCACCTGCGCTGGGACTCTCTCGGCGAATTTCTGGCCCTGGCCGTTTCGCTTGAAGACTATGCCAGCAAAACCGGCAATGCCAAGGCGATGGTGATTGCTAAAGCCCTCGACAATGCCAATAGTCAGTATCTGACCAGTGATAAATCCCCTTCGCGCAAGGTCAATCAACTCGACAATCGCGGCAGCCATTTCTATCTCGGTCTGTACTGGGCACAAGCCCTGGCACTGCAATCAGATGATGCCGACTTAAAAGCTAAATTTGGCCCCATCGCCGAGCAACTTAGCAGCCAGGAAGACAAAATCGTGGCTGAGCTCAATGAAGTTCAGGGCGCGGCAGTCGATATGGGTGGCTATTTCCATCCTGATGATGCCAAAGTCGCTGCAGCCATGCGACCAAGCGAAACACTGAACCAGATTCTGGCGAGTATCTAAAATCGAATCGAAACGAGGAGCCAGCAGAGATTTACTTTTCTGCTGGCTTTTTCGTTTGAATCTGCTAGAGATATCCGATTAAGCAGAGGCACCGATGGGTCGAATTTGCCTCGATGAGTATGTGTCGACCCGAAAGGAATTTGAATGAAGAAATTGATCTATGTAGGGGCAATGCTGGCTTATTATGCATTGCTGATTTTGATGCGATTTTTGGATACTGATCTCCAGCTCTCTGTTTTGCAGAGCTTCCCTAGCCTATCTTTGCCCTGGGCGCGTGCCTTGCAGATCTTGTTGTTTTTCTACCCGGTTTTGGCTGTCTTGAGTCTGCTTTTTCTGGGGCAAGTGCTTAGTAATTACGCCACACTGGTTAACGCTGAATCAGATCAAGGTGTGCGACGGGCCAAGTTGTTGATGGCATTGTCCTTTGCCTGGATTGGCTTGCTGTTGCTCTTTGCAGGGGTGCCAATGACGCGTGGGCTGGCCGATCAACAGCCAGAAGCAACACCGACGAGCTTGATACAGAGAAGTCAAATCCAATTGGCGGCCTTGAGATAGAGGCTAGCTATCGCTGTAATAAAGACGTACAGCAACCATCGCGACGAACATAGGCAGTGCTGAAAGCAAAATCCCTTCGCCTTTCATGCCGCCGCCCACTAAAGGCGGGAGAATAAGCCCGACAATGGGCACCACCACAAACCAGGGGCGTTGTATCACGTCTTCTCCAAAGAGATAGATGCCTATAAAGGGCGAAGTGAAAATCAGAGCCGTTGCAAAGCTTACCAGAGGGTTGAGCTGCTGAGCTCCGCCGCTGCTTCCCAGCCAGCTACCAAAAAATAACATGCCCAAAAAACCGACTGCAGCAGCGATCGGATGGGTATCTGTTGTACTTGCGGATCTCATTTCAAGCTTTCTTTTTTACCTTTTCTGATTTAAGGCAAATAGATTGCCCGATCGGGAGCGATCTCTTTCCAGAGATAAGGGGTTCGCTGAACCACTGCCCCGCTGCTTAAGCGATAAGTGACCAGTTCATGGCTGGCACTGCCTTTGGGGCCATATTGAATCCCGGTTAGATAGCCGGGTTGCCCCTGGCCTTTTTGCAGCATAAAAGCCCCTTGCTGGCCCAGAGATTGTCTGTCTCCGGTACTGACTTGGTGCCGGATCAACTCGCGTTCGGCAAAGTGATCTTGTGGCATTGCTGTTTCATAGACAATCCAGTCTGACTGTGGCCAAGAGATTAGCTGGGGCGTTCCCCGTGAGCTGCTTTTAGGGATCTCAGTCAGGGTTTTGGCTTGATTGGCTTTCAGATCATAAGCGATTAGCTTCCAGCTTTTGCTACCTTGTTGCTGCCCTGGGGTAAAAAATAAGAGCTTGTGGCCCACCGCTTGCAAGTCTCTGATCGTATCAAAGCGTCCCAATAATTTTGCTTTGCCTGACAGGGGCTTGTGCCAGAGCTGCATTTGCTGACCCGGAATAAAGTCTGAAAAATCATTTGATTCTGTGCCGTGCCCATTCCAGATCACATAAGCATAAGAGCCATCGCTGAGAGAGACAAAGTCATAGAGACCAGAACGTGTCAAAAACGGGCTGGGGCCGGTTGCGCTAACACGATAAATCTCTGAACTAAAGGACTGAATCTGCTTGGCGTAATAGCTGCCGTCAGAACGCTGCACGGGTAAAACAGATAAAAAGCCGTTTTTAAACCAGGAGGACTTGGCTATCAGACGATTGGTACCGGTTTTGGGGTCTAGTTCATACCAGTCCCAATCTTTGCCCTGATTCATTTCAAAGATCAACTTTCCTCTGTTAGTGACCTGAATATTGCGGGCGCGTTTGGGCGGGCTATACAGTGTTTGCCAGCTTTGAGATTGACTGTGCACAAATCGCTCGGGCTGCTGAATCGAATAGGCAATCACTTGCTCTGCCTGAACAGGTGAAGTCGTTAGGCTGAGCATCACAAGGATTGCAAAGAAAGCGTGTTTTTTCATGAGAGGCCTCCAAATTGATTACGCATTTGTTGCACATTTTTTCATGCTGCGAGCTGAAATTTTGATCGTACTAGCTTAGGGGACTGGATCTATTTCAGGCAGCAGGCGTTCAAAATCAATTTCAAAGCAAGCTCCCTGACCAGGAGCTGAATGGCAGCTGATCTCGCCTTTTAATAAATCGACTAATTTTTTGACGATGATCAATCCCAAACCATGAGACGCTTCTCCTGAAGTGGGTATTGCTGAGCGGCGTCCGGCTTGTTCAAAGAGATGTTGTTGTTCATCAAGGGTAAAGCCGGGCCCCTCATCCTGGATCGAAAGGAACCATTGCTGATCAAATAAGCTGGCAGACAATTGAATATTGCTCTCTGGGGGGGAGTACTTGATGGCATTGGATAATAAATTATCCAGAATTTGTGTGATCACAGCTGGATCCGTATGCAAGCTGAAGTTCTCAGTACTCAAGTGAATTGTGAGCTTTTTTTCTTCTATCTGCTGAGCAAAATGGGAAACCACAGACGTGAATAATTGCTGGATCTGTACCTGCTGATAGTGGACCGGTCGGTATCCCATGCGAATGGCTTCGCGGCTTAAGAAATGCTCAATGATCGACTGCATGCGTTCGACTGCCAAAAACATATTTTTAAGACGGCGTTGTAAGCGATCTGCGGAAACTGGCACATGCCGCAAAAGATAATCGATGCCTGACATCATGACGGTTAAAGGGTTGCGTAGATCATGAGAAACCATACTGAGCAATTCATTTTTACCCTGATTGAGTTCTTGCAGGCGTTCGTTTTGTTTCAGAATCTGATCACGGGCACGCTTAAGCTCCAAATGGGTGCGAACACGTGCCTGCAGCTCAAGGGCCTCTACGGGCTTTGAAATATAGTCGACGGCTCCCATTTGAAATCCTTTGACAGTCAGGTCTGTACCCGCATTGGCTGTCAGAAAAATCACCGGGGTATCGGCATTATACAGAGTATCTGAAACGCGTTGACAGACTTCAAAACCATCCATGATCGGCATTTGCAAATCTAATAAAATTAAGTCAAAGCCGCGTTTGTTGAGTAAGGCCAAAGCGACGGGGCCGCTCTGAGCAAAACTCAGGGAATAGGGTTTGCTTTTAAGCATGCTGGCAATGATCTGAATATTCTGGGCCACATCATCAACAATTAAAATTTGAGCTTGTTGATTCATGAGAGTCGCAACTGGCTGGCGCAAATTTTGAGCTGCTCTTGAATCAATTGAATATCAAAATGTTCGACTGCTTTCTGTAATTGCTGAGCTTGTTCAAGCAAAGCTGGCTCCTGATTTTGTTGTCCCCAATTGTTTAAGAGAGTTGCAAATTGTGCGATATCGTCAAATGAATGTTGATCGACAGCGGCCCAGGATTTTTGAATTTGCCGCTGCAATGGCTCTGAAAGCTCGATTTGCTGTGTAATGCCTGAACCCGCTTCTGTTGTTAGACTGGGTAAGAGGTGTTCCCATAACAACTGGAACTCTTCTGGCTGCTGCTTGAGATTAAACCAGGCCGAAATCTTAAAATCTTGACACCATTTGGCCTGGGCTGCTTGTTGAGCGATTACCATTGCCCGATGATCAGGCCAATCTTTGCGCATGGCTTTGAGCAATAGCAGCGACTCATTCTCCTGTTCAGGTAGCTCCAGTAGCAGCCATTCAATTGGCAGGGCTTGTTGTCGAGCGGCTGCCAGGTTTGAACAATAGCTAATCTGCTCTGGCGGAGCGAGCAGATGCTGGTAAGCAGACAGGCTGCCAATAAATAATCCTGTGATGGCTTGTTGAGGGGTGCTGGAAATCTGGTCTGGAGCCGCTGTATAGGGTAAGCGTACTTGAAACAAGCTTCCCTGGGTCGGTTGGCTAGTCAGCTTGATTTCACCCTGCATCATTTTGACGAGGCGTAAGGTAATGGCTAATCCAAGACCCGTGCCCCCATATTTTTTGTTGGATTGTCCATCTTGTTGTACAAAAGCCTGAAAAATCGAATCTTGTGACTCCGGGTTGATACCAATGCCTGTATCTTCAATTTCAAAAATCAAGTACTCGCTTTGGTCCAGCGCTTGCTCAAGTCGCGCGCGTAAACAAATCGTGCCTTCTGCTGTAAATTTGACGGCGTTGCCGAGCAAGTTAAATAAAACCTGGCGCAGGCGAATTTCATCCAGAAAGACCCGTTCCGGTAAATTTTCTGCATAATCTGTTTCCAGTTTGACTTGCTTTTGTTGTAATCTGACTTCAAAAATATGGTGAATTTCATTGAGCATGTCGCGCAGCACGAATGATTCTGGCTGAAGCTCAAGTTTATCGACTTCTATTTTTGAGAGGTCTAAGAGATCGTTGATTAAGACCAATAGATTCTTACCACTGTTTTTAATCCCCTGAATCAGATCGATGGAATTGCCAGGCTGAGGGTGTTGTTTCAAATTGTTTTCGAGTAAATCGGTGTAGCCCATCACGACATTGATCGGGGTACGGATTTCATGAGAAATATTGGCCAAAAAAACAGACTTAGATTGATAGGCCATTTCAGCAGCTTCTTTGGCTTGTAAAAATTCCTGAGTGCGCTCGTTGACACGCGTTTCCAGCTCCTGGTTCAGAGTTTGTAAGGCCTGTTCACTTTGCTTATAGGCCGTAATATCGCGAGAAATTACCAGGCAGCCCTTGACTGTCTCTTGATACATGACGGGGTTGAAGGCGCACTCGACGTAGTAAGTGTTGCCTTCAAAATGCTCAACCATAACTTCAACGACCCGTTCCCCTTGCAGGGCCTGCTTATAAGCGGCTTCCCAGACGCGTGCCCGATCAGGTCTGGGATCAGACATATAGTCCACCACATTATCACCGGCTTGCACCCGACGTCCATAAAAAACGGCGCTATTATCGAGGCAAGTCGAGTTTGCCATGACTAAGTCCATCTTGTCGTTAATCAGCCAGATGCTATCGGTTGTGTTTTCGATCATGGCCAAAACCGTCTGGCGACTTTCTTCTAAGGCGTGTTGGGCTTCTCTGATCTCGGTCGTGTCTATAAAAATCCCTGACCAGAGTATTTTCCCATCGATATTTTTTGGCAATGATCTGCCCAAAATCCAACGCAATGAGCCGTCAGGGTGAGTATAGCGAAAGCTGGACTCCCAGGTTGAGAGATTTTCCGCAGAGACGAACCGTTCCTGCTGCATCTTCTTGCGGTCGTCTAAATTGAGATGTTCTAAAAATTCCAGCGGATGTTGAATAATCCATTCGGGTGTAAAGCCAAAAATCTCCTGGCTTCCTTGGCTTAAATAGCTAAACCATTGGGGTTCTGATGGACTGCTGTATTCATACTCGTAAAGACTACCCGGGACCATATCGGCGAGACTCTGCAGGCGCAAACGTGTTTTTTCAGCGTCTTGAGAGATTTGATGGAAAGAGGTTTGATCTTCAGCAAGGACTGATACGGCCCAAATCTCTCCTTTTTCATCGCGGACGGGTGCGAAGTGAAACTGAATGTATAATTTTTTTTCGTGATTGCCTTTGAGCTCACGGATCACGGAAATTTCAGTTCCCTGACGTGCGCTGTCAAACCATTGAAGATAAACATCCAAATCTGGCAAGTTCAATTGTCGAATATCACTGGAAATCTCTAGTTGATGCTGATAAAGTGATTGGACAAAATCTGTAAAGACACAATTGACTGACAAGATGTTCCCTGTGAGGCTGAGTAAAAGATAGCCTTCTGTGATCGAGTCATGCAGTGAATGCAAGCGACTTTTGGTTTGAGAAAGCTGGGTTTCTAAGTTTTTTTGGCGCGTAATATCCCGGTTAATACTCATAATATATTGATTGGGCAAGACCACGATTTGACTCAGGGTATAGGTCTCTTCGCCGTTGGGGAGATAATTCACGAATATTTCTTCGGTTTGACCCTTATCATGCAGCAGGAGCAGTAATTCTTCATTGGAAGCATGCAAAGCAGCGGCATGAATGATCTGATCCACTGTTTGTCCATAAAAGTCACTGGCTTGCAATTGATAATAATTTATCGCACAGTCATTGGCATAGACAATTTGATAAGTCGGATTGGTGATCACAATCATTTCTGACAGGAGATTTAGAACTTCCAGATTGGGGAAAACATGGAGATGAATCCAGTACAGATCGGGCGCAATTTGTATTAGTTCGGCAGACCATTCTGATTCCAAATCATAACAAAAACTGGCTTCATCCCGATTCACCTGACTCAAACTCAGGTGCTGATGAATTTGCAATAGAAATAAATCTAGCTTTTCGAGTCGCTCTTCGATGGCAGCGTTGACAAAATAACGCCCGTCCCGATGAAAAAGTGCCTGAGGTAACTGGCTGCTACGCAATAAGGCGTCAGGCAGCCAGTTTTGTTGAGCCAAACGCGTGAAACGATTGGCTGGAGCATCTTTATCTTCCATCAACCGTTAAGGAGCAATTCTGAAGAGATCCGGGCGATTGAGTTGATTCACATAGAGCTGATTGTTAACAAAGACAATGCCAACTGTGGGTTGCTGACCGTCTAAAATCGGCACCAAATTGACACGCTGTCCTTGCTCATTGATGCGCTCAATGCCTGTACCCAGACTGACATAGAGATTATTGTCATTGTCTACGGTCAAATGGCCATTGCCATTCCCCAGATTCTTAGCAAAATTGCTATCGAACAAATCTACATCTCCCTGGGCATTCAGGGTCAAACGATAGACGGATAAATCTTCACCCAGTGAAAGATACATAAAGCGACCGCTGGGGTCTAATTCCAGATCTCGGATCGGTTTGGGCAAACCAGAAAGTAAGGTGTCGGCGCGTCCAAAAATATTGCCTGTAAAGTCCATTTTAACGATGCGTCCCTGATTGGGAAGGGCAACGTAAATTTTATTGGTGGTTGAGCTAAATGCAATTGCACCTGGCTCAAAGCCGAGTTCAGGAGACTCAGTCACGCGCTTGTTCATGGCCAGCGTCGCGCCTGTGCCCAGCAACTGGTAGTGTGAGACCCGATAGGAAGGGCGAAGCTCGGGCAATTGGCGTGGCTTGCCAGCCAGGGTGGCATCAAAATTGCTAACCAGTAAATTACCCGTATTATCAAGTGTCGCATCCCGGAAGATCGAATCATGAGTAATACTCGCAGCAATATTGCGACTTTGCACATTGCCATTGGTGTCAAAGGTCAAAATTTGTGAGTCAGAACCCAATTGATTTGTCATAAATATATTTTGACGCGTGGGATCAAAATGGAAGTACTCTGATTTGCCATTGCCACTCAGTTTAGATTGATTGAGGAAAGACACTTTGGGCAAGAGGGTAAACTTGCGATCATCGTTGCTCAGGATACCGCCGACAGTGACCTGAACTCGGACTTCCGCAGGTAAGTCATTGAGCTTACCTGCCAGGCCTTCAGGTACGGGCACGACCAGGGTGCGACGGTCTGTAGAGACCGAGCGCGGTGTGCTATTGACAGTGCCTGCTGGGCTGATAAAGGTGATCTGATTATTGGTTAGTATCGGATCAAAGCCCGCACCAGCCAGGGTGATTACGCGATCGGCGAAAGGCGCATCGCGTTGAATCGTGGTTTCTTGCCGGACCGAAGTCACAACAGGGCCTGGGCCCCCAACCACAATCTGAGCTGTTGTCGAGTTTTGGGCTTCGTCGGTTACTTGTAAGGTCAGGATATCCCCTGAGTCGGCAGCTAAGCGTGCTTCAAAGGCGCCGCTTTCGTTTGTTTGGATTGTAGTGGCATTGCCTAGCTTAGGGCCTGTAATTCGAATCGTCGAGCGTCCCTGATCTTCAATTGCACCTGAAGAACCGGTAATAATCGTTTCAAACGAGTTACCGCTGGGGTTGCGGGCAATAATTTTACTGGCGACGACCCGGGGGTTGAGCGTGTCGGTACGGATCTGGACTTGCGAAGGCAGAGAAGAAACGCCACCTACGACAGCTCGGACCAGCAGGGTGTGGCTAGAATTGCGTTTTAAAGGCACAGGAATTGTAAATTGCGTGCTGCCTGCCGGGACGGCCAAAGAGACCAATTGGGTGCCCCCCTCGACGGTGATCAGGCTGCCAGCCTGGGCGCTGCCGGTTAAAATCACGGTGTCTTTAGGGGTGACCGGGCTGACACTGCTGATTGCTGGACCAGGGATACCGCCAGCGGCGCGTAAATTGCCGATCACAGTGGCATCGGCTTTGACGACGGGTTCAATCACTGATAGCACGCCAGAGACGGTGCTTGCGCCACCCACAGACGTGCTGGCGGTACTGCGCTGTACGGCATCTAAAACGGCGATGATCTCAGGAGCGCTATACTCTGTAATCGGAATCTTGGGCTGGCTAAGTATGCTGCCGTTTTCGAGGATCAGGCGGGTTGTCATTTCACTGAGGGGAGAAATATCCAATTGTGAGCTGCCACTGAGCATCGCGCGCATCAGACTGGGACCAGAGCCGACAGATACAGCGTATTCGCTGCTGAGCTGGGCCTGGGCTGGCAAGACAATCGAATACGAACCATCAGAGCGGGTTTTGGCACTGGCCAGGGGTAAGCCGACCACATTGCCATTATTATCGATTTGAGAGAGGGTCACGGTGACGTTCGATGAAACGGCTTGAATCCCACTCAAAGCTTCGGCAGCAGGCATGAAAAACTGATCGATCTTAAGCCGGGGGGCGACAGCGATACGGCCATTGGGGGCCAGGACCTTACCCGATAAGACACGGGTTAGCAATTGATCAAGACGGCTAGAAAGGGTTCCGTTTGCTCTGAGACTTGAGAGTGTATTCGAAAGGGCGTTGCTTAAATTGACGCTGGAATAATCGATCGACTGCGCGCCTTGCTCAGAGAGAGTGCGCGCTTCTTGAATCAGATTCACCGGCAGCGAGAACAAGGGCTCTGAACGATCGACAATTAATTGCACCATGGCCGTGGTCACGGGGCTTAGATCGAGCTGCTCCTGAGTGGCGAAATTGCGTAAATAGTTACCGGTCGGATAATTGCCGGTTTCGACCACCAGGTTAGCAGCGGGTAAGCTGACATCTGAAGGGACGTCCATAATATAGTGGCCGTTGGCATCGGTGGTGGCAGTGGCCAGGGCTTCATTTGAGACAGGAGCCCCTTCGTCATCGATTCGAATCAGGCGGACTTCAACGCCAGCAGCGACATTGCGCAGCCCTGTAGCGGCCAGGGCGTCAGGCATTAATAAAGACAAGGGGTTAAAGCTTTGTTGATTGGGTCGAATCGATTGGTCTTGTTGGGGAACCAATACATTACCTTCGAGGCGGAAAACCTCTACGTTCGTGACCTGTTGGGGTGGCTGGCAAGAAATGATACACAAGGATGATGCCACGGCCAGGGCTATATTACGTTTCATAGCGGTATTAATGCTCCTCAAATATTGGTGGGCAAAGGATGACTTTTTATTTAATAACAGACTTCTCAGACAACAAGCGGGTTCCATATTCTATGCAAATGCGTCTGTTAAACTGCATAAAATAATAGCATATCCGCTCGCTGATGCAAAAACGCAGGGCTCACAAGTCAATTGAGATTCTAATCAGGCTCAAGGCTTTGCTATAAACCGTTGCAGCGCAGTCTGGGTGCTGTGATAGAATCATATTAATAAGTGTTAAGTAATTATGTGTTTTAAAGAGAGCAGGACAATTTCATGGTGAAATTATTACAGGTGGCTTCATCTTCTCAGCCCGCGTCCGTTGCTGGAGCCATTGCAGGCGTGATTCGAGAAAAACGCGTCTGTGAATTACAGGCGATTGGTGCTGGAGCGATTAATCAGACGGTCAAAGCGATTGCGATTGCGCGGGGTTATATGGCTCCTGCCGGTGTTGATCTGGTCTGCACACCTTCTTTTTCAGATGTGCTGATCAATGGTGAAGAACGCACAGCGATTCGTTTTAAAGTAGAGACCCGTGGTAATTTTTCATCACCTGATACCAGAGACTGTGTTGGAATCTAAAGCTTAGACGCCTTTTTCGCGTATGCGAGGATCCAGCATGAAATAGCTCAGGTCCACCAAGAGATTGACCATCACAAAGGTAAAGGCGAAGACCAGTACGCAGCCCTGAACGACAGGGAAGTCACGGGCGTTAACTGCATTGACGACATAGGATCCCAGTCCGTTCCAGGCGTAAATAGTCTCTGTTAAGACAGCGCCACTGAGCAAGAGGCCCAGTTGTAAGCCTGCGATCGTGGTGATCGGAATCGCTGCATTGCGCAGGGCATGACGGGTCACAACTTTAAACTTGGAAACCCCTTTGGCGTGCGCTGTTTTGACATAGTCTTGCTCGAGTACTTCTAACATACTGGCGCGGGTCATGCGTGCAATAATCGCCGTGGGTACTGTCGCCAGGGTGATCGCAGGCAAGATCAGGTGATGCAGGGCATCAAAGAAAGCGTAAGCATTGCCTTGCAAAATGCTGTCGAGGATATAGAAATTGGTGATGGGCTCTAAGTCGTTGACAATACTGAGCCTGCCCGAGAGTGGCAGCCAGCCCAAAAAGACCGAGAAGATCATCATCAGGATCAGGCCCAACCAGAAAATCGGCATCGAAACACCGGTCAGGGCGCCGACCATCGAAAGATGATCGATCCAGGAATTGCGATAGACAGCAGCCAAGATTCCGATCGAGATCCCAAATAGTACCGCCAAAAACATGGCGGCCGCGGCTAACTCAATTGTGGCCGGGAACTTCTGAGCGATTTCTGTGAACACAGGGTTGTTGGTGACAATCGAGTCACCCAGGCTAGCCTGAGTCACGATGCGCCCGACATAGCTGGCATACTGAATTAAGAAGGGCTGATTAAGCCCGAGTTGATCACGCAAACGTTCCAGGGATTCTTCGGTGGCGCGCTCGCCTAACATCACTTGAGCGGGATCGCCCGGAATCATGCGTACCGAAGAGAAGACGATAAAAGAGACACTTAACAGGATGATGGCCATTAGACCCAGGCGGCGAAGCAAAAAGCGAAAGATCATGGCGTACGATCCTTTATCTGAAGTTAAGTGATGGTAAAAGTGCCGACGAGCAGAATCGAACTGCTGGCCTATGGTTTACGAAACCATTGCTCTACCATCTGAGCTACGTCGGCAACGGCACAGGTCATATTAGCACAACCCGTCTAACGGCTCAATGGGGTTTTACGCCAGAAAGATTCACTTTGCGCTCTGGCTAAACACTCCAGAGTGGCGCTTAGCGTCTAAGCGGGTGCGCGGGGGATATGAAAAGATGCCTAGATGCCCGTGACCATGAGCAGATTCCTTTTCTGATTTTTTGTCAGTTTGCTGAGTGTAGGAT
>JBBKWI010000099.1:0-19524 GCA_037968875.1 Candidatus Sericytochromatia bacterium | reverse complement strand
TTTTCGGTGGCGGCCAAAGGCCAACAAAGCTATGTGGCTCGCTTTCGCAGTAAAAAAGCCCAGGGACAATCTCAGATTCTGATCCCCGAAAGCGGTGAGTTTCAGCTGGTCTTGCAAGCGGGCAACAGCTTTAAGATCCTCGATGACGACGCCACTGACGGCCAGGCCCGGATCCAGTTTCCAGCCACTACCTTAGAGACCCTTTTGCACACCCAGGGCCCACTCAAAGGGAATAGCAGCCTGCATCTCAAAGATGATCTCTATTATGTCGATGACACTCTGAATCGGGATGCCAAAGGCCAATGGTACGAATTGGGCAATCGGCCCGTGCCAGTCCCCACTGATTGGTATAGCCCGGATGGTCAGCAATTTGTGTTGCGTTTTGCAGCGAATCAGATCACTGACTTTCAAATGCTCTGGCTGCAACAGAGTGAACCCGCGCCATTCCCGCCGGGGATTAATGCGATTGGGCCAGACGGGGGCGTTGTGGAGTTGCCTGGGGTGGCAACCCTTGAGCTGCCTGCAGGAGCACTTTCGCAATCTCAAACGATTGTCATGAAGCAGGTGTTTGAAGCGGCTTCTATAAAAGACTATTGCTTATCGCCAGATGACTGCTATCCCGGTTGGTCTTTCGCAGCGCCCATTGTTAAGATTCTACCTCTGGGATTAGAGCTAGAAAAGAGAGCAGCACTTGATTTACCTACCTATAAAAAAGTACTTGATTTTGCTCCCCCGAGCGCCATTGAGGATATCGCAAGTCAAGATGTTATGGTGAGTTTAGACTGGGGATATTATCCTTTTCTAACTTCAAACCCTAAGATTAGAAGAGGGTTTCATAGAACTTATGATGCAAAAATACCTGTGAAAATTCTTTCATTTGTATCCAGGAGAATAAGTTATACTGAATCTTTAGAAGAGTTTCGCATAAAGCAAATAGTGACTCCAACTGAGGAATCTTGCATTACTCCAGAAGAAAGAGAGATTATTACTAATAAATTTCGTATTTTCTCTCTTTCACCTAAATTATGCAAAGAAGGCATTTTGAATGCTGCTAAGTATTTAGAGTTTGCATACCAATTATTTAATCAGCCTGATCCATCAAATAATTTAATTGATTCAAATGTTTTTTCAGGTGTGGAAATTTGGAATATGCCTCCTCCTAAAGGAGGTTTTCCAATTGAAGAAAGCGGTAGTGAGAAAATCTATATTTCTGTTGAATTGGTTGATGGGCTTTCATATAGAGGAAGTCCCGTCAGTGGACTCGCTAGCCCTGTTTTTGATACGCAGGGTCGAACGAAAGTAAATGATTTAGCAAATGCTCCTTTTATCGGGGTGGATTTATCATTGAATTTCTCCAGCATTACGAGAGCAGAGTTCAAATTAGCTGACAATATAGATACTTCTGCACATGAACTTTTTCATGCCTTTCAGATGTTTTACTATGACAAACAATCAGATCGCTTTGATTCCGATGATACATGGTTTATAGAAGGGACAGCCGCTTATGTAGGTACTTACGCAGCCAGTTTGTTTTTAGACAAAGTCAAAAATGAAAAATTGGATGTGTCTAAGCTAAAACACGCAGAGAGAATCAACGGCTTGAATAAAATTAATGCGAGCTTGATTGGTAGAAACCCCTTTAACGGCGCTACAGCATACGAAACTGTCTCTTTTTGGTCGAATCAAGTGCTGGACTACGGTGTCTTGACAATTCCTCAGATGGTTAATAATTTAGCGAATCATCGAGTAAGAGATACCCACGCCGCACGAACGGCTGTGGCCGTTAATGAAGTGCTTGAAACCAAAGGAAGCAACCTTTCTGAAAGAATGAATATCTATGCTCAAAATGCTTTATTGCAAAACAAAATCTCTTATTTTGACTTACAGAATATTCCTCCCGTTGCCTATAACACGCAGCTCATCAAGTCAAGCCACGATAAATACGCCCCACTGCCCATTCACTTAGAGAACACAGATCCTATGTCGGCAAGTTATTTTTTGCTGCAGCCTGATGCTGATCTAAAACCAGGAACCCCTCTTTACGTTAAGATGATCAGCCCCTCTATAGATGAACTGTGGAGCTATAAGCAAATAAACAAAAGAGATCATTTGATCTTAAGTTTGGCTGGCTTAGACAACACCGAAGGTCAGGCTTTTACAGAATCGACTTCTCCTGGGCCGATAGTAACGACAATACGTGAACCCAATTTATCAACAAACTTTATTTCAGACAAGACTAAAATCTTAAACTTAGCTGATTTCTCTAGACAGAGTCCCTCTAAATCAGCGGTATTAACGCTAACCAATACGCTCTGGTTAGATTCTCTCTCATCATATGGCAGCCCACCGAACAATTTATCGAAAGGCTTTAAGTTTAATGCTGAGGTCTTTGTGGGCCCGGTAGCAACAATCTCAAAAGCATATGACCCCACCCAATACCCGGTCCAGGTCGCCTCAAATGGAGATCAAATCCCAAACATTTTTGAGCAAGATGAACTCGCCAAAATGGTTGTGACCGTCGAAAATGTGGATTGTAAAAGAGAAACCTGTCTGATCTGGATGGAAAGTCAGGATGGCACACGGGTGCGATCAGCTGTGGACAAGGTCTTAAAAGAAAATAAGGACTCAAATGGTGACTTATTAAGCCAGGAATTGCAGTTCAAAGGCGTCAATGGTGCCTATCTCGATGGAAGTATTCAGCTGGAAGTAGACGGTATTTTCAGCAATCAATTGACGCAATTGAAAGTCCCCTGTCATGCCGTAGATCGCAGAAAATCAGGGTTAGGACAGGATCATTTCGAACTCGCGAGTCAGTCGAATAATGACAGCGCACCCTGCAAGCAGTAGCTTTTCCTCCAGCGTATAATGAAAGAAAAACATAGGGGTTCCAATGCTTGCTCACCTCTTCTTAGTTGTGGTCATGGTAAGTGCGCCCCAGTCGATGCCACCCAAGACAGTGACCTTCCCCAGTATGGTCAAAACCAGTGGTCTGAAAGCCCCGTCCCCTGATCGTGAAACTGAGCTGGATGCTTTGCTGGAGCAAGCACTCACAGACAGTCAGCAAACCGCACCCGATTTTTCGGTGGCGGCCAAAGGCCAACAAAGCTATGTGGCTCGCTTTCGCAGTAAAAAAGCCCAGGGACAATCTCAGATTCTGATCCCCGAAAGTGGTGAATTTCAGCTGGTCTTGCAAGCGGGCAACAGCTTTAAGATCCTTGATGATGACGCCACTGACGGCCAGGCCAAGATCCAGTTTCCAGCCAATACCCTGGAGACTTTATTGCATACACAAGGCCCACTTAAAGGGAATAGCAGTCTGCATCTCAAAGGATGATCTCTACTATGTCGATGACACTCTGAATCGGGATGCCAAAGGGCAGTGGTACGAATTGGGCAACCGGCCCGTGCCAGTGCCCGCTGATTGGTATAGCCCGGATGGTCAGCAATTTGTGTTGCGTTTTAATGCCCAGCAGATCAGTGATTTTCAAATGCTCTGGCTGCAACAAAGTGAGCCCGCGCCATTCCCGCCGGGGATCAATGCCATTGGGCCGGAGGGGGGAGTTGTGGACTTGCCTGGGGTAGCGACTCTTGAATTACCAGAGGGAGCACTGACCCAAAAGCAAACGATTGTCTTGAAGCAGGTATTTGAAGCGGCTTCGATGAAAGACTATTGCTTATCACCAGATGACTGTTATCCCGGTTGGTCTTTTGCCGCACCTATTGTTAAGATTTTGCCTCTGGGGTTAGAGCTGGAAAAAAGAGCTGCTCTTGATTTACCAACCTATAAAAAAGTACTTGACACTATGCCCCCAGGATCAATAGAAGATATTGCAAGCCAAGATGTTATGGAGAATTTGGGCTGGGGGTATTATCCTTATTTAACTTCAGATCCAAATTATATTAGGATACTTCATAGATCCTATGACGAGAAAATTTCCGTAAATATTCTTTCTTTTGTATCCAAGAGAGTTCGCTATGTAAATGGCTTAGGTGACTTTAGTGTTGACCTGTCCCCGGAAACTGCACCACCCAGAAAAAGGCTGGCTTCCAGGTGGCAATAAGGCACATCAAAACAAAATGGACAAATCACTATCATGTTCGTATGAAATAAGAATATGATAAGAATATAAATAACGACTCTTGGGAGGATTCAAAATGGGAATGACGAAACGACTGGCAAAGACAGGGACAAGCTACTCTGTCATTATTGACCGTACGCTCATGAAACTACTCCAGATCAGTCCTGAGACAGACTTAGATCTATCTATCCAGGGTGAGTCCCTGGTGATCACGCCCATCAAATCACAAGAAAAGCGCCTGGCGCAACTGGATCAGGTGCTTGAAGCCTCTTTTGAACAGTACGACGAAGTCTATAAAAAACTCGCTGAATGACTGATGTCGACTTTCTCTCATACCAGGACGCTCTACACATCCACAAGCGCCAATTAGAACGCTATGGTGGCGGTGTAGGTCTCCGTGATCAAGGCCTGTTGGAATCAGCCATAGAGACTCCCAGATCGGGATTTGGAGACACGTATTTTCATGCATTTCCTTTTGAAATGGCGGCAGCCTATCTCTTTCATATTGTGAACAACCATCCCTTTGTAGATGGCAATAAACGCACCGGGCTGGCCTGCGCACACGCCTTTCTTCAGCTAAATGGATATCGGCTCACCCTCGGGCAGCAGCTCTATCAGATCGTTATTGATGTTGCGACGAATCAGCTTAGCAAAGACGAGCTTGCTGACATTCTTGAGCGGAATGCTGTGCTCGTTCAAAAATAGGCTTCCACTGACTGACTCTTCCCCCGAAAAAGTGGACACCTGAGAATAAAGAATTACACTTAAAAAGAGGGTGAATATGGCAAACAGAAAGGTCGATAAAGAATTTAAACTCGAGGCTTTAGAGCTGGCACGGCAAGTTGGCGGAGCACAAGCGGCAAGAAGCCTGGGGATTCAGTCCAATGTGATTTACCGCTGGCGACAAGAGCATTAAGCCTGGCTTAGAGTGACTTTTGGGTTGACGATTTCTCTTTCAGTTCTTTGATAGCTTGTAGGCCACAGAGGTAAAAAGAGAGTGGCTTAGAGTCAATCGGGTGGATGACCACCTGCTCGATAACCCACTGTCCTGCTGGCAAGGGGTGTTTTTGTAGGCCATCCCAGAGTCCTTTGAGCAGGCCCGGGAAGATATACAGCCAATCCGGATGTTGTGCCAACGGCAGAGGGTGGGGCTGATTTGTGTGTCGATCAGGTAGATCTTTAAAATCGAACAGAAGCGTATCGCTGCTTGCGGGTGCTGTGCTCAGGCTGAAGCGTGCATAGTGCTCACCACCGCCATAACGAACAAAAGTATATTGCTGACTATGGCTGAGTAATGCTCCGGGAGGGTGGGGGCGTTGCGGCCATGATAAGACGACCCGATCTGTCGTGAAAATCTCTTTGCAGCAAGCATTAATAACAGACGACTGGGCTGCTTGCCAGGCAGAGAAATAGTCAGAAATAGGGGTCGAGATGACTTCCCATAGTCTGGCCTCAGCAGAAATGGGATTTACCACAACCAATGCGGCAACCAGCGTTCGCGTTGGTTCCAGCCCCAGAGGGCTAAACCTGCTCCAGCAAACACGAGATTTTGGATCCAGGCGGCCCAGAAAGGCGGGATGCTGCCCAGATTGCCCAGCGGCTGAAAAGTGGCATACATCAGATACCAGACAAAGACCAGGGCGATACTGAGGGCCACACAGAGGCTATTGCCTTTTTTGCCCAGTGACAGGGCCAAAGGGGCGACCAAAAGGGTTGTGAAAAAGGTCGCAAAAGGCAGCGAAAACTTGAGGTGCAAGGCTGTCCATAAATCGCTGCTGGGGGTGCCCAATGCATTGCGGATTTGGATCGCATCATAGATTTGCCAGACATCCCTGGTGGTGGTTTGACACTGGCTGCCGGCCACAGCGCAGGGATCTGTGCCCATGCTGGCACTTGCACTCAGGCTAATTGACCAAAACAAGAAAATCCAGAAAACAGTTTTCATGATCCTTAGGCTCCTGAAATTGATTTTAAACCTTTCTGCTCACGAAGACAAGCGAGCAATGCCTGTCCCAATCTGTCAGGATGCTGACTCAATTTAGCAGCGTCTAACCGAAACGCTGCCCTCAAGTATGGCCTTCATGCGCTGCATTTCCGCTTGTACATCCTGGGCTAGCCAATCGCGCAAAAAAGGCTCGGCCAGCCATTTCCAGGGCCAATAAAAATGAAAGCGTTCAGTGTGCGTGACTTCGGTGCCGTCAGGAGTGAGCCTAAAATCAAAACCACCTTCAAAGCGCAAAACAAAACGCGACGGGAAGCTGGTAAGGCTGCGGTAACGGATCGTATGGGGATCGACTCGCGTGAGTTCCAGTTTGACAGCTGGGCCGGGCAGGCCGCGTAAGCGCCCATCATGGCGCATGATGATCTTTTCGTCGCTGCGTTCTTGGTGCAGCACCCGTCCAATTTTCCAGTCGGCGAGCTTATAGCTTTCGAGATCAGTCACAAAGTCTGCAATCGCCTGCGGTGGGCGTGCGATCAAGATCGTCCCTATGCCTTCAATCATCTCCGCCCTCTCTTCTCCGTTTAAAAATGGGCCATTAGCCTCCAGCTTTGAGCCAGGCATTGGCGAGCATATACAACATAATCAAAATTGTGAAGACAATAAAGCCGCGTTGCAAGGTTTTTTCAGACCAGCGCTGATTGAGTTTGGCGCCAACAGGAGCCCCGAATAAGCCCCCGATAATCAGGCAAGTCAGGGGGATTGCCTGAGCCGGTAGCTGTTGGGCGGCTTCGCCAAAGACCAGATGCTGGGCCACACCTGCCAGGGCGATAAAGAAGATCGTCGCCAGACTCGTTCCTGTGGCTTGTTTCAAGGTCAGTGGATTGGTCAAAACGAGGAGTGGCACAATAATAAAACCACCGCCGACGCCAAAAATACTGGAGCAAAAACCTGCCAGTAGGCCAGTAAAAAGCAGTCCTCCCCAAATTTGGAAGGCCGAGTAAGATTTATCACCGTCTTGTTCTTTGGCTTCAGCCTGTTTATTGAGGTGTTGTCGCAGACCAAAAAGAGTCAGTACCAGCCCCATAAAGGCTGCAAACAGAAAGGCCAGCGTCGATTCAGACAGGCCCAGACTGACCTTGACGCCCAAATAAATCCCCAGGCCAGAACTAAGGGAAAGGATCGCCGTGGTTTTGAGCTGGATATTGCCTTGTTTCCAATGGCGTACGCTGCCACTGAGACTGGCAAATAAAATATAAACCAGGCTCATGACCACTGCTGACTTAATTGAAATGCCTAGCAAGAGCAACAGAGGCACAATCAGAGCACCGCCACCGACCCCAAAGAGACCTGACAGAATACCTGCGCTCAGGCCGCTGAGTCCAAAAGCCAGCAGGCTTAAAATAGAGGTTAAATCCATGGCTCTAGAATAGCAGATAGTCTTTAATCCGATACTGAGAACTTGTTAAGATGAACCCAGACGAATTAAGCAACAAAAAGGAAAACCATGGCAAATAGCGATTTTATAGCGCTTCAGATTGCGGTGCTGACGGTTTCCGATAGCCGTACTGAAGCCAACGACACTTCTGGTCAGACGCTCTGTCAGCGTATCGAAGCTGCCGGGCATTGCCTGCAACAAAAAAAAATTCTGCCCGATGATCTGGCGACGATTACGGCACAGTTTCAAGCCTGGATTGACGACCCTCAAATTGAAGTCGTGATCAGTACCGGGGGAACTGGTGTGACCGGACGCGATATCACGCCCGAAGCATTGCAAGCAGTTGTTGAGAAAGAGATTCCCGGTTTTGGTGAGCTTTTTCGCATGTTGTCGTATCAAAAAATTGGCACTTCTACGATCCAGTCGCGGGCCTGTGCCGGGGTTGCCAACGGCACCTATTTGTTTGCTTTACCCGGTTCGACCGGTGCCGTCAAAGACGCCTGGGACGAGATTTTGGTTTACCAACTTGATCGTCGCCACCGACCCTGCAACTTCGCTGAACTACTTCCCAGACTACAGGAGCATTAAACCATGGCTGATTTTATTGATTATTATAAATCCCTGGGCCTGAGCAAATCTGCCAGCCAGGACGATATTCGCAAGGCCTATCGCAAATTAGCGCGCAAATACCACCCAGATGTGAATCCCGATAACGAAGAGATGTCGCGTAAATTTAAAGAGATCAACGAAGCCAACGAGGTCTTGTCTGACAAAGACAAACGCCAGAAATATGACCAGTATGGCAAAGACTGGCAGCACGCAGATCAACTGGATAAAATGCGTCGCCAGGGCGGCGGTGGTGGTCAACAATATACTTATGCTCAAGAAGGTTTTGAACAACAGGGCTTCTCTGATTTCTTTCAATCGATTTTTGGCGGTGGCGGCGGCGGCTTTGGCGGGCGACAACAGCGCAGCTTTAAAGGCCAGGATACCAAGGCTGATTTGCACCTGAGCCTGACAGATGCCAGCGAGACTCACAAGCGCACGATCTCCGTCAATGGCAAGCAGATTCGCTTTACCGTGCCTGCTGGCGTGACCGATGGCCAGAGTATTAAGCTGGCTGGACAAGGGCAAGGGGGCATGCAGGGGGGGCCGGCAGGAGACCTGTATTTGACCTTCCGCTTTGAAAACGATCCCCAATTTGAGCGCCAGGGTGACAATCTCTTTACCCGTAGCGAAATCGATATTTTCACCGCTTTGTTAGGAGGGGACGTTGAAGTGCCCACCCTGGCGGGTAAAGTTAGATTGAAGGTCAAAGCAGGCACCCAAAGCGGTAGCAAAATGCGCTTAAAAGGCAAAGGCTACCCGATCTATAAGCAAGAAGGAAAAGCTGGAGATCTGTACGTGGAAATCGCGGTGCGCTTGCCAGAATCATTAACAGAAGCGGAGCAGGAGCTGGTTAAAAACTGGCAAGAAATCAGAGAAGGAGACGCTTAAATGTCTGAAATTCAATATATTGCCGTTCGTCAGCTGTGCGATTGTTATCAGATCGATATGCAATTACTCGAAAACTTTGCTGCTGCCGGTTTGTTTACCCCCACGATCGAAAACGATCAGTGGTTTTTGGAGCGCGAAGAACTGGCTGAGCTCGAAAGCCTAATTCGCCTGGTGCAAGATTTTCAAATTGACCTGGATGCCCTGGATATTATTCGTCACTTGCGCACACAAGTGCTGCAATTGCGTGAGCAGGTGCGCTTCTTGGAATACCGCAATGACCAACATGAGCGTCAGCACCAGCAGCGCCACCTTGAAGCTCCCCAACGCTTGGGCTTGATTCAAGACTTTTAAAGGCGTTGCCAGGACTGGACGGTTTTAAACTTGTAACCAGATCCCGCCTTGCCAGGGGGCCAATTGGATCGCGATTTCATTTTCGGCGTCAGAGGCATGCAGCAGGCCTTGCCATTGGCCCGGGGCTTCCAGCGGCATCTGCAAAGGCCCGTCTGAAGGGTTGAGCACAATCAGCACCCGACTTGCGATCTCACCTGCAGATTCACTGCGCACAAAAGCCAGGCGATTGCCGTCTTCCCAGAGCCATTCGATCTGACCTGTTTGCAAGGCTGGCAATTGCAAGCGCCATTGGATCAATTGTTGATGTAATTGAAACAAGTGCTGTCCGCTTTCGCTTTCTAATAAGTCAAAAGGCAAAGCGCTGGCGGGTTCTTCTTCACTTTCGATCAGGCCAAATTCGTCACCCATGCGAAGCATTGGGATCCCCACAGATACAAATAAAATCAGGCAACCCAGCTGATAACGCTGAAAGGCCATTTCTTCTGAGTGCCCGGCTTCCTGTAGAACATGCAATAGGCGTGGCTGATCGTGATTCGATAAATAATTGAGCATTTGAATTGGATTTTGATAGCCCCGGCGCTGACCATCCAGAGCATCTTTAAAGCGTTCGTTATCGACTTGCCCGTCACGCAAGAGTTCGCGTACCGTATGGCAAAAACTATCATGCCAGCTCATATCCATCGTGCCACTGGCACAGAGTACTGGATCATCAGGAATGCATTCAGCAATGTTTAAAAAGGGCTTGCCGCCAGACATGCTGCGGGCTTTTTCAGTCACCCATTTCAAAAAATCGCCATGGTCAATTTGGCGCACAGCGTCGTAACGGATGCCGTCGAGATGGTATTCCAGCAGCCAGTGATTGATGACCCGCGAGACAAATTCCCAGGCCGGGCGACGATTGTTGGCTTCGTCATATTTCTCATAATTGAACTCAGGGCCCCAGGAATTTTCGGGGTCTTTGGCTTCGTGCCAAAACCAATAATCATGATCAATCTGCGTCAGTGGGCATTCGGTGCCAGCGTGATTGAAGATCATATCGCCAAAGACGCGCATTTGTTTGCCATGAGCCTGATTGATCAATTGCTTGAGCTCCAATGGGGAGCCATAGGCAGTTTCAGGGGCCAAAAAATAGCTGGGGTTATAGCCCATGCTGACTTTGCCCGGAAATTCTTGAACTGGCATCATTTGGATCGTCGTAATGCCCAGCTCTTTAAGGTAATCTAATTGGTCAGCTACATTTTTGAAAGCGTGACCTTCTTTCGCACCAAAACGTCCGATATGCAGTTCATAAAACACCATGGCTTGCAAGGGCACTTGTTCGGTGGCATCATCGGGCCAATCATAGGGAGCTAACACAATTTGGCCGTCTTGCACAGTGATCAAGGCAGCGTCTTCCGCTGGGTTCAGGGCGGTGGCAAAAGGGTCAATGATTTCGACCCAGCTGTCAGCTTCGTTAAACCAGGACAAAGTTTGGACTGCAAAACGGTAGGGGTAGTCACCGTCAGCTAAGTCAAACGAGCCTCGAAAAATACCGTCGTCGCCTTTTTCGAGGGGATGGTGTTCCCAGTTTGTAAAATCTCCCAAAACACAGGCCCCTTTGTTATAAGGGGCCTCCAATAAAAACGTGATTTGCGCCATTTTCTGAATCTCCTGCGTCTAAATCTGCTCTATTGTAGAGGGACTTGAGACAGATGGGAATCAGCCAAATAGAACTTTTAATAAAAGCTTTATACGTGGCTCGTGTTATGCCTCAGGAGGGGCTTCGGTAAGCTTGATTCTAGGATCACCCGTAATGGGGATCGCGAAACCAGAAGCATTTTTATGGCCTCCGCCGCCAAATTGTTTGGCAATCGCTGAGACATCAGAGTCTCCAATCGAGCGCAGCGAGAATTTACGCAATTGCTCATGCTCAGCGTAACAAGCCGAAAAGGCCGCATCCGGGTATTGCAGACAGAGCGTATTGCCTAATTCAGAAGCAAATAAAGGCGTATTGATGGCTGGCACCCGTTCGCCGCAAATCTCGAGCCAGTCGATTTTGCGCAGCAAGCGCTCCATCAATTGCTGTTTATAGCGCAGCACCAATTGGCCTTCTTTTTTGAGGGTCTCGATTTCAAGTTGGTCCCAGACTGCAAACTCCATCGTATACATACTTAAGCCAGTGCAAACGGCTTCGCTCTCTGGCAGGGCCCAGTTCCAGAGATCCTGATCTTGCACGTATTGCAATAGAAGCGGCACTTCTGTGTCCGGGTGGAAAAAGTTCCAGGCCATCACGGCCCCTGAGCGACTCATATCAAATTCAGCAAAATCAAGGCCCTGTAGATCTTCCTGGGCAGTGCGGTGGTGATCCAAAACCTTGACCTGATGCGACGCGGCCATTTCGAGTAAGGTTTGGCGATCATAAGCAAAGTCGATAATATAGATTTCGCTATGGGATTTAAATTGGGGCGGGGGAGCGCCATGGCTGACGGGCACATAATGGGTGCCTTCGCCAAATTTTTTCCAGGCGGCGTATGCAGAGCCAAAGCCATCAGGGCAATTGGCATGATAGAGGACATAACGGGGGATAGACATCACGGCGTCTCCTTTGTTTTGTGGGTTTGGGCTCTAGAATAGCACAAAGGCAGGCCGTCAATTGTGGGGGGCCGACTTGAAAAAAAGGCCCTGGATTCGCTAGAATAAATTTCAGAGGTAAATTATGTCAGAAATAGCCGCGTTGCAAACCAATTCGCTGGGTGTGACCACCTTTGAAAAGGTGGAATGGGCCGAAGTCAAAGCGCCAGCAAGCGCGTCGCCAAAATCGAGTGGCTGTTGTCAATCTACAGATGGGGTAAGTTTTTCGGCTCCCGTGCGTAAAAACTTAGAAGCCAAAAAATCATACTTTCAGCAGCCACCGAGTCAGACTGAACAATTGCGCCAGGCCAGACAAGACCAACGGCCCCCCTTTGAAATCATCGGCTAGCTCTTTTTTAAGACGCTTTCAATCGCCTGACAGAGAACCTGATCATCCCAGATAGGCTTGGCCAGATAGGCATCAAAACCATAAGAAAGATATTTTTCACGGTCGCCACTCATGGCATGGGCTGTGAGTGCAATAACGGGTATGTTCTTCAAGTCTGGGTGCTGTCGCATTTTTTGGAGTACCTCGACCCCACTGAGAATCGGCAGAGAAATGTCCATGAGTAAGACATCGGGTAAATTCAGCGGCATGGCTTCGAGTGCTTTGACACCGTCTTCATACTCTTGAATCAGATAGCGTTCTTCTAATAAGGCCCGGATCAACAAGCGATTGTCGGGATTGTCTTCAATCATAGCGAGAGTGGTTTTTAACATGATCTGATTTTTTGCTCCCAGTTTTTTAAATCAATCAAGGATTGTGCAATCTCCGTTTTTAGTTGGTTAATATCAGCCTTTAAATGATCAGGCGGTTTACTGTGTAAGATAGTTGTTTCAATAATATTAGCTGAGTCATAGACTGCTTGTAGACCGAGATTACCAGCGCTGGATTTAATGCTATGGGCCATACGAGAGATTTGATCCAAGTCGTTATTCAGTGAGCTCTCAAGTAGGGTTTCTAAGCGCATGGGTACATGCTCTGCATAAAGCTCAATCACCCGAAGGGCGAGTTCATCGCCGCCAATATGGATCAGCTTATTCATTGCGGTCTCAATATCCATTTCGCTTGACATCCCTTTATAGAACTGTTTTCTACATATTTCTTTTATAACATAGAAGCCAATAGCCAAACTCAATTATAACAATCAAAAATGGCGTGTTAAAATAAAATCATCAGATCGAATAGTCAGGTTTTGCATTTCGTTTGGTGAGAAAAATAGAGATGGGTGCCCGCATGATAAAAGAGCCTCTGGTTCAAGAGTTAGTTAAAAATGCAGCGATTACCGAAGCCGAAGCTCAGGCAGCTCAGGATCAGTTACAAGCGAATCTCGAACAGGGTAAACAAGCACTCACAGGGACCCGTTGGTCTCTCAACCAAAAGACTGGCCTCTTAAAGGCGCAACGCTTTCCTGGTGAGGAAGCGCTCTGGGAGTTGAGCTTACCTCGCCCAGACAAGGTTTCTCTTTTTGATGCTGAGCAATGGTCGACAGCAGCCAGTCAGGTGACTCTCTTTAACCCAGATAGTGCTAAGAAAGTCGAAGATATTAGCTGGGAAACTCAGGAGAATATCAGCTTTATTCGCTCCCAACAGGGCTTGTTTTTAGCGGGTACTCACTTAAAAACGAATAATTTACCGCTCAGCTCTCATTTTTTCACTTACGCCACACCACGACAGGCTCAGGAGCATGGGCCCCTGGACTTGTTTTTTTCACCTTCGGGTAAGTATCTGGCGATTGCCGATCGCAGCGCCGGTGAGCTGCATTTGATTCTGCTGGAAACAGGCCAGCTAGAAAACTCTTTTTCTGTGCGTAAACCTGGATCGACCCGTGGCTTGCAAATCAATTTTGATGAAGAAAATGAACAGCTGGTGATTTTTGATAATACCAGTAGTATTGGGGTATGGGATTATAGCGGGCAACAAATCAGGCGCTTAACGCCTGGGGCGGGCTTACTGGGCGCAGGCCTGATTGCCAATGGACAATTGTTTGCTCTGACGACCAAACCCAGCCCTGGACTGAAGGTGATTGATTTGCTCAGTGGAGAACTGCTCAAAGAGATTGCAATCAAAGGGGATCTGTTTTCTGTTGATTCGGATGCGCCGATTGATCTAATGAGCCTGACCCCTGATGGTCAACAGCTATTATTTATGACTTACCTCAATGAGCCGGAGCCGTTTACACCCATTATTTCGGTGGTGGATACAGAGCGCAAAAAAACCACCCAACGTTTTGCAATCAAAGACGGCACCCGTCCCGCTTTGTTGAGCTTTATCGGAATCAATCCCCTGGCAGAAAAAAACCAGACCCTGATTGATTTTTTGATGAGTAAAGAACTGATTGACGCTGATGACTTACACCAGGCACGGGTCTCTCTGCGTGAGCGTGAGCGGCAAGAATTACTGGATCAGGCCAATAGCGCGCCTTTATTGGATCTCGATCAACGGGCTTTTGAAGAAGCCCAAAAGGATCAAGAAGAGCAAGAAGAACAGCCAGCTGAAACCAATGCTGAAGGTGAACCGGTCTTTAAACCTGAAAAAGCACCCCAGCTGAATATTTCACCTGCAGCAGATGATTTGATTACTCAGAAATGTGTCAATGTCCTGTTGAAGCAAAGCCAGGGTGAAATTGATCTCGAGAACGACGAAGAACTTGAAGAACCTTATGAACGTTTAAAATCGGCGGCAACTCGGGCCCGTCATGAGCTGGAATGGCATACGGGTGCGATTATCAAATTGCGCAAACTGGTGGGTGAAGTCAATTTTGAAATTGTGATTACCCGTGAAGAAATGGAGACGATGCTGCACCGTTATGAGCGCGACACCTTAGTCAAAACAGGCATGCCGACCGTGCCATCCAATTGTCCCAATTGCCAAAAACCGCTGCTGGGTTCGTATATTTGCTCTTTTTGTGGCTATGAGATCGAGCGTCCCGAAGACTTACTGAAACGCGGCCTGGTCAGTATTGCCAGTATTCGCCCGCTTGATAATTTACTCGAAGGCCACTTTCTCTTAATTGATATGGAAGGCAAGCGTATTCTGGAGATTGATACAGAGCGTAATATTGTCTGGACCATGGGCAAAGATTTGTTGGCAGAAGGCAATATTGAACTGGAGTTCCCACGGGATGCCTGCCGTTTGGCAACACGTAACACCCTGATCACGGATTATTCTCTCAATCGCGTGGTTGAAATCACCCCCAGTGGGCGAATTTTTTGGGACTACAAACCCAAGAAAAAAGAGCATTTGCTTAAAAATCCGGTGCGTGCGACGGCCAATGGCCTCAATCAGGTTTTGATTGTGGATCAGGGCCGTCACCGTATTTTAGAGGTTAATCATAACTCTGAAGTGCTGAGACAGTTTGGCCAAACCGACAAATATGGGATTGCAGATGACCTTTTATATATGCCGTCGGATGTGCAGCGTCTGGTCAACGGCAATGTTTTGATTACCGATACAGGCAATCACCGTATTTTAGAGCTTGAAGATAATGAAATTGTCTGGCAGTATGGTAACCCTGAAAACCTGGACTCAGGAGGTTATGGTTCTGACCCGGGATTTTTGTCTTACCCCCAATCTGCGATGCGTCTGGACAATAACAATACCCTGATTGTGGATGCGGGTAATTTAAGAATAATCGAATTAGACAGCGAAGGAGAAATCGTACTCGAGCACAAAACCAATGAAGGACCAGAAGAGCATCAGCTTGATTCTCCGTTTCGGGCCGCTTATTTGCCCAATGGCTTGATGATGATTTTGAGCGAAACAGCTGTACTTGAATTAGATGTCAAAAAAGATGAAGTGATCTGGGCCTGTCGTTTGTCTGAGTTTGAGCGGGCTCAAGCGACACTTAAGCCAGTACAAGAAGTCAAACGCTTTATTAAACACGGTGTGCAAAACCCTTATATGCGTCATAAAACAGAGCAAGCAGAGGCTTCAGAAGAGGCCCGGTTGCGTTTACAGGAGCTGATTAAGGAGCGCATGGGCGATCGCAAAACCAATATGAATAAAGCGCATATTACCCGTTTTGGCAAAGAAGAATTGGACCCGCTGGATTTCTTTTTGGTTGATCGCTCCAAGAATAAGCTGGTGCGTACGGATCGCGATGGTGATCTTTCCTGGCGTTATGGTGAAGAAGAAGGCCAAAAATTATTTAAACCTCACTCCTGCACCCGGACTGCCGAGGGGCATGTGCTGATCGCAGATACGGATCAGCATCGGATTATTCAGGTGGATCCTGCCAAATCAGTGATTGTCTGGAGTTTTGGGGAGCTTAATCAGCCGGAAAGCGCTGAAAGGGGCTTGAATCGGCCTCGCTTTGCGCAAATTTTGCCGAACGGCCATGTCTTGATTGTCGACCAAAACAATCGACGCGTCTTTGAAATGAAGAAGAACCGGCAAATGGTTTGGAGCTACGAAGGCATGGAACATCTGATGGCGCCATACCATGCTGAGCGGCTGAGCAGTGGCAATACGCTGATTACCGACTGGGGAGCGCATCAGACCTTTGAGGTTAACCCTGAGGGTGAAGTAGTCTGGAGCTTCGGTGAGAAAAAAGTGTCGGGTGATGATGCCAGTCATTTGAGCTATCCGGAGTATGCAACGCGTCTGGAAAACGGCAATACGCTGATTGCTGACTCGCGCAATAATCGCATTATTGAAGTGGCTCCCGATGGTAGCCTCGCCTGGGAGCTAGATGGGCAAGATAGCGTAAAATTTGGTTCTCCGACCTATGCACGCCGTTTGAAAAATGGCCGCACATTGGTCTTGCACACTTCCAATCGGCAGATGTTTGAGGTGGACAATCAATTCAAAATCTATTGGAAACTGATGTTGCCATTTGAGCGCGGTCCTTCGCCCAGTAAAGCCGACAGCCCTTCATGAAAATCGCCCTGGTGACAGGCGGCAGTCGGGGCATTGGACTGGCCTGTGCCAAAGCCCTGGCGACCACGTACCGGGTCTATATTGCAGCGCGTGACGCGACTACCCTCGAGCAGGCTTGCGCGCAGGCTCAGGCTGAAAACCTTAAGCTGGAAGCGATTCCGCTAGATGTCTCAGATCTCAGCGCTGTAGAGCAAGCCTGCCAACAGATTGTGGCGGCCCAGGGCCAGATTGACCTACTGGTCCATGCAGCCGGCACCTCTGCGTTTTCTGTGCTGAGTTCCCCTTCGGATCCTGAGCACTGGCAACGGGTGCTGCAGACCAATTTAAGTGGGGCTTATTACTGCAGTCGTGAAGTTTTACGCTCAATGCCCCCTGCCGGGCGTGTGATTTTCATTTCTTCGGTTTTGGGCTTGCGGGGCATGCGCAATAGCCACGCCTATTGTGCCAGTAAGCATGGTGTGATTGGTCTGGCTAAAAGTCTGGCTCAGGATCTGGCCGAGCGCAGCATCACTGTGAATGCAGTCTGCCCCGGTTGGGTTGAAACCGAGATGGCGACGGCAAGTATGACTGCGATTGCTGGGCATTATCGGATTCCCGTCAAAAGCTTTATTGAAGCTGAGATTCAAGCGGTACCGATCCAACGTTGGATTCAGGTCGATGAAGTGGCTGCACTGGTGACTTATTTAGCCTCAGAGCAGGCTGCTGCTGTTACCGGGCAAGCGTTTGAAATTAGCGGTGGCCTATAGAGGAGCTTGTGGCAAGTCAAAAAACTGAGCGATTTGCTCAGCGACAGCCTCGGGACTGAGATCTTGGTTTTGGATTTTGAGATGGTTGGGGTAGCTAAAATTGCTGTCAGAGTTTAACTGATGAGACTGAACGCTTTGGCGAAGATTCTGCTCTGACTGTACTAAATTGCGCTTGCTGGGCTTATGCAAAAGTCGCTCAGTTCCCTGATTGCGTTGCAATAAGGTTTCCAGAGGGGCCTCTAATTCGACAAAGCCGATCCGGGCGCCTGCAAAATGCCGCTGTCTGAGGGCTTCGATATAAGCATAATCCTGCTCTAGCTCTAGAGCCCAGACCCAGGTGAAAATCAGTCCGGGTAAGTCACTCTGAGCAACGGCTTCAAAAACGCGTTCTCGCAGCTCATAATTCAATTTCTTAAATTCAGGCTGCTCATATTCAAAAAACTGCAAAGCGAGCTCAATGCTCAGATGATTATGAAAAAGCTTGAGACCCGTTCGCTTGGCCAAAGCGCGCCCAACAGTCATTTTGCCGACGGCAGGTGGGCCAAAAATAAGTATGAAATGCTGATCAGACATGCTTTATTTGAAAGGCTGCAGCTCAACCATTAAGACCACCACAATCATAATCACAGCGGGGATCTCATTGATCAAACGGGCCTGTTTACCCGTTAATTGACAGGTGCCAGCCAGTAATTGTTTGCGAACTTTAGCGGCGTACATATGATAAGCCGTCAACAAAATCACAAACAGCAGTTTAATATGTAGCCAACCCTGTTTCATAATGCCCGGCCATTGCAGTGCGATTAGACTGAGTCCCAGGATCCAGGCCAGCATCATGGCTGGATTCATAATAATCCGCAAAAGCTTTTGCTCGGCTGTCTCCATCAAACGTTTGACATCTTCTGAGTCAGTTTCTAGATGGTAGACAAACAATCTAAAAATATAAAATAGCCCGGCAAACCAGGCGATCACCGCCATAATATGAAAGGCTTTAAGACATAAATAAAGAGTGGCCATGCATTGCTCCTGCTATCAAGTCCATTCAGTTTAACAGTTTGTCGCCGCTCGGACGATCGCTGGCTATTTTTGCCAGCGACTTAGGCTTCTGCCTCAGTTTTTTCTTCGGAGTCCTCAATTTTGCCACGCGCTACCTTGCCGATGATTGCCAGAACCACAATGGCGGCAATCACAACACCCACCAGAGTCCAGGGGATTTCACCTGAGACGACTGCTTTTTTAACGGCGTCAGCACCGACAACGTACAAAATTGTACCGGGCAGCATACAGAGCCAGGACCAAAAGACATAGGTTACAAAGCGGACTTTGGTGAGCCCAAAGCCGTAATTGAGTAGGTTAAAGGGGAACAGGGGTACCAGACGGGTAATGGCGACAATCAGTGGGCCTTGCTTGGCGGTCATGGCATCCAGTTTTTCAAATTTGGGATTATTTTTGAGACTTTTTTCAATCGAGCTACGGGCCACATAGCGCGCAATTAAAAAGCAAGTTGCTGCCGCTGAGGTTGAAGCGATACTGGTCCAGACCACCCCCCACACGGACCCAAACAGAGCGCCTGCAGCGATCGTGAGAGCAGAGCCGGGGATCGCAACAACCGCTGCACCGACATACAAAACAATAAAAGCGACCGGTCCCCAGGGGCCCAGTTCTTTAATCAAAGGCTGGAGTCCTTCTAATAGTTTGCCCAGACCCAATACTTTTGCCAGAATCAATAATACAATCACACCGACGACTAAGGCGATCGGTTTCCAGAGCGAGCGCTTAGAAGATTCCGAGGCGACTTCGGAGTCATCGGACATTTCTTTTTCAGACATAAACTTGATACCTCATTCAAATAAGCAAAAATAACGATGTTGATCATAATTTCAGACACCAGCGTCTAGTCTAATTGCTGCTGAAACTAAAAAGCTGTAATCCAGCCGACAAAGTAAGCCGGTAAATTGAAATAAAAAAGTTATTTAAAAGAAAAC
>JBBKWI010000098.1:0-32195 GCA_037968875.1 Candidatus Sericytochromatia bacterium | reverse complement strand
ATATAGTAAGTTTATTTAAAAAAAGGAAAGCATTCATCAGCAAAACCAGCCAAACTTAATGTTTATTAAGCTTGGGTAGATAGCCTATCCAGGTGTGTCCATATATCCCAAATCACGCAAACGCGCTCTGGCATTTCTCCATTTGGGAATGACTTTGACAAAGATCTCCAAAAATACCTGGGTGCCTAAAAAGGCTTCCAAACTTTTGCGAGCTTCGGCCCCAATTGATTTGAGTTTTTGGCCATTCTTGCCAATCATCATGCTTTTTTGATTGGGGCGCTCCACCACAATCACGGCAGCAACATAAGTCAAGCTGTCGGTGCGTTCGACAAATTGCTCTAAATAGACCGAAGAAGCATGCGGCAACTCTTCACCCGTCTGGCGAAAAACCTGTTCACGAATCAGCTCAGCCGCAATCACGCGCACCGGTTGATCCGTATAGTCATCAGCTTCATACATCATTTCTCCAACAGGTAAGGCAGAGACCAGATGATCTTTAAGGCCTTCTAGCCCTTGTGAATGCTTCGCTGAAATCATCAGGGTTTCAGCGAAATCACCCAGGGCCTGGTAGAGTCCGACAAAGCGATCCCGATCGCGTTTGCTAACTCGATCTATTTTATTGAGCACCAGACACGTTTTTTTGGCTTTGTCAGCCAGTGCGCGAGCAATAAACTCATCGCCTTTACCAGGTGGAACCGTCGCATCGACTACAAACAAATTCCAATTGACTTCATCGAGTACATACAAAGCCTGGTCGACAATTTGTTGAGACAAAAGATAACGGGGTTTATGGATACCGGGAGTATCAACAAAAACCATTTGTGCCCGCTCAGGCAGCGTCAAGATCCCGCGAATTAAAGAACGTGTGGTCTGGGGCTTGGAAGAAACAATCGCCACCTTTTCGCCCACTAAATGGTTAATCAGGGTTGACTTCCCCACATTGGGACGGCCAACCAAAGAAACAAAGCCAGATTTAAATGACATAATTATATTTGCTACAGACGAAATTGGGCCACTGGCCCCCAAAAATCAGTCTCGTGCTTTACTCCTCTTTTTCCAGGGTGAAATGATGGGTCAGGTTTTCCGTTTTTAGGATCGAAATCTGAAAGGCTTTGGATTTGTAGCCTTCTTTACTAATCGCCAGGCGATACACCCCACGGGGAATATCTCGGAAGCCATATTTCCCTTCAGGTGTACTCAGGGTAATCACCAATAAGTCATCGTTTTTAAGCTCCAGGCGTACGCCAGCAATGCTCTCACTATTGGGACCCGAGATCTTGCCCTCAATTTGGGCCAACACCATTGCCGGGGAACTAGAAGCGCTGGGCTGAGGGCTTGGGGTTGAACTTGGAATTGGGGCTGGGGTCATGCTAGCACTGGGCCGGGGTAAAGGCGGCAAAGTCAAATCATACTGACTCTGGGAGTTACCCTGGGCCTGTACATTCAAACGTAAACGCTCCTGATTGCCTTGAGAAACCACCAGTACATACTTGCCAGGATCAATCTCTGCAAATCGATAGCTACCGTCCTGAGAGTCCTGGCGTTTGATTACTTTACCGGCCAAGTCCTGAACTTCTATCGTGACTTCAGTAATCTCGCCGCCATCTGCATTTTCAATCTTGCCATAGAGGGCACCCATCTGGCCGGCCAGGGGAATTTCCAAAAATGTATTAAGCCCAGCTTGCACAGAGATCAGACGATTCTGTGGGGTCCAGCCCAAACGTTCCAAACTGATTTCATAGTTCCCGACGGGCACTTGCTCAAAGACAACTTCGCCATTGATATCGGTAATTTCTGAAAACTTGAGGCCCGTATCACGAGCGGTTAGAATGACTGTCGTATCTTGCAAAGCAATGATCCGGTTTTTATCAATCGCGCGTATCCGAATACTGCCATTTTGATTTGAGGGTGGACGCAAACTGGGAACGGGTGTCGGAGCCACACTGGGGCTCACTGAGGGTCCTGTACTGGGGAAAGGCGTGGCTGTAGCCACTGCTGTCGGGGTACTCTGAGGCATAGGAGCCAGATTAAATAATTGGCCCCAATCGCCATGATAAGCGACACCCAGACTGATATCGCGATCAGCAAAATTGTTTGACGATTGCAACAAACCCAGCTCAATTGAAAAATCAGGGTGCGGTGTAACTGCCACTCCAAAATTAAAGGTCTGCGTTTGGAAATTGATATTGCCCAGATACTCAGCTTCGAGGCGCACTATATCAAACAAGGGAACGTCTACCCCCCCCACCAGGCGCGCACCCGAAAGGCTGCCCATAAACCCGGCGTGAAAATTAGCCAGACGTTGATTATCCCAGTCAAAGCCCCGACTGAGCATCAAATAGAGATTATTGCCCGGTACAGCCGAATGGGTATCTGGAACGCCCAAAAGTGAGGCACCAACAGCCAGCGATAAGGGCTGACCTTTGTTCTGATCCATGATTCGGTACTTTATGCTGGCGGCAATAGCAGAAAAGCCATTGGCCGGCGGCACACCAAAAACCAAAGCAGCTTCGAGATCGTCCAGAATATTGATTCCCGCCACACCGGACAAGCCCGAGTTTTGAGGGAAGTAGCGCAGGCCCGTATAAAAACGACGCCCCCCATAGGTGTCTGCAGTCGGTACATTGAGTAACCCACTGTATCCCCAGAGAGAGGCGTTGGCATTTTTATCTTCGGCAGCCTGTGCTGGGCTGACGACTTGCGTCGTACTGAAGAAAATGAGGGCGGTGGCCGCAAGCCGCGACCACCTGTGCTGCCCTTTCATTAATTATCGAGCTCGTCAGAATCAGCCATGGCAGCTTCGCGAACCGAACGCTGCTTACGAGCCAAGTCATCACGACTCTGTTTGGAACGCATGCCGGTACCCGCTGGAATCAAACGCCCGATAATGACGTTCTCTTTCAGGCCGCGTAGCCAGTCACGCTTGCCTTCAACGGCAGCTTCAGTCAGAACCCGTGTGGTTTCCTGGAAAGAAGCGGCTGAGAAGAAGCTCTCTGTATTCAGAGACGCTTTGGTAATTCCCAATAGAATCGGCGTATATTCCAGAGTCTCGGTTTCCAGACCCAATTCTTTGATCCGGCGCAGCTCTTGCTGAATCCGGGTTTCAGAAACAATCTCGCCAGGTAAGAAGGTGGTTTCACCTGGATTCTCAATCCGGCTTTTGCGGGTCATCTGACGCACAATGACTTCAATGTGCTTGTCGGAGATGTTTACGCCCTGTGATTGGTAAACTTGCTGAACCCCATCAACCAGATAACGTTGTGCCGCAGCGACATCAAGCAATTTAAGCAGTTCGTGTGGGTTGATTGAGCCTGTGGTCAGACGCTCACCCTTGACTACTTTTTGACCTGGAGTCACGATCGGTGGACTATTATATGGCAGAGAGACCTGGTGATCTTTGGTGGGTTCGTCAGCAGTTGCACCATTGATGACGAGAATTGTTTTCTCATCGCCCCGGATGACTTCTTTGACTTCACCGTTATAATCACTCAGAACAGAGATTTCTTTGGGCTTACGTGCTTCCAGAACTTCTTCAACACGCGGCAGACCCTGAATAATATCGCCGGTTTTCATCTGCTCATAAGTCAGAATCGCGATACCTTCGCCCTGGCGCACCATATTGTCAGAACTGACAACGAGCTGTGAGCCCTGTGAAATCAGGTAAGGACGGGCTTTTCTAACGACTAGTTTGCCTTTAGAAAGCTCGGTCACGACGCAGTTATCAAGGGCTTCGATACCCTCTTCAATCACGTCACCTTCAAACAATTTGTGTCCAGCTTTGAGATCTAATTTGCTAGAGACGTCATAGACACGCTCGTGCTCATTAGTCAGCAACATCAGGCGGGTTAGGCCAGTGTCAGGATCGATGTAAACAGTGATTTGACCGCTGTTTTTAACACGATACTCAGTCGACGCGACCTGGTGGCGTGCAGGAACAATATCCCCGTCTTTAACCAGAGGATCAATATAAATATCGATGTCCTGATAGTCAGCCAGGAAGGTTCCGCGCATGCTGCCTTTTTGCGAACTCAAGACCTCGGTACTGGTCAGATGCAGAGCGAAGAGATGCTCATCGTCTGTGTCTTCCAATACGGTCCGGCCACCGAGAGTAACCAGTGAAGCTTGCAGTTTAAATTGCAACTCAATACGGGTCAGTGAAGAATCCGCTTTGACGCGATCGCCCTGACGGTGTTGTAAGCGCGTCACGATATCGAGGCCAATGTTTTCAGAACTGGATTCTGTCTTAAAGAAAGCATCCAGAACTTTGACTTTGAACTTCTTATAGGGACGGACAACAATCATGGTTTCCATTTCATCGACAGGAATCATTTCCACAAAGCCGTCGATTTCAGAAGTAACTTCTTCGGTCGCTTCCGTTTCAGGATTCCAACGGGTGCCAATGACGCGGCCCTTTTTGATGACTTCGCCTTCGTCTACTTTGAATTCCGTACCATCATTGTCCATCATGAACAAATAGGCTGCAGCACCCGGGTAGAAAAGAATTTCCTGAGAAGTATCCATACTGTCAGCGTTGATAAAGCCAGCACAATCGACTTTCTCACCCTCGAAGATTTCCGTATCAGCAGCAACGGTCATGGAGTCTTCCATAAAGACCGTTTTGCCTTTGATATTGTAGTTCTCTTCTAAGAGCAGTAAAACGTCGACATCTTTGGTGACAGGCTCTTTTTCATTGGTGTCTTGCAGATAATGCACCACACCATTGTGACCGAGCTTATAACGGCTATCAAACGCTTTTGCCAAAATCTGATTGTTTTCAAGACGTTGGCCGTGATCAACCTTCATCTCAAACTCACGGATTGGCAGACCTTCATCATCAAAGATTAAGATCGGCTCAGATGGCTTGCTCTTATCGATTTTGGCTTCTTTGAGCTGAAGCTCAGCCGTAATAATCGACAGATTTTGCGAGTCATCTTCGTTTTTAACCAATTGCACGCGTCCACCGTACTCAGTAGAAGTCGCAATCGATGCGATGGTATCGCCTTCAGCCAGTTTTTGGCTGTCTTTGACACGGATTTCGCACTTGGGTGGCAGAGAGTAAACATCGCCATTGTAAATCCAGAGAATGCCTTCTTTACTGGTAACGATGGTTTCATCTTGCTGCTTGGAACGGTTTTTACGGCTATCGGTGGTGATATTATCAAGCACGATTTGGCCAGAAACACCCGCGATGACTTCTTTAAACTTACGCTCCATCGAACCGCGACCAAACTTACCCGATTCACGAACGGCAATCGCCAATACGCTTTTCTGGGTAACTGTATCGCCGTCTTTGACCCGCAAAGAGAAGCCAGGTAAAATCGTGATTTTCTCTTTGGCCCGACCGACAACAACTTCCAGCACGGTTTCAGAATCGAGTACGTGCAGGTTTTCACCGGCAGCTGTACGTATCATCTGAGTTTTGAGATCATCGGTTTTGACAATCACTTTTCCTTCAAACTCACGTTTGCTCTTGAAGCGACCATAGATTTTCTCAGCAGACGCGCCCTCAAATACACCACCGGTGTGGAAGGTACGCATGGTGAGCTGAGTACCCGGCTCACCAATCGACTGAGCAGCAATAATGCCAATCGGCTCACCTCGGTCAACCAGACGTTGACTATTCAGTGACCAACCATAACAAAGGCGACAAACGCCGAAGTTAGATTCGCAACCCATCGGTGAACGTACATCAATAAAGGCGTCATTGCCTTGTTCACCCAGCCAAGAAACGATTTCTTGTTGAATCTCAGGGGTAATAATTTCATTGCGTTTGACCAGTACATTGCCGTCGTCATCTTCGATATCACGCACAGGTGTGCGACCAATCAGGCGATTAGACAGAGACAACAGATCGCTATCCCCTTCTTTAAGGGTGAGCAAGCGGAAATAGTTTTCCGTGCCACAATCTTCGTCAAGCACGATCACGTCTTGAGCCACGTCAGCCAGACGGCGGGTCAGATAGCCCGAGTCAGCGGTACGTAAGGCCGTATCAACAATCCCTTTACGGGCGCCGTACGATGACAAGACATACTCGGTAACAGTGAGTCCCTCTTTAAAGTTGGATTTAATCGGTAAATCGATAATCCGTCCAGAAGGATCAGACATCAGGCCGCGCATTGCGATCAACTGACGAACCTGGGAGATATTACCACGAGCGCCAGAGAAGGCCATCATGTAAACCGAGTTCAGGCGATTTTCTAAATCGTCTTTGTCGATCAATTTGGTCAGATGCTCAGAAGCTTCGTGCCAGGTGTTAATAACGCGAGTATAACGCTCCGTCTCGGTAATTTTACCACGATGGAATTTATGCTCAGCAATCGCAATTTCGCCTTCTGCTTCAGCCAGGATTTCTACTTTCTGTTTAGAAATCACCAAATCCTGAATCGCAATCGAAACACCTGCACGGGTGGCAGCACTAAAGCCAACATCCTTCAGGTCGTTTGCCAATTGAGCACTACGCTCATTGCCATACATGACATAGCTTTCGGCAATTAAGTTAGACAACTCTTTGTTACCAAAGCTGTAGTTTTTAAACTTGATTCCACTGGGGAAACTGTCATTCAAAATAATCCGGCCAGGCGTCGTCCGCACATAAACCGTGCGTGGAATCACGTCGAGTTCACGCTTGATTTCAGACAGCTTGCGGCCTTCAAAACGAATTTTCAAGCGGCCCGCTTCATCATGTAAGGGGTTACCATCTTTATCGCTTTCGACGTGTCCTTGAATACTATGCATGACCAGTTCCTGGCCTTCAATGCGTTCAATCGGCATCCGGACGATAACTTTGGCGTGAATATCAGCCACACCACCCTGATAAGCAGCATGCACTTCATCGATATTGCTATAGAGCTTATTGTTGCCAATCAACGGGGAATCGACCATGTCGGCTTCCGGATTGTCGATGGTGATGTAATAACAACCAATAACCATGTCCTGAGTTGGCTTCACGACAGGCATACCCGTCGCTGGCAAGAGGATATTATTGGTCGACAACATCAGCAAGCGCGCTTCAGTTTGGGCTTCGATAGACAAAGGCACGTGAACGGCCATTTGGTCACCATCAAAGTCAGCGTTGAACGCTGTACAAACCAAAGGGTGCAATTGAATCGCACGGCCTTCAACCAGTACCGGCTCAAAGGCTTGAATGCCCAGACGGTGAAGGGTCGGGGCGCGGTTCAGCAATACTGGGTGGCCTTCGATAACTTCTTCAAGAATATCCCAAACCATGGAGTCCTGACGTTCAATCAGTTTTTTGGCTGATTTAATATTCTGGACTACACCTTGCTCAACCAATTTGTTCATCACAAAGGGTTTGAATAGCTCTAAAGCCATTTCTTTAGGCAAGCCACACTGATGCAACTTGAGGCTAGGGCCGACAACGATAACCGAACGGCCAGAGTAATCGACCCGTTTACCGAGTAAGTTCTGACGGAAACGGCCCTGTTTACCTTCAACGATATCGCTCAATGATTTCAGTGGGCGATTATTGGGCCCAACGACGGTGCGACCGCGACGGCCATTGTCAAACAAGGCATCGACAGCTTCTTGCAACATCCGTTTTTCGTTCCGGATGATGATATTGGGCGCTTCCATTTCCAGCAAGCGATTGAGACGGTTGTTGCGATTGATCACTCGACGATAGAGGTCATTGAGATCAGAGGTCGCAAAACGACCGCCGTCTAACTGAACCATCGGACGCAAATCAGGTGGAATCACTGGAATCACATCCAGGACCATCCAGGTCGGATTGGCATCAGAATTCAAGAAGTTTTCAACCACGCGCAAGCGCTTGACCAGTTTAATTTTCTTCTGACCGGTCGGTTTGTTTTCTTTGAGCTCTTTCCAGATGGTGTCAGCGATCGTACGCAGATCCAGATCCGCCAGCAATTTTTTGACGGCAGGGGCACCCATTTCAGCATGGAAAGAATCTTCGCCATAAATATCACAAATCTGGTCAAACTGATCTTCAGAGATCAGTTGGCCTTTTTTGAGTAAGACATTGCCGTCATTCTTTTTGCCTTTGGTCGTAGTTTCTTCTTCCACTGGCTCTTCGTCTTCGAGGTCATCGGGACGAATCAGCGTGGTTTCTTCGAGCACAACATAGGCGTTGTAATAGGTAATATCTTCGAGATGGCGCAGCGGAATATCAACTAATGCGGATAAGTAGCTGGGGATCCCTTTGAGATACCAGATATGTACTACAGGGGCCGCCAATTTGATGTGGCCCATGCGGTGACGACGTACTTTGGATTCAGTGACTTCGACGCCACAGCGCTCACAAATGATGCCGCGGTGACGCACCCGTTTGTATTTACCGCAATAGCATTCCCAGTCCTTAGAGGGACCAAAAATACGCTCGCAAAACAATCCACCCATTTCGGGCTTCAGGGTGCGGTAATTAATCGTTTCCGGTTTGGTGACTTCACCACGGGACCACCCCAGAATACGCTGGGGGGAGGCGATGCCGATGCGGATACAATCAAACACATCGCCTTCTTGTTCAGCGGCTTGTTGCCCCTGGGGGTAAATCAGTGCTTCGGTATTAGTTATCACTTTTACTTTACCTTAAATCCCTCTCTAGTTATTGCCTGCATCTGCAGATTCCAGCAGACTGGATTTGTTGAGCTGCTCTTTTAAGCGCTCTTTATACTGTTGCAAACTGGTTTCTTCAAACAGTTCAATTTCAGTTTCTGAGCCGTCTTCTTCGACACGTAAGATTTTCATGTCGAGGCCTAAGCTCTGTAATTCGCGAATCAGTACTTTGAAGGATTCAGGAATACCTGGTTTTTGGATATTTTTGCCTTTGACGATTGCTTCATAAGCAGCCGCACGGCCCATCACGTCATCTGACTTAATGGTCAGCATTTCTTGCAGCGTATACGCCGCGCCATAGGCTTCCAGACCCCAAACTTCCATCTCCCCGAAACGCTGTCCACCAAACTGAGCTTTACCACCCAGCGGCTGCTGAGTAACCAGCGAGTAAGGACCCGTTGAACGGGCGTGAATTTTGTCATCAACCAAGTGGACGAGTTTCATCATGTACATATTGCCTACGCCGACTTTTTGCATAAAGGCTTCGCCAGTACGCCCGTCATAGAGGGTAATTTTGCCACTTTCTTTGAGCCAAGACCATTCAGTCTCAGCACGTGAGCGCGCCTCTTCTTCGGTGATTTCATCACCCAGATGCGTGATCAACTCGTTGTACTTCTCTTCGATTTTCTGTTCACGTGCTTCACGTAATTGGGTTTCGACCAGTGTCTGCGAAGCCATTTCTTCAAACATCTCATCGAAAGGCGTGATCTCAATTGGAATTTGCTTGAGATAGCCCGCCATGCCGAGCAGATACTCATAGATCTGACCCACGTTCATACGACCGGGAACACCCAAGGGGTTGAGTACGATATCGATTGGAGTGCCATCAGGCATATAAGGCATATCTTCTATCGGCAGAATGCGCGAGATAATCCCTTTATTACCGTGACGACCGGCCATTTTATCGCCCACAGAAATCTTACGCTTCTGGGCAATATAGACACGGACCACTTTGTTAACACCCGGCGGCAATTCGTCGCCTTCTTCACGAGAGAAGACACGCACGTCAACGACGCGGCCTTTTTCACCGTGAGGAACACGCAATGAAGTATCACGCACGTCGCGGGCTTTTTCGCCAAAGATCGCACGCAAGAGTTTTTCTTCAGGTGGGTGCTCAGATTCGCCTTTGGGCGTTACTTTACCAACCAGAATATCACCCGGCTCGATTTCGGCACCGACGCGGATAATACCCTCTTCGTCAAGGTCGCGTACAGCGTCCTCACCGATTGAAGGCAATTCACGGGTGATTTCTTCGGCTCCTAATTTGGTGGTGCGGGCTTCCGTCTCATATTTCTCAATGTGAATGGAAGTATAGATATCTTCACGCACCAGGCGTTGAGAGACTAAGATCGCATCCTCAAAGTTGTAACCTTCCCAGGGCATGAAAGCAACCAGGACATTTCGGCCGAGAGACAACTCCCCTTGCACCGTAGAAGCGCCATCAGCAATCAGGCTTCCTTTGCTGATTTTGTCACCAATCGAAACCGCTGGACGCTGATTAATACTAGTGTCTTGGTTCGAGCGGAAGAACTTGAGCAACTCAAATAAGCGCTCGTCGCCTTTGTCGGTTTTGACTTTGACTTTATTGGCATCGACATAACTGACAACGCCATCAACATCAGACAGCAACAAAGCACCTGAATCATAAGCCACGCGATGCTCCAGACCGGTACCTACATAAGGACGCTCAGGAGACACAAGCGGAACAGACTGACGCTGCATGTTCGAACCCATCAGGGCCCGGTTAGCATCATCGTGCTCCAGGAAAGGAATCAGCGAGGTTGCGACGGATACAATCTGTACCGGCGACACACCGACAAATTCAACTTCATTGGGATCAACTTCAAAGAACTCGCCTTTAAAGCGAACAGGAATCTTAAGGACGTCAAAGCGGCGCTCACGAATCTTTTCGCCGTCTACTTCAACAAACTTATCTTTAAAGCCCAAATCGCCAGGCGCGATATAGTGGCTGTCTTCTTTATCGGCAGTCATGTAGATCAATTCATCTAAGACGATCCCGTTGCGAACACGCCAGTAAGGGGTTTCGAGGAAACCATACTCATTGACTCGCGCAAAGGTTGCCATCGAATTGATCAAACCAGCGTTGGGACCCTCAGGCGTCTCAATCGGACAAATACGTCCATAATGAGAGGTGTGGATATCACGCACAGCAAAACCAGCCCGCTCACGATTCAAGCCGCCAGGTCCAAGAGCCGATAAACGGCGTTTGTGAGTCAGTTCAGACAGAGGATTGGTCTGATCCATAAACTGAGACAATTGTGAAGAGCCAAAGAACTCTTTGATCGAAGCCACCAAAGGTTTGGCATTGATCAAATTCTGAGGGGTCAGATTGTCAATATCTTGAATCGTCATGCGCTCGCGCACAATCCGCTCAATCCGGGTCAAGCCGACACGGAATTGGTTTTGTAAAAGCTCGCCAACAGAACGAATACGACGATTGCCCAGATGGTCAATATCATCCGCTTCACTCATGTCATAGCTAAAGCCAATCAGATAATCGATGATGGCAACGATATCCTGGTTATCCAGGGTGCGCACATCTTCAGCAATATCCAATTTGAGTTTGGTGTTGATTTTATAACGACCGACACGACCCAAATCATAACGCTTGGGATCGAAGAAACGACTCTTGATCATTTGCTGACCGCCTTCAGCAGAAGGGGGATCGCCAGGACGCAGCTTTTTATAAACTTCAATCAGGGCTTGCTCGGTGGTTTCAATGCCGCTGGCTTTTTCTTTGTCGAGGGTTTTCTGAAAGAAATCCCGGTGACGGAAAAGCTCGAGCATATCCTGGGTTTGGTAACCCAGCGCCCGCAAGAAGGTCGAAGCCAAAATTTTACGGGTTTTGTCAACCCGGATGTGAATCAAGCTACTGGTATCGACTTCAAACTTCAACCAGGCGCCCCGATTGGGAATCACTGTTGAAGAGAAAAGGATTTTACCACTGGCAGCGCTGTCTTCGCGTTTGAAGTAAGCACCGGGGGAACGCACAATTTGAGAAACCACGACACGTTCAGCGCCGTTGATCACAAAAGTACCGCGTGGGGTCATCAGCGGGAGTTCGCCAATGAAAATTTTCTGTTCTTTGATCTCGCCGGTTTGTTTGTTAACCAGCTGAACAGGAATTTTCAAATGGGAAGCATAAGTAATGTCACGGGCCCGACACTCGGTAACGGACCACTTTGGCTCTTCCAATTCGAAATTGGGCAGTAAATGCAGTTCCAGGCGACCGGAGTAGTCCTGGATGGGAGAGAAAGACTCCAAAGCTTCGGGAAGCCCCTCTTTTAAAAACCAATCGAAGGAATCTTTTTGAATTTTGATCAGGTCAGGGAGTTGTTCGAAACTTTTGGAAACCTGCTCATGAATCTTCTTACGTGTTGCGCCTTTTGATAAAGTCACTAAATTTTACAACCTACCTTTGTCAGATTCGGAGTACGCGCAGGGCGAATGTGAGGAGAAGCTAAAAACCGATAAAAAAAACGAGATGCCTCAGCCGATCCGTTTGGATCAGAGGGCATTAAATTGTTAAATTTTTTCTATCAGGCATCGGTTTACAGAGTCCACTCAATATTGCAAATTGCAGTTCATCAGTGTAAACATTTGGGGAGTGAAATGTCAAGCACATAGAAGCGCTAGCAGGTTAATACCGAAAGCGCAAAACGAGTAAGCAACGAGGTCGTCGCAGTAAATTAATAAACATGAGTGAATCACGATGCATATGAATTAAAAATATTCTAAGCGAGACTGGTACAAAAAATCAAGACTCGCCGCGTAATTTTTTTTGACAAACGGGCTCAAAAAACACTAATTATTTCTCAAACACTTTTTATATCAGGGTTTCAGCCATATAGCAAACTGATTTCAAGCACCTTAGAAAAGATCGGCAGCCACCGCTTTGAAGTACAGTTCAGGCCATTCTCCGTGCTAAGCTGATGAGAATGGTTTGAGAGCTAAAGGAGATTCGTTATGCCCCCCTTACAGATCTGTATCTTACATTTTGAAAACACATCCCTGCTGGAGCAAAGCTTGCAGTCCGTGGTTGGACGCACCAGCAATTGTGAGGTTCTCTATTTTGGAGAGAAGCCCGAATCCCCAGATCTGAGCGACGCTATCTCTCTGCGTTTAGGTCAGGCTTGTGATGACCTGGCAGGAGCTTATCTACAAGCTTTTAAGCAGACTACATACCCTTTGCTGATCTTGCAAAGCGGAGAAATTCTCAACGAACAAGACTGGGAGATCTTAACAGAACAGCTGGAATGGCAGCAAAAAGAAAATCAGACTGAGTCAAAACCAGCCGTCGTTTATGCCCAAGTTAAAGATGCCCAGTGGCAACAGATTTTACCCCGCCTATTCTTTGAGCCCGCGGCCCTGCAAGGCCAATTGATTGTGGATGCTCCTGATTACAAACCCCAGGTTCCCCTATTGCAAATTCAGCTCCAGCCCAAGACCCCCCATAGCCTGGTGGACTCCGCCTGGCTAGAGCACCTAGCAGAAAAAACCACTCCAGAAGTCGACCTCTGGCTTGCCCTGGGCATACGCGCCTTTGCTGAGCAAGATGATGAAAAGGCTCTGAAAGCCTTCACTCGCTCAGCGACAGCCACCACAGAAAGCGAGATGCAAACTGCACTGGCTCGACTGGCACAAGCTTTTGAACTTAAAACCCTCTGGGAAACCCAGTCTCACGAAACCGTCTTTGAACGTCTGGAAGTCTATCGCCAGGAAACCCCTTTAATCGAAGCTTTGCCTGGATTATGGCTTTTAAGAGGCGTCATGGCTCGCCGAGTCAATGAAATCGATTTAGCGATTGATTGTTTTGCTCAAGCCACCCTCTTACCCCAGCGCGCAGATTTTTATGATCTCAACCGGCTATTGGTCTTATCTGAAATCAGCTGGAAACCTTTAATCGGTCAAGCAGAGCTCGAGTTAAAAGAAAGCATGTTTGCCCCGGCTTATCTGCATTTTAAAGCCGCACTAGAATATTTGCCTAACCATGACTATCTCTTAACTGAATTGCTTAAAGCCGCTTTCTTTACACGGCGCTACGACACCGTACGTGAAATCATCGGTCGTGAGTCCAGCTTGCGCGGCCTCTCTGAGTTGAGTCTGGAAATGGTTAAGCTGATTCTGGACTACGACCAGGCCAGTCCTGAGCTTATTGATACGCTGACCAATAAGTTTTGTGAAACCGCTCACAAAGAAGCTTTTGAGCTTTCCGTAATGCTCGAATTAGCCATCGTGCTTTTGCAACAGGCCGCCTTACACCCTGCCCGCAAAGTGCTTGAAAGATTATCAGAATTCCTGCCCGCTCAAGTCTTGCTCTGGCACAATTTGGCTTACTCCTATTTTGCTGAAGGCAAATATGCCGAAGCTGAAGCAGGCTACCGCAAAGCGCTCACTGTCAATGCACACTTCCCCGAAAGCCGTTTTGATCTGGCCAAAACCCTGGTGATGCAAAATCGCTCTGAAGAAGCCCAACAGGAGCTCCAAAATTTGCTGGAATTGCATCCCAATTTTGAGCAAGCCCGACGTGCCCTCAAGCAATTAGAAAACCAAGATCTAGAGGCACTGGTGATGCCGACAGCACGATCTCAGCCCGAGTCTGAATCTCTGAAGCTGCCTTTTATCTTCGTTTTCCCTGTCTTCGCCAGCTGGGAACAGGGAGCTGATCTGGCACTTAAAGCCTATTACCAGGAATTTGTGGCTGAAGATAATGTCTTGCTTGTTTTCCCACAAGCGGTTTCAAACGAATTGATTGATCAAGCGCAAGACTGGGCTGAGAAAAAATATCCCAGTGACTTATTACCCCCAGTCGCCCTCTTACCAGAGCCCTTACCCCTGCTTGAAGCCCACTCTGCTTGGCTTTTACCCTGGCGTTTACACCCTGGCCAGGCACTCTATCAGTTTTTATCCGAAAGCGGCTATCCCTTGCTTTGCACTCAGTCATTGCTGCCCAACTCACAGGCGATTCCTGCCGAAATCTATATCGATCACCAAAGCGAATCTCAGCAGGCCTGGCAAGAAATTGATCTGCTGGCCTTGCAAAACCAAATGCGGCTTCTGTGGCAAGCAGCCAAACAGGCAGAGTCTCATGAAACAAATGTAGCCCTGAGCACCCATAGCGCTCTTGAACAGCCCTTACAAGCTGAGGCGCTTCAATTCACCACTTCAGACCAGGCAGAGCCAACTCCTGCTCCCATTCGCTTAACTGTCTGCTTAATTGTCAAAGACGAGGCGGAGGTTTTAAATCAATGCCTGGACTCAGTCCATGATCAAGCGGATGAAATCATTGTGGTCGATACTGGCTCTCAGGATCAAAGCCGTGAAATCGCTGCTGCATATGCCAAAGTCAAATGCTTTGAGCACCCCTGGAAAGACGATTTTGCCGAAGCCCGCAACGCTGCTTTTGAAAAAGCCAGCGGGGACTGGGTCTTGTTTTTAGACGCTGACGAATTTGTCGGCCCTGATTTTATTCCGCAATTGCGCTTACAATTAATGGCCAGCAAACAGCCTGACGCCTATTGCTTTCGAGTCAACTCAGTCTTGGTAGATGGTAGCATTGACCCCCAAGAATCATTATCAGGCGTGCCACGTTTGTTCCCTAATGATAACGCCTATCGCTTTGAGGGCCGTGTACACGAAGTGGTTTATCATGCCCAAAAAACCCGCCTGGTCTACTTCTTTTTGTCGCATTTGAGTATTTCGCATGTGGGCTATCGACCCGAAGTGATCATTAACAAAGATAAAATCGAGCGCGACCGCAAGCTGATGTTAGCAGCCATTGCAGCCGCCCCTGAAGCTCGTAGCAGCAAACGTTTATATGCCGTTTTAGCCCGTGATTATGTTAAACAAGGCGACAACACGGCAGCTCTCAAAACCATTGAGAAAGGCCTTGAACAAGTGCATGATGATGATCAGATCCGCTACGATTTGTTTTATCAACAACAACAATTGCGGCTTTCGCAACAGGCTTACCAAAAGGTGCTCGACTCTCTGACTGAGCTCGACTCACTCGATGCGCGCGGCCACCTGCTTTTGAGCCAGGCCCAGGAACACCTCAATCTCTGGTCAGATGCTTTCGAAAGCAGTCTTCAAGCGCTGCAATCTGTTGAGACCCACTTACTTTTACCCGACCCCCTGGATTTGCGCCCCCATTTAGACAATGTTTTGCGTCGTCTGGCTTATTTGGCTGAAAAACAGGGTGATTTAAACAAAGCCAGTTATTACTTCAAACGCTTGCTTAAGATAGCACCTCAAACCGCTGATTGGAAAACCTTTGAGCGCTTGCAGCAAAGCCTTGAGTCAGTGCATTATTAAGTTCCGAAAAGCAAGCATTTTTGCTAAACTAAAACCAGCAGGATTAGAGGCCATCAATGAGAGTTTCAGGTTCAGGATTTACACCGCCCATTCAGGGACCACAAAAAACAGCGGCGGGTGCCAAAGCAGAAAAAGCTGAAGCTCCTGCGCAGCAAAAACCAGAAACTGAAGCGGCAGCCAAAGATGAAAATAAGGCCAAGTCGTTCAATGAAACCCCTATGGAGGCAGTTAGCGAATCACTTTTTGAAAACAAAACAGCGTCAGCCGAAGCCGCTGAAGAAATTGAAGCTCTGTTTGAAGCCGAAGCAGAGGGAGAAGTCGACGGCCTTGAAACTGAAAGTGAAATTGAAGCTGCCGACGAACTTGAAGAAGCTGACACCGAAATCGAAGAGCCTGACGATCTTGACGAAGCACACGAAACCAAAGAAACCGAAGTCTCTAAAGAAGAGGCCGAAGACAGTGGAGGCATTAACGGTGACGAAGAGGGACATGGCGACAGTGAAACAGCCCCCCAAATCAATGTAACGGCACTGCTTGAATTAATCCCGCAACTCAAAGCGTCTCCCCGTTTTCGGATAGAAGAAACTTGGAGCGCCTTTACGGGCATATAAGATGCTCATTTAGCAATTCCCGCACGTAATAAACAATATTATTAAGCCCTAATGATGAGGGCGTTCCCGTACTTTTTGGCAGGCAGCATTAACAGCTTGTTCTACTTGCATTTGCCGCACATCTACTTGTTCAGGGGTCAGATAAAGCTCCTGATGGAGAGACACCGTGTAATGGGCACCCAGACCATTTAAAGCAATTGCAGCCACATCCAACAAACAATCTCTGCAAGCACAAGGTAAATGCCCTTTTTGTTGCAAAGAATCAATTAGTTCCAGTACAGAGGTTTCATTTTGATTGACGATCTCATCTCGTAAGTCATATATCGTGAGCTCCTCCGATGCAATTGGTATTGCCGGAAAAGGGAAACCATCGATCATTTGTGAATCCTCCATGTTTGGCTAAGTCTCATTATTTTAACGTTTTTACAGGCCAATGAAAAGCACCCAAGCAGAGATTCCAATCGGATTAACGCTTGATGCTGACATGCCATTTTTCAAAAATACCCAAAAACTGGGGATCTTTACGACCCGCTTCCAAAATTTGATTGATTTGGCCCAGTAATTGCTGGTCATCTTGACGTACCAGCCCTACATAAGGAAGCTCAGTCGTAATTGATTCACCGGTTAATTTGACCTTTTTATCTTGAGAAGCATACCAGCTGGCAAAAGCTCGCTCCGTCAAAGTCGCATTCACTTCAGCGGCAGCCAGGGCTTTAAACGCCGTCGCTGGGTCTGGGAAACTCACAATTTCAATTTTGGCTTGTTTAAGATGATTGAGCTCTTCGAGCAACAAAGCACCCACAGTGCTCTCAACAACGCCGACTTTTTTGCCGGAAAAATCCGAAAGATTATAACTGAAATCATCTTTTTGCGCGACCGCCAATTGCTGGAAAGCCGTGTAATAGTGCGATGTGAAAGAAAGCGCTTCAGGTGCATTTTGATTACCCAGGGGTCTCTCAATTGCATTTAAGGCCAGGTCAGCACGTTTTTTCTGCACCCACTCGGGTAGCTTCGACCAGCGGGCCTCAACAATCTTCAATGGTCGCCCCAGCTTATCGGCTAAATACTGAGCAATCTCAACCTCAAAACCCTCATACTGGTCCTTTTGCTCAACAACCGCAGAAACAAAAGGCGCACCAATATGTGGATCCATAGCGACAGTCAGAGGGGGAACCACATCGTTACTCGCTGGGCAGGCGATCAGAGTCAAGCAAATCAAACCACCCAGCAGTGATTTCAATCTCACACTTGAGCTCCCTGTGGCAAATGCTGGAGTAATTCGTCCTGAAGCTGCGCCAAACCAGCAGGCAGATCTCCACCTCCAGCTTGTGCAAATTCAGGTTTACCGCCACCCCGCGCCCCAACCAGTGGCGCCAGCGCTTGAATCAACTTGCCGGCCTGAATGCGAGAGCTGAGTGATTTAGAAACAGCGGCGACCAGCCCAACTTTGCCATCGGCTGCACTGCCTAGCACAACAACAGCCTGCTCGCGCTGGCCTTTGAGATTCTCTGCAATTTGCTTGAGTGCTCCCATATCAACATCATCAAGCTCTGCCGCCAGGTAATGGTAGTCACCCTGCGCCTGAAACTGCTCCGACAGGCGAGTCACCTGCTGCAATGCCAATTTGGTCTTCAATTGCTTGATTTCCCGTTCTTGCTGGCGCAAACTATCCTGGATTTTCTCCAGGCGATTGGGGATCTCCTCAAAAGGAATTTTTAAAGACTGAGAGACCGACTTAAGCACACCCTCATTGCGGCTGCTATACATATATGCTGCTCGGCCCGCAACGGCAATGATACGTCTGACACCTGCAGCCAGCGCTTCTTCAGCAGTAATTTTAAAGGAACCGATAGTACCTGTCGCAGAAACATGGGTTCCACCACAAAATTCTTTGCTATAGTCCCCCATCGAAATGACCCGCACCGTGTCCCCATATTTCTCGCCAAACATAGCTACTGCACCACTTTGTTTGGCGTCTTCGATCGCTAAAATGGCGGTGTCCACCGGATAGTTTTGCATAATCTGCTCGTTGACGCGTTCTTCGATGCGCAAAATTTCTTCTGTTGTAAGTGCCCGGTTAAAAGTAAAATCAAAACGGGTCTGGGCATGAGTGACTTCAGAGCCAGCCTGAGAAACCTGATCGCCCAGTACTTCTTTAAGAGCCTGATGCATCAGATGAGTCACCGAATGATGCTTCATGATCTCACGGCGGATACTTGATTCAACCTGGGCTTTGACATTTTCGCCAATTTTCAGTGCAGTCCAGTCCTCGCCTTTAAGCAAATGCACGACGACTTCGCCTACTTTTTGGATATCGACAATCTCATAGCGATGGGCCCCGGCAAAAATAGCACCATGATCAGAAACCTGTCCCCCAGACTCAGCATAAAAAGGCGTACGGTCGAGTACAAGTCGTCGCAAGTCGTCATTATTGGTTTCAAGCACAGCCAATAATTTACTTTCGCTCTCGATGCTTTCATAACCCAGGAAGACCGTTGGCGGCATACCGACGACTCCCGCACCCATTTCCAGACTCGAACGAGAAGCCGCACGGGCACGTTCGACCTGCTCTTGCATGGCGAGCTCGTAGCCTTTGCGATCCAGACTCAAACCTTGCTCTGCGCCAATTTCTTCAGTTAACTCCAGGGGGAAACCAAAGGTATCATAGAGTTCAAAAGCCACCTGACCGGGAATGATTGTTTTATGACTGGCTTTCAGATCACTTAAAGCTTCGTCCAGTTTTTTCATACCGCGATTGAGGGTTTTGCTAAAGCGTTCTTCTTCCACACGCACGGCTTCTTCGATCAGGCCTTGCTTGGCAGCGACTTCGGGGTAAATTGGGTAAAGGCTGACAATGGTGGGAATTAAGTCGGTCAAAAAGGCTTCATTGATCCCGATCACTTGCCCAAAACGAATCGCGCGGCGCAAGATCCGGCGCAAGACATAGCCTCGGCCTTCATTCCCCGGTTGCACGCCGTCAGCAATCAGCATCGTGGCGGCTCTGCTATGGTCGGCAATCACGCTCAGTGCAACATCATAGCGTTCTTGGGTTTCAGCACCTTCGGCTGCAAAGGGCTTGATTTTAGCAATGATTTTTTGCATCAAATCGGTATCGTAATTGGTATTTTTTCCCTGTACAATAGAAGCCATGCGCTCCAGGCCCATGCCTGTATCTATATTTTTGGCAGGCAGCGGAATCAGCGTGCCATCACCCTGGCGATTAAATTCCATAAAGACCAGATTCCAGAACTCCAAAAAGCGGTGATCATCATCATGCCCTGGATGCAAAGTGGCTCCCCGATCCAGTTCTGGGCCGAGGTCAAAATAAATCTCTGAACAGGGGCCACAGGGGCCTGTATCACCAGCTGCCCAGAAATTAGTATCGTCACCCAGGCGGTGGATATGATCCTTGGCCACGCCAACCTGGTCATGCCAGATATCATAGGCTTCATCATCATCGAGATAGACCGTGACATGCAGCTTGTCGATTGGTAAATCTAGCTCTTGCGTTATAAATTCCCAGGCCCAGGGAATCATTTCAGCCTTGTAATAATCCCCAAAAGAGAAATTGCCGAGCATCTCAAAGAAAGTATGGTGACGGGCTGTAAAGCCCACGTTTTCGAGGTCAGTGGTACGAAAACACTTCTGGTGAGTCGTCACCCGTGAATGCGAGGCTTGCTCAGTACCAAACATAATCGGCTTAAACTGCAACATGCCTGCGGTAGTCAAAAGCACCGTCGGATCGTTGTAAGGAATCAATGGCGAACTGGGCAAATGCTTATGCCCTTTATCAATAAAAAACTGAATAAATTTTTGACGTATTTCAGCAGTGCTTAAGTATTTCACGGGTATTTACCTCTTGTCTTTGAAGCATAGTATAACATTCAGCGACTTTGACGTGGGTAGTTTAGCGGCTTGAGCTAGGGCATCAGCTATTTTGGGACTCTCCGATCAAAAATGAATGTTCCAATATTGGCTTTGATTAAACAACCGACAACACAAGAGTTTCTCCTGAGATACATCGTTTACATTCCAGCAAGACGAACACAAAAATCATAAAAAGGCCTGTGCTTTGAAAATGTTAAACTAAAATAAAAAGCAGGCAAATCAATGTGTCATTCTGAGAGTCATCCTGAAAACAATCTTGCAGCACAAATACTCACAGAAGCCCAAACAAAGATTAACTACCAAGTCATTTGTCAATTTTGCAAACAGAAGCTCAGTCGCTTATTAAATCCTGTTCACAGTAACTTTAAACCCGTCTTTAATGACGAAACAAATATCATTCCAGCCGGGCTGTTCTGGATAGCCTCTGATCTGCCTGAAAATATCAATGGCAAAGTGCTCATACATCTCAAGGATCAAGTACATCTTAAAGATCATCCCAATCCGATTCGCAGCAGTGGCTGTTGTGGCAAAAGCGGCTCTGATGGCCCTAATCGCATTTGTCGTTGTCTGCGGGCGGTCGCGACAGAAGTTTCGGATTGCTGGACGTCTTATTATCTCGCTTTTGAACCTGGCAAAACCAAACTGATCATTGTTTCCAAATAAATCAAAAACGCCAAAGAACTAGAACGTCGCTACTTACCGGAATGATTGACAAGCCTAAGCCCGAGCCATTTTGCTATAGTTAAGCAAAAGCCTAAGAAACGATTGGACTGCAGACATGCCGCTCCCGCTGAGTTTTTTGATTGTACGCAATCCTTATCTCGATTTTGATCACTTGCGGTTTTTGGTCGCCAGCTTAAACCAGCAAAGCAACCCGCATTTCAATACTTTTTGGTTGGATCAAACCTCAAACTCAGAGCCCTTGCAGGAATTGCTACAAGAGCAAGCCCAGTTTGATTATATAATTGATCACGATCCCCCAACCCAGGTCGCTGGCGTACCCTGCTGGGATCTAACCCGGCCCTTCAACCGTTTATTGACACACCCACACTTTGGGGAATTGTTTGTTTATTTGCATATGGAATGTCTGCCAGAGTCCAATTTTGTCGAAAGCATTCTCTCGCTCTGGCCTTACTTGCGAGCAGGCATAGGCCATCGATTCATCGCCATGCTGGAGCAATTGCGCAGCCCACTGCAAGTCCATGAGCTATTTTTGGCAGACGATCTTTTTTGGCAGCAATTGCGCTTATCTGAGCTCAATCTCTGGCTAGACTATTCTCCCAATTACCAATTACCGCAAGATCGCGATTATTACTGGTGCCGGGCTTATAGCTGGAGTGAGAATGCTTTCTTAATGCCCACAACATTGGCACTTGAAAGCGGTTTGTTTAGTGCTCCTGAACGCCCACTCTATTTTCAGGATGTCTTTGATATTTTTAATTATTTGAGTCAGCGTCCTTACTGGCAAGAGGTAACGGTCATCAAATTACCAAGGTCGATTATCTATCACTTACAACACTTGCGCGCTTTTGAGGAATACTCTCGGCCCTTTTTAGCCCAGATTCGACAACGACCTGATTTATTTGCCGACTTTTCGATTTATAACTTTGATTGGCAGGCCCAACATGACTATCAAGAAGATTCATATCTACGAGAAAATTATAGCTATCCGCCACTGCTGCACACCTTTTATGAGGTTTTTAGGCATGCCCAAAAGGGTACAAATCACCACTGGTTAGACGCTCTTGATCGCTTTCATGGCTATCAGCACCCGACACCTTTTCAGAGTTTTTGGGATTTTAGCTCTCCTGATTTGCCTCCATCAGTGGGTCCGATATGAATATGGCACCGACTCTAAGCATTGTCATTGTCCGCAATCCGTATCTGGATTTTCGTCACCTTCAGTTTTTGCTTGCCAGTTTAAATCAACAAAGCTGCTCTGACTTTAATACATTTTGGCTAGACCAGACCGCCGATCCCGATTCTTTAAGAGACTTATTACAAACACAAGCCCAGTTTGCTTATGAAATCGATCATGATCCCCCCCAACAAGTAGCCGGTGTTCCCTGCTGGGATCTGACCCGTCCTTTTACGCGTTTCATGGAGCACCCCGCATTTGGTGAAGCTTTTACCTATCTGCATATGGAATGTTTGCCAGAGCAAAATTTTGTCGAGGGCCTGCTTTCGCTTTGGCCTGCCCTAAGCCAAAAATACGGCCATTATTTTATTGCAATCTTGGAGCAATTACGCACTCTGCTTGATATTCGTTCACTGAATTTAGAAGCGAATCTGTTTTGGCAACAGCTCCGTTTATCAAATCTCGAAACCTGGGTCAAAAAAGACGACAGCACGTATTCTTTGCCAAGTGAAACTTGTTCTCAGTGGCAACCGTGCAACAAATGGTCTGAAAATGCTTTTTTAATGCCCAGTGCTCTGGCACGTGAAACAAGCTTATTTTCTGCGCCTGAACGCCCACTCTATTTTCAAGATATCTTTGATATTTTTAATTATCTGCAAGATCGCCCGTATTGGCAACATATTCAATGGGTCAAGCTACCCCAGGCTATTATTTATCATTTGGCCCATCACCGCGCTTTTGAAGAATATTCGGAACCTTTTTTGAAAGAAATCATCAATCATCCAGACTTATTTAAAGGGTTCTTTATTTACGATCTTGACTGGGGTAACACACTGGCGGATATCAGGCAAAGATTAAATCAACGGCAGCAACTAAATCAAGAACACACCCCGCCGTTTGTGATTTTAAGATTGTTCCGCGATTGCGAAAAAGGAACCCTTGGTTATTGGCTCAAGGCCATGGATCGCCTGCATAACTATCATCACCCGACTCCTTTTGCGCTTTATTGGGAGCAATCGTGCTTACCCCCCTCCCGCTAGCGACTCCACGGAGCCTGCCCCTAAAAATCGACGACAAACCCTTGCTTGGATGGAGTCAGTTAATCCAAAAGACCGTAACGTGCTTGTAGGTCATTGACTTCACGCCGTGTAAAAACGTCTAAAAAAGCCGGTTTACCGCCGACTTCATAATCGAGCACAAAGCGCTTGAGATCTTGCCAGGTCAGGCCATTGCGACGCATTTCAGCCTCATCAATATAAAACTGAGAGGCGAGCATATCATAAACCAGATCAATGCCATTATCGACACGATCCAGCGCCTGATTCAGATCGGCTTTGACTTCCTCAGCTTTGATGGTCTCACCACCAGACAAAGCTGTCAGTGGGGTGCCGCCATGATCAGCAGTCAAAACCACTAGCGCGTCTTCACGGCCAACTTTATCCACAAAAGCCTTTACGATTTCAGCTAATTTTTGATCCTGACGCTGAAAAACCTCGCCGCATTCGTCGCTTTCAGAGCCGAATGCGTGCCCGCAAGCATCACTGGCTTTGAGGGTTAAATACAAAAGATCCGTGACATCATCTTGCCCCACGGGCTCATGAGCAATCAGGCTCTGGAAAACCTCGGCGTCAAACTCAACCTGAGCCGGGGTTTTATTAACATCACCCAGATTATTGACATCATGCCCATGCCAGAGTCCTTTGGAATCCAGCAAATGCTTTAACTTGGGGCGAATATCGATCGTTGTCAAATAATCAGGCAGTGCGTAATACTTGGTATTGGTGGTCACCTTACCGCTTTTGGAGTCGTAAAAAAGCACAATATCTTTGTCACCCCCAGCATAGAGGCTGCCATGACCCGCCATACCGATTGCTGCCCGATCGGCGTAGGCATAAGAAATTACTAGCGCTTTGTTTTGCTGAGATAAGTCCCAGCTGTCGGCCAGGGTGGGGCTATTAATAAAAATAGGCGAGCGCTCAGGCCCCAACAGAGAAACCCGCTCACCCAAAGCACCAAAGAAGAAACGGTTAGAGATAATTCCGTGTTGATACGGATAAGCCCCCGTACCGATGCCAATATGGCCCACCGCTGTTTCTGCGTCCAGGTGATTAATGCGAGCGTGGGTGTACAAGCTGCCTGCAGCCATCATTTTTTTGACCTGAGGCCAGGCTTTGGGCTGAGACTGATAATACTGCCAGCCTCCTTGATCAAAGACGACCGTCAAGATCGCTTTGGGCCGTTTTTTGGCAGGGCTGAAAGCCTGATGCAAGATTCTTCCATGCAAAGCATCCCGTGGAGGAAGGGTATCCATTAGCCAGGAATAAGTCGGAACCAGATCTTGTTGGGTCGCAAAAGTAGTAATTTGCTGGCCCGATTTGACCCACGAAGGACCATAAAACAAGATCGGGATCTGGGTGTCATAGTCCCAAACCGTGCCATGGGTCGCCCCATGGTGGGCTTGCTTTTTGCCTTTAATCAGGCTATAGCCATCATGTGCATAATCCCCGCTTTGAAACATCACCGGGAAATACTTGCGACTCAAAAAAAACAAATGGCCACTGCGACTGGGCAAATAAGAATACGCCAGCGCTTGCTCAAAATTGGCCCGGGTCCGAGCCAGTTCGCTGGCATCGGGCTCAGCGTACGATACTGCCTGCTGATCGGGCCTCTGAGCAGCGCTAACTGCAGTTGCATGAGAAAAAACTAAAAAAGCAAACCCGGCCGAAGCCAGGCGATAAGAAAAAGCGTTCAATGCTTAAGCGTCGGTATTGAGCTTGGCTTTAAGTGCAGCCAGATCATCATCAACACTAGAACCCGCAGAAAGTTGTGCGAACTCTTGATCAAGTCCACCGTCACCGATCATGCTCATGTCACCATAAGCTGCTGCCAGCGCTTCGCGCTCATTAACTTTATCTTCCATACGAGAAAAAGCAGACATGGCCCGATTGGTGTCAATCTTGCCCATGGTTTTGTGGATCTGCTCCTGAGCTTTGGCCTGACGACTACGGGCTACCAACAAGTCTTTTTTAATGCGGGCTTCGTTGATTTTGCCATCAAGTTGTCCCAATTGTTTTTTGAGAATTTCTACATTCTTGTTTTGTGATTCCCATTGGCCTTTAAAGCCATCAGCGGTTTGCTGGTAAGTATTGCGGCGGCTTAGCGCTTCACGTGCTAAGTCTTCACGATCACTCTTTAGAGCAAGGCCTGCTTTTTCTTCCCAACCCAGAGCTTGTTTTTCGTTCTGGCTATACTGCTGATGTAAACGTTTTTCTGTCTGAATCGCTAAAGCAACTTCTTTACGGACCTCAATCAGGTCTTTTTCCATGTCAATCATGAGTTGCTTGAGCATTTTTTCAGGGTCTTCGGCTTTATCTATCAAATCGTTGAGGTTAGATTTTAAAACAGTACTTAAACGATCAAAAATTCCCATGAAATAAATTCTCCTTAGATATCGACACTCGTCTCGAAATTATAACACACCTTTGGCGCAGCTATTAATCAGCTTTTGGCCTCGTGATATGATCACAATAGAGGCCTGAGGCAAACCATAGAAACCAATCAAAGAAAGCGAATTAGCTGCGTATGTCAGAAAAAAGTAAGCCCTTAATTTTAAGTGTGGACGACGATCAAGACAATTTAGATTTGATGCAAATAATTTTTTCATCGACCCCGTATGACTGGATTGGAATCAATCGCTCGCCTGAAGCATACGCCCAATTACGCAATAACAAAATCGAACCCGATTTGATTATTTTAGATCTGGATATGCCCGAAATGAATGGCTTAGAGCTCTGTCAAAAATTACAAGAATTACCCCAATGTGAGCTGGTTCCGATCTTGTTTTTGACAGCACACCGGGCGGCTGAAAGTCGCCTGATCGCTTTTCAGTCAGGTGCAGTAGGCTATTTGCAAAAGCCTATGGATGCTGAGAATCTCTTGAAAACAGTCGCTAAATATATAGATATTCGTAAACAATGGGAAAGCGCATTTGTTGCCGAAGCCCCTCCAGCGCCGAGCCCCCCGAATGCGCAAATGGTTGCCGCCGATACCAGTGCGCCTCTAGTGAAACCAGTCCAGGAACCGGCTTCAGGTCAGCAAACAGGCCTGACTATCAAAAGCGGCTTTCAGGGCTTTATTAGCTTTTTAACTGAAAAAACCAGGCAATCCCCCCCTAAAGGCATCAAGCCAGAGCATCTCTATGATTACGCAGCTTACTTTAAGCTTACAGATTCAGAACTCGCTGAACTCCTGAGCCAATTTTTAAGCTTTCCTTTCTTAACAGAGATCAATGAAAATGACTTGGCTCTGGATTTACTGCCTCTGGCTTTTTGTCGCAGCAATCAAGTCATTCCCCTCAAAAATAAAAATAAGGTTCAGTTTGTCACGCCCTTCCCATTTGCACCTCAACTGCAAGAGCTCCTGGATCGCTTCCCCAAAGCCCGACGTATAATTGCTGCTCCAGAAGTAATCGAAACCGCTTTTAGAGGGAAGAGCACTCAAGCCAGCAAATCGCATTCTCATCAGAGAGCACAATTGTCAGCAAGCAAATCAAGTTCCACAAAGACACCAGACCACAATGTTTATCAAAGTAAGCAAGACTATGGTGATTTAATGGACGAAATCGTGGAGCGCTCCAATTATTTAGATCCCCAGGACGAAGAGCAAGAGTCGGATACTGAAGCGACTCCCCTGGTGCGGCTGGTGAATCAGTTGATTTCAGAAGCCTATTTGATGAAAGCTTCCGATATTCATATTGAACCCTGGGAGCAAGAAGTTGTCGTGCGATACCGAATCGACGGTGAACTCAAAGAAATTACGCGTTTGCAACCACAACAATTGATTCTGGCTCTAACCTCTCGCTTAAAAATCATGGCTAGCCTCGACATTTCAGAGCGCCGTTTACCACAAGATGGTCGGATTGTTTTTAAAGACTTTAACCAGCAGGGCCTCGATTTTGATTTGCGTCTGGCCACTGCCCCGATGAACTTTGGTGAAAAAATTGTGATGCGGATTTTAGACAAGCAAAAATCAACCTTGCCCCTACCTGATTTGGGGCTTTCTGAACGCAACCTGGCGCTTTACCGTCAAAAAATCCGCACACCTTATGGCATGGTCTTACATGTCGGCCCTACCGGTTCGGGTAAATCAATGACCCTTTACTCTGCTCTGAATGAAATCAACCGCCCTGAGGTCAATATCCAGACTGCCGAAGACCCGATCGAATACACCTTACCTGGCATTCACCAACTGCAGGTCAAGCCAGCAATTGGTCTGACATTTGCCCGCGCCCTACGTGCTTATTTGCGACAAGATCCCGATATTATTTTGGTCGGAGAGATCCGAGATAAAGAAACCGCTGAAATTGCACTAGAAGCAGCTCTGACGGGTCATTTATTACTGTCGACTTTGCATACCAACGATGCCGCATCTACTCTGGTGCGCTTTATGGAAATGGGCATGGAACCCTATCTGATCGCAACTTCGATCGTGATGATCTGCGCCCAACGTCTGATGCGCCGATTGTGCCCCCATTGCAAAACCAAACAAGCAGCAAGTGTCGAACAAAAGGCCTTACTCTATTTACCGGCAGACTATCCCTTAATGCTCTATCAAGCTGTCGGTTGTGAGCATTGCCATCAGATTGGCTACCTCGGCCGCATCGGTGTACACGAATTGCTCGCACCTGCTGAACAATTGCGACACGCCCTCAATGAAGGCGCAAATAGCGAAACCCTCAAGCGCATCGCTGTCGAAGAAGGCATGACAACCCTATTTTGGGATGGATTCGATAAAGTACTCGCCGGTTTCAGCAGCCTAGAAGAACTTTTGACGCGGGTCAAACCTGATGAGTTTGATTGCCGACCCAAGTGGTGGTTTGATCTCTTTAAAATAGAGCTATAGGACCTAGCTTATGAATCATCTTATTTTGCAAAAACCCAGATCTACTTTTCAAGCCAATTATGCAAAATTAATTCCTTTTGCACTCATTCATCTGCTCTGTTTCGCAGCATTTTTCGTCACTTTTTCAACTGCTTTATTGTGGACTTGCCTGGGACTTTTTGTGCTGCGTATGTTTGGCATCACGGCCGGTTATCATCGTTATTTTTCTCATCGCAGCTACAAAACATCGCGTTTGATGCAGTTTTTTTTGGCGCTTTTGGCCAATTTATCCTTGATGCGGGGGCCCATTACCTGGGCAGCCCATCATCGCTATCACCACCGTTATAGTGATACGGAGAAGGATTTGCATTCGCCAAAACAGGGCGGATTTCTCTGGTCCCATATGGGTTGGTTTTTAAGCAAAAGCTATGATGAAACGCCTTTGGTCTCTGTTCGTGATCTAGAAGCCTTTCCAGAATTGGTTTGGCTCAATCGTTTTTATTTTTTGCCCGCTTATGCTTTGGGGGCACTGCTGTTTTATCTGGGCGGCACCCCTCTGTTTGTTTGGGGTTTTTTGATCTCTACGGTGTTGACCTGGCATATTACCTTTACGATCAATTCATTGAGCCATATTTTTGGACGCAGACGTTACCCAACCCCTGATGACAGTCGAAACAACTGGTTTCTGGCGCTTTTAACACTGGGTGAAGGTTGGCATAATAACCATCATCAATACGCGTCGAGTGCCCGACAGGGATTTTTTTGGTGGGAAATTGATCTCAGTTATTATATTTTGTGGCTGATGAGTCGATTGGGTTTGATATGGGATCTTAAAAGTCCACCTGCCGAGTTTAAAACAAATGCAAAACCCAGGGTTGACTCTGATTGATTAGCATCTGCTGTCTTCAGCAGGAACGCTACGCAATCGCAGCGGCCTATGCTAGACTTAATCAAACTGATCTATCGGTTTAAATACTAAATTAAAGAGAGGGGGTGAAATCGTTATGATGGAAGTTGAAGTCGAAGAAGGTAAAGTTGATGCCGCGATCAAAACTCTGAAAAAGAAGTTGAACCGTGCCGGTGTCTTCCGTAAAATCAAAGAAAAACGCTTTTATGAGCCTCCCAGTGCTAAAAAACAGCGCAAACGCAAAGAAGTTTTGCGTCGTGCTAAAAAGAAACTGAAGAAGCAACAGCGTAAATACTAAACCCACTTGGGGTCCAGGTGTTGGATTTTTCTACCCAAACAGTTAATTCAGAAAACGGGTGGGCATCTGTCCAGAACCAGCAAGTGATCATTCATGATCATATGCCGGGGGGGCAGCCTGCCCAGCTTTCTGTGAGCGATCAAGCGATCTCATCATTCAACGTATTGATTGGTGATTTGCTCCTTGAGGGCAGCATGACTGTTAACACCCGGACCCCAATCTCCATACAATTCCCCCCGGCTCAGGCACCGGTCTACGAGTCTGAATTCAAATTATCCCCCGATCGTTGCAGCCTCGAACTCCGCATTATTGTCAAACAAGCGGGCCAGGAATTTGTCTTAACAGACCAGCCACCCAGTCCACATCTGACCCTAAGCCTCAGCAGCCAAAGCCTTCCATTGAAAGACTTCGAGCAAACCCTCTGCCAGGATATTCTACAAGCCATACAAAACAGCGGTATCCTCAAAGGCATACAAGCCGAAGGCATTCGTCAGGCGATTAAGCAGGTCGGCGAATGGGCGCTAGTCGCTAAAACCCCCCAACCCATACATGGTGAAAACCGGCTGGACTTTTTGTTTGAATTGCCCCGCCCTGAAGCAGACAAAGCACTCGGCTTTCGCATTCGCTGGCCTTTCTTAGAAACATGCCTGGCTGACGAAATCATTCTACAGCGATTTTTCAGGCCTCCGGGCCGTCCTGGCTATACAGTCTATGGCGACTTGCTCAAAAGTGAGCCGGCCGCTGAACCGGCTCTGAGTGCAACTGACAACAGTGTCGAGATCTCAGAGTTTGGTGAAGTCTTTGCCAAACGTGCAGGCCTGCCTATTTTTGATGGAGAACGGATACGCATTGCTCCGTTAGAGCAATTGTCTCTAGAACAGAATCAAGCGGGTTTGATTCACGACAGCGATCACAGCATCTCGATTGAAAAAAATCTTAGCGATCAGTCGCGCCTCTGGGCAAAGGGCTTTATCGAAATACAGGGCAACGTTAATCAATCAGAAATTCACAGCACCGAAAGCTTAATCATTCACGGTAGCTGCATTGGCTCAAATCTCACTGCTGGCGGAGACAGCGCAGCGCGCATGCGCTTACTAGCACCCGTTACTCAACTCAAGCAAAACATGGAAGCACTCTTATCTATGTATCAAGACCTTGAGAGTCGTGTACCTTTTAGTCAACTTCCCCCCAGCAAAGATATCTTTATGCGATTGCTCAAAACCCAGTTCCCCAATCTGATACAAGAAACGGAACACTTAAGACTGCTCAATAAAAGTCTAAAACAATTGCATCCGCGCCGTACTATGCTCTTGAAAATCGTGCTCTCGCATTTTATGAACCTGAGCGAACGGCCCCTCAATCTCAAAATCTTTAAAGACTGGCTAGATAAAATTTCTGCTTTTCGAGCCGAGCTAGAGCCAGATGCTACTATAGGTGGTGATGTCTACCTGGGCTACGCACAAAAAACCAATCTGGTCGCCAAAGGGAGCATTTTTGTGCTGGGGGAAGGCAGCTATAATTCAGATCTTCAAGCCGGGGGCGATATTTTATTCTGTGGCAAGCCAGGCTATTGCCGAGAAGGCACACTACAAGCACGGGGCCGGATTGTCGCTGGAGAGCTAGGCAGCCCCAATGGCAGTCGACTGAAAATCAAATTGCCAATCGATGGACAAATCGATGCTGACTTGATTCATCCCGGCGTGGAAATTTGCTTTGGAGAGGCACCTGTACAGCACGTGATCGAATCGCATCAAAGGGTTCAAATGCATTGGAAAAACGAAAAACTCCATTTAGGCGACTCACAAATTTTCAAGTCCGGGCCAAAAACAGAGATTTTGATTAAAAAAGTTTAAAGTTTAAGTTCAGATTTGTGTCCACACAGGCGATAATAGAAGAAAGACGACTGAACGGAAGGAAGCAAAGTATGGGAAGTTTTAGTATTAATGTCAAGCCAGAGGTGATTCAAACCCAAATGGCTGCTGCTCAAACCCGAATCGACACAACACGTGAGCAAGACATCAACGAAGTAGTCCAAAATTACGGTCTAGATCGCGGCGCTTTAGATGCCGGCGGCATCGATATTCAGCAGGCCCCAAAAACCCTGGCCCTGGATATGTTTATGAAACTGTCGGACAACGACACCAAGATCACCAAGGCCGACATTTTAAAGTTCAAAAATAACACCACACCTGACGTGACTCCCAAAGATGTGATTCACGCCTACGCCAACAAAGTTTCTGAGTCAATTCAGAACAAAGTGATGGACAATGTACCTAACGAAGGCAAGCAAGAAATGCTGATCTTAGAATCAGTCGCTTATCGTCCTTCATCAGGCGAAATTGTCTTAACCCCTCGCTACGCCACCCAGGGAACGACCACAGGCAGAGATCCTGCTGCAGCCATGGTTTTCTCAATTATTGGCGGCGTCGACAAAAATGCTGATGGCATGATTGCTGTTGGCGGCGAATTAAGCCAAAGCGAAGTCTTTGTCCGTACCACCGGTGATGCAATCAAATTAGCTGGTAGCGACATGATGGTTTCTCCTGAAGAAGCCCTGGGAGCCATTCTGGCCAAAGCTGGCAAAATCGCTCCTGAAGATCTCAGCATCAAATACGTTCCTGGTAAATAGCCCCTTACGGAGCTTTTATAGCCCTTTAATTCAGTCAAATAAAAGCAGCGAGCTTAGCTTAAAAACTAAGCCCGCTGCTTTTTATATGGGCGGCGGCTTCGACAGGCTCAGCCACCTTAAGCTCAGGCTCAGCCACCTTAAGCTCAGGCTCTGCCACCTTAAGCTCAGGCTCTGCCACCTTAAGCTCAGGCTCTGCC
>JBBKWI010000097.1:0-20120 GCA_037968875.1 Candidatus Sericytochromatia bacterium | reverse complement strand
GGCCATCTACAAAAGCATTTTGTTGTAGCGACTTTATATGTTTTAAACGACACACAATCCATTGCTCAGGAATCTCCCCCAACCACTCCACCCCTGAATCTTTATACGTCGGATACTTTTTATATTTCGTCATTGATTGTTCTTATGCTCCTGTTGCCAGACCTGGGCGGCTAAAGCCAAAACGGTATCGTGATTGACAGCGGTATTCTCAAAGCCGCTGCTGTCAGATGCGGGTCGAATTCTCAAAGGATGTGCTAACGCCGCTATCACAGGGGCCGTTCTGGTTTTGAGACAAGCCATACGATCCAGATCCTCAGCCGGTTTAAGCACAGTCGCAATCCATTCTTGTTCGTTCACGTTTCACTCCCTGTTTTACTGTCCCTATTTTACAGGGCTTGCAGCAAAAATGTATTTCTTGGGAAGGCGACGAACACAGAAATTGGCAGGCTGCCAGAGCATCATCTTCGCCTGTTTTATTCTCCTTTTGCTTTGAGCCAGACACAGGTTTCAGTATCCCCTAATTGACAAGCTTTTTTCCAGTCGGCGAGAGCCTTGTCGTATTCTTCAAAGTACTCAAGGGCCTTGCCCCGGTTAAAGTAAGCCGGGGCATATTTTGGATCCAGTGCGATCGCTTTTTCATAATCTGCAAAGGCCTGATCGTACTGGAATAAATCACTGTAGACAATCCCCCGATTATTATACGCAGCCGCATCTTTGGGATTGATTTGTATGGCTTTGTTATAGTCTGCGATCGCTTTGTCGTATTGCTTTAAAAAATAAAAAGCATTTCCCCGATTATTGTAAACCTCAATAAGCTGTGGCTCAAACCCTAAGACTTTGGTATAGTCATCAATGGTTTTTTGGTATTGCTTTAAACTAGAATAGGCCAGAGCCCGGTGATAATAAGCCCCCGTATACTTTGGGTTGAGCTTGATCGTGCTGCTATAGTCTGCGATGGCTTTGTCATCTTGATGCATAAGAGAATAGGTTCTACCCCGGTTGTAAAAAGCTTCTACAAACTTTGGGTTGAGCTGGATGGCACTGCTATAGTCAGCGATCGCTTTGTCATTTTGCTCTAAATGATAATAAGCAAGTGCTCGGTTATAATAAGCCGCAAAATTCTTGGGATTGAGTGCAATCGCTTTGCTGTGTTCAGTGATTTTTTGCTGATAATCGGTGCTGATCTGAAACGCTAATCCAGGCAGGCTAGCATTCGCCATCATCAAGGCGGCTGTAGGTTTGCTTGCAATCTCGCGAACCGCATGCATATCAGCGGCGATCGCGGGTGTTGTAAATGCGACTTGAAAAGAACTTAAAAAAGGGATCATTAAACCAAACGTCAGGGCAAAAGAGCTTAGCTTGTGCATCTGCGGCCTCATTGGAGATTGAATTAAAGTCTTATATCAGCATTTAAGAGAACGATCAAAATCAGAGAAACAATTTCACCACTCAAGCAAACCACTAATGATCAACTTTGACAAGCCAGCAAACAGACTTTATTTTGAATCTTTGGCGATGATCTGATCCAAATCCCAGTCAAATCACGGGCGGAAGCGGAAGCGCAAAATAGCACCTAAAAGAAAAGAAGCCATTCTAATCGTTTTCAATTAAACTTCAAGTCCAACGCGTGGTCTGCGTTCTCATCAACCCCACAAAGCCCCTGCCTTCCAGCACAACCTACGTTCCAAGATACCTCATAGCCCTCACAAAAGCCTGAGCAGGCGTCTGTTCAGCAGGCGGGCTGAGCGGGAGGGGGCGTTTTGAGCGACTGTAGCCAGGAAGGCGAAAGGCGCTCAACCCAGTCGCAGTGCAGGCCACGATGGCCGCAACGAAGACCGCCCCCGGGAGCGAGGTTGCCCCGCAGGGGACCCCGACTAGCTGGACGTACGCCTGCGGCCCCAGACAACAGCGCGCGGAAGTTTGAAACCATCGCGCAGAATGGTTTCAATTTTAGCCACTAAAAACTGACGAAAGCAAAGTACTCACCCCGGCGCCTCAAACCGACGCTACCCAACAAGACGCCCATTCAAAATCGCTAAACAAGTATGCTTCGTCAAAATGGCTGACGACACCAAATATCACGTTCTTCCCAGTCCGCTGGAAAGCCCATCATCTTGACTTGAATTTCATGTTGACGGATTAAGTTGATTAGCCGCGCTCTCCACTGGTGTTCAGGAGCAATGATATCCAAACAATGTAACAATAAAACCAGCGTATTATAAAGCTTGCGTGATTTGGGCAAGAACTCAGAAACTAGGGAGAATGGTTTATGTTTGGGAATTTTGATTGTGAATGTAATATCTCGATTCCAGATACGGGAATGATGAGCACAAATATTGCGAATAATAACCAAATGGTGCAACCATGACTGTAAGACCCCTTCATCTATTTGATATGTTTTGGCAATCGCGCTTCTTAGCTTTTTTGGCCCCAAAGACTGATACCACTTTGATAATGCTCCCAAGGACATCACTTCCGCAACAGCCCAGATCGGAGGCAGGTCCTCAATGTATTGATCTTTAAAATGTTGAATAAAGACTTCTCGTGAACGATTCACTTCATCTCGCAATTTTTCAAGGTTTGCTGCCCATTGCGTTAAATCTCTTGCGAGGCAATCTTCCATATAGGCATGGGGTCCATGAGCAAGAGAAAGTTCGTAAGCCCATTGTGCTCTGACAGAAACCTCAATTCGCTCAATCGCATCAATTAACATCAGGCGTAATTCTCGGTCAAAGACATACAGATTCAAGACGTCCTCAAAACGAGTACCTAATTTAAATTGATGGGTATGATGATCGGACTCAAAAGGCAGCCAATAGGCACCCAGGCGATAATAACTCAAATGCTTTAAGTAAAACTCAGCAATTGTTTCATTTTGGATCATTAAGCCACGAGACTTCAACTGTTGAATCTGCTCTGGATAGCTGGTGGGCTTTTTCTGAAAGGACGATTTAGACATCAAGATCCCGCCAAAAAGAGTAACCCGCCAGTTTGAGGATACTTTCGCATAGCCTTGGCGGGTGTTGTTACTTAATAGTATACCATGTCAGACTTGGGTGTCGAAAAAAAATCAAGAACAGACAATCGGTTTAAACATGACCTAATCTCATGAATGCACCGCCTGCAACAACGCCATAATCTCCGCAGAGACCTGATCCAAATCCGCATCGATCTCAGCCAGATCCCGCGGCGGCGTATAGACATAAAAATGGCGATTAAACGGAATCTCATAACCCACAATGCCCACATCCCCGTCTTTGGCGTCCGTCTTGCCAGCATCAATCCAGGCCTCAGGCACATGAGGCTGCACCTCAGCCTTAAAATAGCCAGCAATCAAATCAGACACCGACTGACTCGGATCTAGCGGCACATTTTCATAATCCCGCAGCTCACTATCTGTCGCGTACTCCACCACCTTACCACTGACATCAAACCTGCCATAGAGCGGATTCGCCGCCCCCTTATGCAGCTTCTTGATCACCTTCTGAGCCTCAGGGTTTTTCCAGCTCACCGCACTGGTAATCGCCTTTTTCTCTTTGGCATCGAGCTTGATGCCCGTGGCCTTCAGCTCAGCGTCATAGGCATTCATATCATCATACTGAGCACTACCCAGCACGACCTGAATCGCTTTGGCTGTCAGCATCAACGCTTTGGCATCCAGCCAGGTCTGAAGCTTAAGCAGGTCTTTGATTTGCTTTTCTTTGAGGCTACCAAAGTCCGCCTTGATCTTGGCCCGAATCTCAAGCTCATGCGCACTGAGATCACCATAATGCTGACAATCCGGGGCATCGCTCCACTGCTGAGCAAAGTGCGTATAAGCCCATTGCATCACCGCATTCAAGGCCCCCGACTCATAACGCAGGCTGGCAATACGCTCATCACTAAACTGGTACGACTCGCGCAAGGGTCGCTCGATCGTGAGGCGACGATAACCAAAGGCATAGCTCGGGAAAATTTTACTGGCAAAAGTTTTGGCGCTCTCGCTTTTGGGCGACTCAGACTGACGCCCGCGATTACTCTTGGTTTCCGGTGCTTTGTCGAGAGTCAAAGTGTCCACCGTTTCAAACTGACCAAAGCAGCGAGTAACCGTAGCAATATCTTGATCATCCATCAGATTGCGCTTGGAGCCCAGCGACTTCCGCATCTTGCCATAGAGATTCACGCCATTGATCAGCTGCACTTTGCCTCTGCGCTCCGGGGCTTTTTTATTGGTCAGCACCCAGACATAGGTCGCAATGCCCGTGTTATAGAACATATCCGTCGGCAAGGCCACAATCGCCTCGATCAGATCCGCCTCAAGCAGATAACGCCGGATCTCCGACTCGCCCGAACCCGCTGAGCCCGTGAACAACGGCGAACCATTCAGAATAATGCCAATGCGCCCCCCGCCCTGGGCCGCATCGCGCAGCTTAGCGATCAAGTGCATCAAAAACAAAAGCGAACCATCCGAGACACGGGGCAGACCAGGGCCAAAGCGCCCCTCAAAGCCTTTAATCGTGTGTTCGTCTTTGACGTCTTTCTCGATCTTTTTCCAGTCCACGCCAAAGGGCGGATTGGAAAGCATATAGTCAAAATGCTGACCTGCCAACTGGTCCTCAGAGAGGGTATTGCCCAGCTTGATGCGGCTCACGTCCTGGCCCTTGATCAGCATATCTGCTTTACAGATTGCGTAGCTCTCGGGGTTGAGCTCCTGCCCAAAAGCGCGTATTACGGCCTCAGGGTTGTGCTCGTGTACATATTCCATGCCCGACGACAAAAAGCCACCCGTGCCAGCAGTCGGGTCATAGATCGTGCGGATAATGCCCTCACCTGCAAGAGCATTGTCATCATCTTTAAACACCAAAGACGTCGTCAGATGCACAATATCACGGGGGGTGAAATGCTCCCCGGCAGTTTCGTTAGAGCTTTCAGCAAAGCGCCGAATCAGCTCTTCAAAGATCAGGCCCATCTCATAATTGGAGATCGCCTCCGGGCTCAGATCGGCCTGCTTGACCTGCTGCACAATTTTATACAGCAGATTGGCATCACTCAGCCGGCCCACAAATTCCAGAAACTTAAACTGCTCAAAAATCTCACGGGCATCCGTCGAGAAAGCCTGCACATAGGCTTCGAGATTGTCTTTGATGCCCGACTCGCCCAGCTTCGACAGATCCATCGCAGAGGTATTGCAAAACGACAGCCCGCCCGTGGCCCGCAGTAGCAATTTCTCCTGGGCTGCTTCAGGCAGATTCATGCCTTTGATTTTATCCCACTCAGCCAGCAGATTGGCTTTGCTGGGAGCCAGCACGGCTTCTAAGCGGCGCAAGAGCGTAAACGGCAAGTTGACATACTCCCCGCCCTAAAGAGACGGGGATTCTCAAACTACGCTTACCCTGTTGGGTTACGTTAACGCTTGAAGGGCCTGCCCGGACCCAATAGCTGCTATATTTCTGGCAGCATTAATATCTCTGTCTAAGCTCAGATTGCAATAGGGACATTTATGCATCCGTGTTGCCAATGTCTTCGGCACTTTCATTCCACAACCCGAACAGTTTTGACTGGTATTCCTGGGATTGACTTTGATTACTTCTCGCCCAGCTTCTGCCGCTTTGTACGAGAGTAATTCAAAAAAGGTTGACCAGCCGCTGTCTGCAATAGATTTACTCAGGTGACGGTTCTTAACCATAGCGGTGCTGTCCTTATTCGTACGGCTATCGCCTACGACTAAGGCATTCTTCACATTGAGGGCTTCTACACAGATCGTTTGGTATGTTTCGATGTAATGATTTGCCGTTTTGTGTAAGAAATCCAGGCGCATCCGCTTCACTTTGCGGTGGGCTCTAGCTAGTATTTGAACCGCTTTCTTACGACGGTTTGAACCCTTCTTCTTTCGGGCTACTTGCCTCTGTTTTCGCCTAAGTTCAGCCTGGGCTTTACGGTAATATTTCGGATTAGCTACGTGTAGCCCATCCGTATCGGTACAGAAATGGCTGATGCCCACGTCAATGCCAACCAATTCAGTCTCAGGGTGAGGGTAGTCCTTTGCAGGAACCTCATCACAGCTAAAGCTTACCCACCAATCACCGCAGCCGTCACGACTTACATTGATGGTCTTGATTCTGCCTTCAATTGGCTGAGACAGAAATAGCTTCAGTATGCCCACCCCTTTGATCTTGAGATGTCGTCCGTCCAGTTTCCATCCAGATGTTTTGAGCGTGAACGAATCATAGCGATGATAGGAGCGAAAGCGTGGAAAGCCAGCCTTTTCACTACACTTTTTTAATCGAGAAAAGAAACCCTGAAAGGATTTACCCACACGCTCAATCGTTTCTTGGAGTACCTGAGAATTGACTTGTTTGAACTCAGGAAATTCTTTTTTCAGGTCAGGGAGTTCATTGCTTTGAGAGAAGGTGCTGAGACTGACACCACTGCGTCTGTAAGCAATGATTCTTTGCTCTAACGCAAGATTGTAAAGCTTTTGACAAAATCCTAACCACTCAATAGCATTTTGTTCTGTGGCTTGACTCAGTTTAGCTTTGAATTTGAATGTCTTGCGCATACGATTATTATACCATGCTGAGAGCACTGTTTCCAGTGCTGCACTTTATATCCCCGCCCTGAAGAGACGGGATTTTACAGTGCTTCCGATAAACTTCAATGGAATCTAAGCCCCGTTTTGAAGAAAATGACTAGAGCCCAATCACCCTATGTTGCATCATGCAAAGTCTTAAATCAGTTCATCACCTCAGCCATGGTTTGCCATTCAGAGCGCTTGTCCTGGAAGTCGAAGACATTATATACGCGCCTGCGTCCTGATGGTCATGACTACGGAGTGCTCCATTTTTCTAGCAGTCTAGCAATCTCTGCTTTCGTTATCGGTTCAGAGGCAATCCGTAGGGTCAGGTCGATTAAATCCTGTTTGTGATTTTCTTTGAGGGAATAACCATTGAGGCGCAAGAAAATATCACAGCAACCAAAGCCAGTACGTTTATTGCCATCGACAAAAGGATGATTTTTCACAATATGATAGATATAGGCTGCGGCTTTATCGAAGATCGTCTGATGTAAATAGGAATCGCCAAACCCTGCTTCGGGCATCGCTAATGCCGACTCCAATGCGCCCTGATCTCGTAGACCCTCAGCGCCACCATAGCGCTGAATAGAAGCCTGATGAAGGCGCAAAGCCTGCGGTAAGGTAAGAAAACGGAGGGGGTTCATTACTCAGCGAGTTTTTTATAAACGGAATCAAACTGGCTGAAACTCTGATTCATCGCTTCGTTAAAATCAGCGTCGTTTGCATAGATTATCTCATCTAGCTTTTGTTTGAGATCTGTTTTTGTAGCCAGATAAGCTTTGGTTGCATCTCGCAGAACAGCAGCAACAGACTTGTTTTCCACTGCAGCCACCAGCTTAACCTGCTGTAAGACGTGTTCTTCAAATTGGACATTTAATCGCTTCATACGTATTTCCATAAACTAAGCATTAAAGCGGTGTCATGACACCACTTATGTTTGACACTACACGATAGCTGTATATAAATGCAATGTTTTCTAGTATCTGAACGATATTAGTTGCTATGGCCGGAGCATTTATGCCCTGGTACTGAATGACATCTTTAGGGAAGTCGTTAAGCTCACTCCCCAGACACTATCAAATCAGTTCATCACCTCAGCCATGGTTTGCCATTCGGAGCGCTTGTCCTGAAAGTCGACAATTGGCATATCGAGTAGGTGTGAGGTGCGTTGATTGCGTCGGTAGACAAAGTGCACCGAATCAATATAGGGCTCGACGATATGAGTTTTGTCGTTGGGAGTGACGACCAGCAACTGCAATTGCAATTGCTTACACAAGTCCATCAGATAGGTTGCCTTTTCGTCATCCTGATTCGAGAAGCTCTCATCAACGGCGATAAAGCGGAAAGAATGGGGCTCATCGGGTTGAGTGATACCAAACTGATAGGCAATCGCTGAGCCCAGGATTGTATAGGTCAACTGGGCTTTTTCGCCACCGGAGAGCTCGCCCATGCTGCGATAGACCTTCATTGGCTTATCGCCCTCACGGAAGAATTCTTCTGCGTAATACTCGTTCCATTTGCGCACGTCGGTGACGGTTTTTTTCCAGTTTTCTTCGTGCTCTAGCTTCTCGATCAAGACCCGAATCGCTTCAAAACTCTGCTTGAGGGTTTCGAGCTCATAGACGCCTTCTTCTTCGCTGCTCTGGGGGATCCAATTGTCGAGCATTTGCTTAAACAAGAGCACCGAAGGCGCTGTTGTTTTGACGGCTTTGAGCTGAATATAAGTCAGAGGCAGATTGCGGAAATTGATCTGGTTGAGCGAATGATTGAGATCTGTAATCGTTTGCAGAATCTGCTGCTCGATCTGGTAGAAACTCTCTCTGAAATCCGCCATTTTTTGGATCATATGGGTCGTCAGATAGCGCTCAAACTCACGGGTGTAGCTGGGCAAGTCGTCTTGCTCCAGTTGATTGTAAAAGCTGAGATAGTCTTTGACATAGGCTATATCTTCAGGCAGTTTATAGGTTTCTGAAGCCCAGTCAGGGAAACGCTGCAAGATTTCTTTGTCCGGGCGCTTGAAGGTCATCATGGCGCGCTCCAGTTGACGGCGGGTGGACTCCGTGCGTTGTCTAAACTCATGGATGCGCCGCTCAATTTCTTCTTTGAGGGTGCGGGCCAGCAGTGAGACATTCTCTAGAGCCAGAGGCTTGAGCTGCTCAGCAAAGCGCTGCTCAAAGCCTGCAAAGGCTGCTTGCAGGGCCTCTTCGCTCAGACTTTGGCCTTCGACACGAGCGTGCTTGAGTAGCGTAGCGGCTTCTTCTATTTGGTTGCGATAATCTTCGATGCCTGTCAGCAATTCCTGTTCGCGACGAATCAATTGCAAGCGCTCAGCTTCTAAGGCTTTGATCTGACCCACATGCAAATCGACCTGATCCTTGAGTTCAAACAAATTATCGGAAGAATTTTCCAGATTGAGCTGTTGTTGATACAGTTCTTCGAGGCGATCAGCGACGGCTTCCCAGTTCAGGGTTTCGTAATCGGTGATCTCTTCGAATTTGGCAATATTCTTGAGCTGCCAGTCTTGTTTTTCTTGTTCGCGCTGTAGTTTGTCTTGCTGTAAAAGACAGCTTTCGACTTTGTCTTGCAAAAGATGAATATCCGAGACCACTGAGTCCACTTTGCCCGTATTGGTCCAGCCCAAAATATACTGGCTGCGACCGCGACCGGACTGGCTATCGTCCTTTTCGTGGCGTGAAGCTGATTTATTGAGGCCTTCACGGGTGATCGCCTTGCGATAGGTTTCAAATTCACCCATATTGTCGGCGCAGAGATAGTCATAGGTTTTGAGAACCTGATCTTTGACCCAGGCCGAATAAGGCGAGTCCGGGTGAAACATTAGTTTATGCATTAAGGCCTTGGGGGGCGCAAAACTGCGGCTGTCAGATAAATAATGGGCAGGCACCTTGTGATAGACCAGTCGACCGCGCAGATTGACCCGGTTAACATAGGCATTGACGCTCGAATAATATTGCTCGGGCACCAATAAGCGCATTGCAAAAGGGCGCAAGAGTTTTTCAATGACCATTTCCCAGTCACTGGCTTCAGACTTAACCTGAATCAGTTCAGCAATAAAGGGCAACTCAGCCGGGGAAACGCCGAGGTGATCGGCTAATTCTTCGCGGATCTCAGAGATCCGGCCCGTGATATTGTTTTTCTGAGAACTCATTTGCTGGATATCGGACTGACGCAGCTTGATTTCTTTGAGTTGATCTTCCATTTCACGCTGGCTTTGGAAGATTTTCTGCCCCAACTCCCGGCGCGTACTTTGGATCTCGTTTAATCGTTGTTGGCAATGTTTGAGTGAGCGAGTAAAAGCCGATGGGTTAGGGCTTTCGGGGAACTCAAGTGCTTTAGCCAGTAAGTTATAGCGGGTCAGGGCTTCTTTTTTTTGGGTTTGCTGGGTTTCTAATTGCTTAATGGTCTGGTTTAACTGGGCCAGTTCTTGCCCGGTTTGATCTTGTTGCATGGCTCGCGCCAGGCTTTCTTTGTCATCGCGGCGTTGCTCAAGGCTACCGTTGAGCTGATCAATCGCTGTTCTGGCTTGAGTTAAATCAGCCCGTGACGTTTCAATTTTTTGCTCCAGGGCCCGTTGCTTGCGGGTCGCAAAATACAAATCGGATATTTGCTGATCGCGTCTCCATTCCCCCCAGGAGCTTTCGAGCACTGAGAGGGTTTCAGCCAGTTGTTTGACTGGCTGTAGCATTTCTAGCTGTTTTTCAGCTTTGTCCATGGCGTTTTTGGCGCTCAGTAGCAAGCGATAAGTATCTTTGAGATTGACAAAAACATCTTCAGTGGAGCCTGACTCCAGCATATTGTCGCGAATAAAGGCGTTCAGATCGCCCAGTACCTTGATGCCGACCGTTTGATTAAAGAGTGTCAGGGCCTTGGCAGAACGCATGCCAAAGACACGTACCATGCGGCGGGCGTATTTGCTAGCGGAATCAAAAAACTCGATCGTATCGCGCACGTCCTGGGGTGGGTATTTGGTTTTTAAGTCGCGTTTCCACTGGCCTTTGGGGTCAAAAGGAGTCAGATCATCGGCGATTGTGAGGGGTTCATAAGCAATGATCCAGGCCCGTTTGAGATCCTGATTGACAAACCAACGGCACTGAGCCAGCGTCAGGGTTTGGCCACTGTGATTTTTAAAGCAGGCCAGCAAGATCGAGTAGGCATGGCGCTTGTCCGGACGCAATTGCTGAGCCGTGGTGTAGGTGCGACCTTCTTCTTGGATATTGCCATAATGGCCCATCACATAAGACTCTTCGGAGCGCTCTGTTTTTTTCTCAGCGCCCGATGACTGGTTATAAAAACGGTGGCGCCGCTCAGGCACCATCAGGGTTAATAGAGAATCGATCAAGGTCGTTTTACCAGAGCCATTGGCACCGGTCAAGAGCGAGGACAAGCCTTCAGGGCGGATCGTGTAAATCTGAGAATCAAAGGTTCCCCAATTGAATAGCTCCATATAGTGGAGCCGGTAGCCAGGTGCGATCATGAGGCCTCCTGCTTGGCAAAGTCGCTTTCCATTCGGCGGCGCACGTCTTCTAAGACATCAGGCGTGACTTTGGCTTTCAGAATACGACGAATTTCGTATTGTTTGATGCTGGTCGTCGGGCTGCCGGGTGTTTCTATCAGTTTTAAAAAACCCAAATCAATCACCTGGCGAATATAGCGGTCTAATTGGCGTAAAAGCTTGACTTTATTGGACTGATCTTTGAAAAAGAGTTCAAGTTCTTCTTGAATTTTGGTATGGCTTACAAAACAGGCTGGCGAGGTGGTGTCCTGGGTTTCGTAGTCTTCTAAAAGTTCACGTAAAAGCACTAACAGTAGCGTGACTTCGTAAGACAAGGGCGTGCGCTTGATTAAGCCAATCGTACGGCCCGTATCATCGAGGGGCTGCTGACGCAAAAAGGCAAAGCCTTCGCGCTGATCAATAATCACTTCGATGCCAATGCGGGTGAAATAATCTGAAACCGGTATCCGGTACTCCAGTAAATCTGCCCAGGCCTTATCTTGCTCATACATTTCACCGCTGAGCAGCTTAACGATGACCGAGGCATACGGATCAGTGGTGTGTGGATCGGGACGTGTGCTGGCTTCATTCTGATAGGGGTCAGACGAATGCCCGAGACGATCAGATTCACCAGGCTCAGCTAAATCGAGATCTCCATCTGGATGAGGCTGGGATAGCGCGGGATCAAAAAAACCAGGGCCATTGTAGCCTCCGCTTGAAAGGTCTTCCGTAGACAAGGCTTCTACCACCTTTAATTGTGAGGGGTTCATTTTCGTTTCATTGGCTTGCATTACATACAGAGATTCTTTCATTATTTCTTAAACCTGACTTTGGGCATCAGCAAGGCCCTGTTGTTTTCGTAATCAAAGGGGATCAGCATACGACCCTGTTCATCAATGCCCTGCTTTTTAGCGGCCACTGATAGATAAGCAAAAACTTCGGGTAAACCCTGTTGAATTGGATGCTGTTGGATCAGATCCAGCAGGCTCCATTCTGGGTTGGCAACGAGCAAAGCTTCGATGCGCGCATGCACGGCATCTTTATCGACATAAAAAGCATTAAAGAGATAGTCCAATGCTTCTGGGGGATCTTGCCAGTCTTCCGGTTCCGCTTCAGGTTGCTCCAAAAATACGGGTTCTTCCGGTTCCAGCGACAGGCGTCTTTCCATCGGCATCGCAATCTGAGGACGCAATTCGAGCTCCAGATAGTTTTCTGCTGAAAAGCTGCTTTCAGACAGTCGCACAGCCAGATCTTTGATACGGGCCAGAGTTTCTTTGATTTGACGGGATTCAGCCGGGTCTTTGTCGATAATTATCCGACTCAGACGCTGAGCCATGCGGTCATTGCTATCGAGTACTTTTTGGGCCGCCTGGTGCAGAAAACTACGCAGATGGCGTAGAAATGAATCTCCATGCTCAATTTGACGTTCTTCGAGCAAATGGTAAACCTGCTCTGTCAGATCATGCAATTCTTGTTGGCCAGAGGTCACCAATAAGAAATCCCAGAAAGCATAGAAGCTCTTACCCTGATTGCTTGATTTGAGACTGTCGAGCGCGTCAAAGGCATAGCGCAAGACCTGGCCTTTACCACCCCGCAGTTCCATATGGCGCTGATAGACTTCGCGGGTTAATTCCCGAAAGTTCTCTTCGACTTCCCGAAAGTCAGACAGTAATTGCTGGGCCATGCGATTGACTTCTAAATAACGACTTTTGATCTGATAATCGTCAAAGGCACGCACACTCTCATTGGTTTTAATCCGAGCAATTTCTGCTTCAATTTGGCGTTTTTTGGCTTCCAGACTCTGGATTCTGAAGTCGGGATCGGCGTCAGAATTTTCGACCAGCTCTTTTAAGCGAGACATGATGTCCTTAAAACGAGATTCCGTACCAACAAACTCACGTTTCTCTAAAGAATCTAGCCATTGCAAGGCCCGTTCACTCTCAGGGGTCAGTTCATACAGAACTTGCCCTTCTGCATCGAGGGCATTGCGCAAAAATCCCTGATCCGCCCAGCGCGCCAATAAAGTGCGGGCTTTGGATTCATAATAGGACAATTGGGTATTGTCTTTTTCGTCGCGAGCTTCCAGAAATTGCACATCTTCTAAGAACTCAGCCAATTGCTCGACTAAATCTGCTTCCGAAATAATCAGGCAGTTTTTCGTACGAAAAGCGTCTAGAAAAAAGGCCAAAATGACGGGAGCATGATCAGATCGAACCAGCTTGACTGTTGCCGATTCCTGAAACAGCTCTTGAATATCGCTGTATTTCATGTCTTACCGTAGGTCTTTACAAAGCATTTTGACAGTTCGGGTGACTGCCGATGTTGATCATCACTATACGCAGTATAATAGTGATGTGCTGTAGAAGATAAGACATTGGTCACAATTAAGTTCAGCATCGTCTCCCCTTGAAGCAGCTAAGATCAAATCAGGACCTGAAAATCAAGATGTCTTACCCCTCTGAGTTAATCCGTTAATAATCTCGATTTAGAGTTAAACAGCATTGTATGCTTTTGAATACGATCATTATACAGAAAAGTGACGCAAGATTTCAAGTCCTGGTTTTAGAGGCTGCTTATGCATGGCTGCATTTTTGTTAAACCTGCTATTCTGTAGGTAATATTAAGCTTTAATAATACTATCTAGAGGTGTCTCATGTCTCAAGCTCGTCGTCGAATTTCTCTAATCGTAACTGCTATCACCTTAAACTCCAGCCTAATCAGCATGCCCGCTCTGGCGCATAATGGGCAGATGTCCCATGTTAGCCCCCCCAAAGACAAGCTAACGACACATCTGGACCCCTTTCGTGATGATACTTCAGCCTTGCTCAATATTAATTTGGACATCAAGACCTGGAGCGAAGCGCTGGACGCAATACTGAGTGAAGCGCAAGCCAATGTGACCGTCGAAAAAACTGAAACCACAGAAGGTGAATCAGAGGCTGAAGCTGAAACCGTTGAAAAAACCAGCGGCAATGATTTCATGGCGATGTTTAATGAAGCCAACAATGAACTCAAAAAAGAAGCTGGTATTGACCTTTTTTGGGACGTTTTATTGAATCTGGGTACCCATATGAGCATGGGCTATCGCCCCTATCCTGGCCGGGCAGGAGACTTGCTCTTTAACCTGAACTTGAAATCAGGTCATAAAGCTGCAGATGTTTTGAGCAAGCTTTTTAAACAAGTCCAAAAAAGTGATATCGAGATGCCTATGCAGCGTTATGCTTTTGGCCCTTCAACGATTTACTCGATTGAGCTAGATGCCAAAGAGGAAAATTATCCACGTATCTATGTCTCTGTGACTGGCGATCAAATGATTGCTACAGCCGGCCCAGATGACCATCAATTAAAAACCATGCTTTATCTCAATCAGGTACATGACGCGAAGTCTAAATTTAAGCTCAATAATATGCCTGTCTTTAAGCCGGTACGCCAGGCTTTACAAGAGCAGCCGATTTGGTTTTATACAGACTTACAAAGCCTGGTTAAATTAGGCAAAGAGTTTATTGGTGATGAAATTTCTGAAAATGAAATGGCTATTGTAGAAGCCCTGGTACCCATGTACAGAGGGATCGGCGCTGGCTTTAAATTAGGTAAAGAGTCGATTCAAGTCAAAACATTTCTGGCCCCAGATCAAGCCCAATTGAGCGATTATCAGAAGACATACTACCAGGCTTTATTGGCTGATTCTCAGGTGCGGGCTAAACTCGTTGATCAGATTCCTGGCAAAGCCACTTTAATCATGGGTGGGACAAATTTACTGACCTCATTGCGTTATCCTTTCCCTGTTTCTGAACGCTTGCTTGAAAACTCTGAGTTTTTTAAAGACTTCAAAAAAGAAAATTATGAATTGGCCGTTCAAAAAGCTTTTAACTTAAGCATGCAATCCGATATTTTGCCTTATCTTGACGGTCAGTATGGCCTGGGTGTAGTCGAAATTGAAGGCCAAAAAGAACCTCAAACTGTGATGGTTATGGGGTTGAATCCTGATAAGTCAGCTGATTTTGAACAGAAAATGAGCCAGTCTTTCCAGGTCGATATGAAGGCTTTACTAGAAGAAGATGATGCCCCCACGATAAAGTTGGTCGCAGCTGAGGCTTATAAAGGGACAAAAACCTATCGCTTTAGTGGCTTAGAAGAAGTGCGTCAGGAATTGGGCGAATGGCTGGACCCGGTGGCTGCTCGCTACCAGAATATGTGGGTCATTGCCCAGACCCCAGCAGCTTTACAGGCACTGATCGACAAGCAGGCCCTGGAAGCACCTGGGTTGAGCAAATGGATGCGTAAAACGGATTCTCAGCAATCAGCTAATGTGATGTACTTGAATATGAGCCGTGTTTGGGGCTGGTTGGCCCGTTTGTCTGAAAATGACACTGATATTCAAGAACTTGCTGAAAACATGAAAGCCTGGAAAGGGATTTATGCCACCTCTCAAGTCAAGCCTGATGGACTCGAAGGTCTGATGGTGATTGATATCGATTATAAAGACAAAAGCCTGAGAGAAGGTCTGCTCAAAGCTTTCATGGAGGGCTTTAATGAAGGCTTATCTGGCGATGAAGAGGCAATTGAAGCCGATTCCGAAGAAGTGTCTAGTGAAGATGATGTGGACATTGACGTAGACGTCGAGCCTGAAACCGTAACCGAAGATGATTCTGAAGAAGAGAATAGCGATGATTCAGAAGAATAAGTAAGTCTTCATCTCTGGTTGTTGTCTCTTACTAAGAGATGACAGCTAGAACACTGGATTAAGTCTTTTGTTATTTTTGTTATTCGCCGATTTTTGTTTGATAGCGACGGCAAGCGTCTTTGTCTTTGGCGCTTTATGTGCTAGTCTGGAACAGGAAGTTTTCCGCAAAAATTCCGAAACTGAAACATCTAAGAGTCCTTCATGGCTATCCGAAACTGTGATTCTGTTCAAAAACTGTGCTCGCTGGCTGTGTCTCATAAGTTAGTTTCTGCTGTCGATATCTCGATTGCATACCAAACTTATTTGATGACCAAAATCCAGGCCGGGCAATGCCAGTATATTCTCAAAGCTCAGGCGGGTCGCTTGCTCTTACAAGAACGTGAGCGCGAGGGTGAAGAGTGGAGCTCTTTGGATATGCCGGCTCCCGCATTTAGCGGTGATTGGGTCCCTTTCTCTTCAGAGAAACTGGCTCTTTTTGACCCGAGTGGCAAATATCAGGGAGTCCATGATCGTTCGCACCCGGAAGTCATACCTACCCTGGATGGTGGTTTTCTGTGGTCTTCCAATCGGGCTTATCGTCTGAGTGGTCTCTATAACCCTCTGGTTCCTGTGCATACTGCTGCGCGTGGACCCTATGACTTTTACTTGCCCCCGGCTCAGCAAGACGGTGTCTTTTTGACGGATCGGGCGGCGGGTTTGCTGATCATGACTGATATGACCCTGAATGTCACCAAACTGCGCATTAAGCTGCGTGAGCCCGGTAGTAGCAAGGCCCTATGTATGGCTTATGACAGTGCCAATCGCACGGCATACCTGACTGACCACCAGACGTCGGACTTGATCGTTGTTAAGCCTTTTGAACAAAAAATGCAGCGCATCTCAACGCCTCATGGGGTGCTGGGTAATCTGGTGCTGGATACGCCACGCAAGCGTTTGTTTGTGATTTTAGCGGATCCGGATCGCGAACCGGCAATCTTGATTTTTTCTACCGAAGATTTTAGTCACCAGGGCACCTTGCTTTTGCCCGGTAAGTGTTTCTCGGCGCTAGATGATCCCTGTGACTTAATGGGTCTCAGCCCCGATGGCAAGAGTCTGCTGGTGATGTCTTATACGGATGAGCCTGCCCTCTGCACGCCCTTGATCTCTCAGATTGATATTGCTTCTCAAAAGCTAGTCAAAACCCATACCCTCTCAACCGAAGAAAAACCGATTGGGATCGTCTTTCAGCATCAGCCGCCAGCTCGCCAGGAAGTCCCTGATTTCGATGATTTTTTGGTGGACAAAGGCATTGCTGCCCGTCCGCAAATTATCGGACTGGTGCGTCAGATACAGAAGCTGGAAGAAGACAAAAAAAAGCCGATCTTAGATGGGGATGTGGAAGCCGCGATGGCGCATATTCAGGACAATTTTAGCCCTGAAGAAGTCCAGACCGTGACTGAAATTTCTCAGCAAGCAGTACAGGCTTTAAGCCAGGAAAGCTTTTTTGAATGGCAGGGCCGCTCGGATATGAATGGTGAAGAAAAGCAGGTTTTTGTGGAACGTTTGTCTGAGCTCAAGGCGGATCCCAAAGTCTCTCAAACCAACGGTGTGTTTGTGCTGAACTGGCTCAAAGGTTTGGCTCACTAATTAGATCAGCCTGAAAGTCATTCAGGGAATCAATCGTCTAAAAAGTGGTGTGATGGTTCGTCCTGAAGACGCTGCGGTTTTTGCAAAAAAAGCACCTGCGGTTCAGGAACTCGCGATTGTGGACCGGGCGCAAAATGCCTTACGCAATGATCTGGAGAACATCCCGCTATTTTTATTTTTAATGCTGGCCTATATACTCTTACAAGGCCCGCTGATTCCGCTTCGTATTTACGCTGTGATCTTTGTACTAAGCCGAATTGGACATAGTTATTTTTATATTTGGCCACGCCAGCCCCATCGCAATCGGGTGTATCTGATCGGTATTTTGATGGCAATGATTTTATCCGGTCATTTATTGTGGCTGTGCTATTTACGCTAAGTGATTCAATGTGTAACTATTTTTGAAGATTTTGCTGTACTATTTTGAGACATCAATCCTGAAACTTAGTTTTTTGATTAAGCCGAGATGATAAGATCGATAGCCCGCTTGTAATTCAGGCAATTCCGCTTGCATCAAGAGATGTAGCTCAGGCAAGGCCTGCCAGGGAACCGCTGGATAAGCGTGGTGCTCAGCATGGTAAGGCATATTCCAGGTCAACCAACGCATGAGTGGATTTGTCAGAGTTGTACGCGTACGCTGGAGTATGGTTCCCTGGCTGGGCAAGCCCGTATGCTCTGTCAGGGTATAGATCGAAACGATAGCATGCCCTAGCCATTGTGCTAGCAGTAGATAAGCGATTCCGCTCAGGCCAGCTAAACCGGCCAGTCCAAGTAGGCCATAGCAGAACAGTATCGCTCGGGCTTCCCAGCTCATACGTCGACGGGCGTGTGCAGGTATAAAGACCAGCAGACGCTCCCAGACCACAGGCAAGGCACTGGCAGGGCCTATCAGCCAAAGTAGTTTCATGCCGAGCATGGGCAGGCCCGTCAGATAGAGTAAATACATACTCAGGTTTTTATCGAGTGGCGGGGCGGCCTGGCCTGAAATTGAAATCTCAGGATCTCGCAAGGGATCGTGGGTAAAGCGGTGGTGGGCAAAATGAAAGTGCTTAAAACCAGTGGGTGTATAAAAAAACGGTAAGGCCACGAGCCAGGACACTGTTTGATTCCAACGGCGAGAAGCAAAGGCGGTGAGGTGGCTCGTTTCATGCAAAATAGCAAACAATGACAGATTCAAGACGGCCAATAGGGCGACAGCAAGGGGGCGACTCCATAAGGGTAAGCTCAACAATGGAGCTAGCAGAATGACTGCAATTGCACTCACCAGGAGCATGTATTGCAGTATAAACCGTTGCAAAGCAGGCTGGTTTTGCCGTTTCAGCAAAAGCTGGAGTGCCTTTGCTGAAACGGCATCAGTCTCTAAAAATGCTTCTTGCAATTCAGAACTCTTAAATTGGTAAAATAAAGATCAATAAATAATACAAGAGAATCGCTACAATAGCAGCAAAGGGAACCGTAATCAACCAGGAATAGACGATGTTCACAATCACTTTACGGTTAACGCCATTGACGCCCTGAGCCAGGCCAATACCAATCACTGCTCCTACAAGGGTGTGGGTTGTTGATATGGGTAATCCCAAACGAGATCCTAATAAAATGGTTGCTGTTGCGGCTAATTCTGCTGAGAAGCCTCGAATTGGTGTTAGCTCGGTAATATTGGTGCCGATCGTCAAGATCACTTTGTAGCCATAGGTGGCCAGACCGATCACGATGCCGACACCTCCGAGTAAAACAATCCAGAACGGGATGCCTGCAGCATCTGCGGCTGAGCTGCCGGTGGCATAAATCTGGGCAATGACAGCCAGAGGACCAATGGCGTTGGCGACGTCATTGGCACCATGAGCAAAAGCCATGCTACAAGCAGTCAAAATCTGAAGCTTCATAAAGACTTTTTCAACAGAGGTAAATTGTGCACGCAATTCGCCAGTACCAAAACGATTGCTTTTGACAAGGGGCTCTTCTTTCATTCGTGAAATTAAAACAGCGCCGATCGCAGCTGCGATTAACGCTATAACTGAAGATAAACCCAGAGCTTCGGCCAGATTTAGATCTAAATTCAAGTTTTTTAGGCCCTTGAACAAAATGGACATACTCAAAATCATAAAGAGCGTAAAAATGAGTAACGGCCCAAGACGCTTGATTGCGCGAATGGGTTGTTCGGAACGATAAATCAGGCTTCTTAAAATAATAAATATCAGATAGGCCATGACTCCCCCCATTAACGGGGAGATTACCCACGAGGTGGCGATTGTAAAGACTTTGGGCCAATAGACGGCATGAACGCCAAATGAGGCCACGCCAATGCCGACGACTGAGCCGACAATGGCATGGGTGGTTGAGACGGGTAAGCCGAATATAGTGGCTATAAAAAGCCAAATACCGGCTGCTAAGAGGGCCGATAACATTCCGACTGCCAGGAGCTCTGGATTGGCTTCAAACAAAGTGACATCAATCAGCCCTTTGCGTAAAGTATCAGCAACATGGCTGCCCACCAGGACAGCGCCAGTAAATTCAAAAATAGCAGCAATTATGATCGCTTGTTTGAGGGTGACTGCTTTGGAGCCCACAGAAGTGCCCATCGCATTGGCGACATCATTGGCGCCTATGTTCCAGGCTTGAAAGCCAGCAGCTAAAATTCCTAAGATCAGGATAATCAGTAAGATATCCACGTTATTTCTCCATGAGTAAACGTAAGGTGGTGGCCGTTTTTTCAAAGGCCAACCCGACAGATTCGAGCTTATCGATAA
>JBBKWI010000096.1:0-8087 GCA_037968875.1 Candidatus Sericytochromatia bacterium | reverse complement strand
CGGTGCACCAATAGATCTGGTATCCATGGGAACGCTATGCGCTGATGTCCTTCATGCTCAGGCCCTCCTTGGCACTTTTCGTTCGATGGTTTTATTAGAACCTCTTATTTCATACGGCTCAATTTTGGATACGGAAAAGTATCAGGCGAAATTCATTCCATCGGCAGTAGCTGGTTCTCAGGTTATCTATGATCTCCCGCATTTGACTCACTACGCTCCCAATGATTTGCTTTTTTATACGGGCAGCCAGTTTGCTGACAAATATAAGAACGGGGCCTTTATCGCTTTTCATGGCTCCTGGAACCGGTCTCCACTGGCACAAGATGGCTATAATGTAGTCTTTGTACCGATGAAAAACGGTCAGCCCAGTGGCGAGTGGCAGGTTTTTGCCGATGGCTTTGAAGGCCCAAGCGCCGTTTCCAGTCCTGGGGACGCTCAGTTCAGACCCGTAGGCTTAGCCCAAACCCCTGACGGAGATTTGCTGATTGTCGACAGTACCCAGGGCCGGATCTGGCGTGTCAGCCAGACAAAATAGCCAATAAAAAAGCAGCGCTACCAGGTAGTGCCGCTTGTCTCAAAAATTAGTTTTAGGCGCTTAAGTCAGCTTCAGGGAGTGGCTTGCCCATGGCCTGAGAGAGTTTACCCAGAGCCACACCACCGGCGACGCCCAGTACGGTGGTTGCAATCGTTAACGGCAGACCGACCATACCCATTGAGCGCATCATTAAGTTGCCTGCTCCAGAAGTAGCCACCGAACCAAAGCCTGCCATCGCACCAGAAATCGAATCTGAAAAAACATTTGAAAAAGCAGTGCCTTTGTCGATCTCACCACGGCTGGCAGCGATGCCATTAACCACTGTAGAAATACCAGCTGAAACCATTGCAGAAAGTCCTGCGCCTTGTATGCCTGCACCCAGCGCATTTTTAATACTGGGCAAAGCGGCCTGAAAATTACCGTTGGATTGATTGAGGGCTTTGCCAGCTTCTTGGATAAGATTGCCGGTTTTCTCACCCAGGCGATAGGCAGCAAATCCGCTACCCCCAACCAGGCTGGCCATGCGGCCGTATTTAAGGAAGCTATCGCCGCCAAAGCTGGATTTTGTCGCTTCGGTTTCTTGTTTAGACTCAGCTTGTGTCTCTATTTTGGCAGACTTCGACTGTGAAGCCGTTGCTGTCTGCACCAGAGGCTGTGAGTGCTGTAAAAGTGAAGAAACCGTAGTTAACATTTTTTAGAAGCCTTCAGTCATAGACTGGGCCAGTTGACTACCCAGAACGCCACCGATAGCACCAAAACCAACGGTTAAGACCGTACCGAAAACGCCGCCGACTGGAATCATGCTAGCGAAACCACCCAGGGTTACGCCAGTCAAACCACCAACAGCACCACCGATGGTATCTTTAACGACATTGCCAACCGCATCTGAGCCATTGACCTGGCCAGTGGCGACGCCAACACCGTTACCAACAGCGGATACACCAGCAGCAAACAGAGCAGAAAGGCCAGCGCCTTTGAGCCCAGTCATCGCAACGCCTTTGATTCCACCAGCGAAATTTTTGCCGAATCCTGCTTTGGCAGCGCCATCAGCAGGAGGAGTTACAGGCGCTTTACCAAACAAGCCTTTGATGCTCTCGCCCATTTTGCCACCCAGCTTGTAAGCTGCGAAGCCGCCGCCAGCGGCACCTGAAACCAGAGAAGTGATTGAGGAGAAGTCTTTCTTATAAGTGATATTGGTATCACTTGAAACGCCGCCATTCCCGTAAGGGTTAGCATTGCCATAAGGGTTGTTATTGTAGGTCCCGTATGGACTGGGGTTTGTAGCGTAAGCGTTGTAGTTGCTGGTTTGAACTGCTGAAAGACTCATATTATTTTCTCCTTAATCTCTTTAATTAAAACTTAGTAGCCGTAACCGTAGTTAGGTTGCTGGTAGCCATAGTTGGGTTGTTGGTAGCCGTAGCCAGGTTGTTGTTGGCCATAACCCGGTTGTTGGTATTGATTGTTGGTGTTACCACCCACCATGCCGCGAACCATATTAGCCACGCCGTCCCGTAAGCCAGTGGCGTTATAAGCCAGGTGAGCACCGGTGGCACCCAGAGCACCCGCAACAGCGGTACCAATCGTTAGCATCAATCCGCCACCTGGAACGGCACCAGAGAGAGCCATCGAAGCAGCACCGGCTGCCAGACCACCGGTTGCACCAGCCAGTAGACCGCCGACTGTATCAGCGGAGATTTGACCGGCTGCATCAGAGCCTGTTTGCATTCCTTTAGAAACCAGAGACATATTCTTAGCGGCCGAAATCACACCGGTCACTGCTGCACCAATACCACCTGCTTTGAGTGCAGACATTCCGAGAGCTTTATAGCCAGCGGAACCAGCGCCAGCTTTAATTGACTTGATCGCTTCACTTGTTCCTTTGTGGGTCAGGGCACCCGCGGCGCCACCTGCCAACATGGAACCAATGATGCCGACTTTGCCTTCGTTGAGCATGCCAACAGGCATAGGAGGATAAACTGGATAGGCAGGATAAGGGTAAGGGTTGTATTGGTCACCTGTAAAAACTGAAGCGACTTGATTGATGGCCCCATCGACTGCGTAGATGGCCGGGGTAATAGCTTCTGCTGCACCCATCACGGCACCCATTGTTTCGGTAAATTTCGTGAATCCGTTGATTGCACCTGCGATATCCATTTTAACTGTTCTCCTTGGTTCTTCGGTTTGCGACGATGCGAACCGAAAAGGTAAGCACTGAAGCAGAGTGGTATTGTCTCTTACTCTTCTTATCGGACGATCAAGTTAAGGCCTTGCCCGCTTAAGATTAAGGGATAGTTAAGCATCAGCAAAGCTTAAGATAAAGTTATTTATGGTTAGCTTAAGAACAGCAAAAACAGCGGTTAAAATCAGGTTCAGATCTAAATCAAACACCTCAAAAAACACTATAAACACAAGCTTTGAGCTTTATTTTTGTTTCGAATGAACTGAAATTGAAGACAGAGCCTCTTTTAAACACGCTGCAAAGATTATCTTTAATAAAAACAGTTAAAGACCCTGTGTATTTTTGGTTATTACACGGGATTACAAACAGGCCAAAAGCGCATTCTCAGTGCATGTTATACTAATTCCAAACTTAACCAGGGAGCCTGCTAAATGATCTTTGCTTGCTCAATTCATTCGCGCCACGTCAGTAAATTCTGCCTGAGCGTATTCCTATTACTAAGCAACCTAAGTGCTTGTGCCAGCCACCAGCCAGCACCTGAAATCGCTCCACTGAACCCCCAAATAGCTCAGGATCTACTCGAGAGCACTCAGAAAAATCTGATCGCCGGTTGGGCCCGTCAAGCAGGCTTTCCTTTTTTATATAGAGATCGCTGGCTCAAGCAAGAAAGTGAACTGGCCAATGATTTAAGAAAAGAATTTGGTCGCGGTCAACGTACCCGCCTCCTGATTCAATCTCCTCAGTCTTTGCTGAGCCTGCAAGCCCAGTCACCTGAAATTTTTCAGACCCTTCGTGATCAGGATCTTGATCGATCCCAGGCCCAGGTCTATTTTTTGCTCCAGCCTGAGCTGCCAGAAGTCTCGGCCCTATTACTTGTCCCTGATCGCAACGGCCAATGGCAAGCGCGCGGCTGGGATGTCTGTCTCTGCAAAAGCCTATACAAGCAACTCAAAGCACAAACAAACAATCCATGACAGAGCGGGCCTCTTTAAATTTAGAAAACGCACCTCCACCCCATCCTTCTAAAAGACAGACCGCTTTACTTCCGTCATTAACGCCTCAGTAAGATGCAGACACTTAAAACACCGCTCTTGAAGCCCAAGATAGTTAATCGTTATTGACGCAAATTGGATCGAATGCTGCCAAATATGATCTTCAGCGACTATTTTCCCAATATGAAATAAAGCCCGCAAAAGATCACCTTCAGGTTATAAATCATCCTGAAAATTAAGAATTCATAAAATTTAATATAAGGTTATTTTTAGAACAGGCTAAGAGCAAGCCAATTCAGCCAATTCAGCCCATAGCTTATGCAAACCCTATGACCCCCATCACAGAAATCCGATCCCAAAACACGTTAAACCTGTAGAACGACTTACTCGACTCCTGTGGGCATCTTTTGACACCCTCAAGAGAATGATGTACAGTGTGTTTGGTGATTTTGAACCCGTTTTTTGGATGGGTAAAAAATCTTTAACAAAGTTCTCAAAATTTGGGAACAAACGTGAAACCAAACACGTCGTCTAAAAGTTTAAGTGGTCACATCACAGTATTGTTTATAAGAATCTCATCGCAGGTCAACATGGAGGAAACTCGGCCACTCCAGGTCAACAGGCAATGCGTACACTTATAATCAACACCTAGCATAGACACAATAGATATTATTATTTGATAATTCGGAGGAATTATTGCGGATGAAACTTCAAAAAGTTGCACTTTTCGCCCTCGCAACATCGTTCAGCGTTTCTGGCTTAACAGCCCTAAGTACACCGGCTGCTCGCGCAGACGTATCGTATGATGACTTATTAGTTGAAAACGGTGGAGATTTAGAACGCTCCCATTGGGCAGCGGAAGCTATCGAAAGCCTAGTTAATAAATACGGCGTTATGAGCGGTTACCCGGACAAAAAGTTCCGTGGCCAACGCACCCTGACCCGTTATGAAATGGCAGCAGCCCTGTATCAAGTCATGAAATACATCGACCAAGAAGTCGGTAAAATTGACACCACTACAGATACAAGCAAATTTGCTACCAAAGATGACCTGAAGCAGCTGGCTGCTTTGCAAATGGAGTTCAAACGTGAACTCGATATGCTCAAAGAAGGTCAAGTTGACTTAGCTAAGCGTGTTGATATGCTTGAGCGTGTTCGCGTTAGCGGACAGGTTGACGTTCGTTATCGTGATCGCGTTTCGGTCACCGACGGAACCCAAACAGCTTCTCCCCTGTTCGCCGACGGCAACAGCAGCCCCAACAATGAAGTCGTCAACGGCGCACCTGTGGCGCGTGCAAACGCTCCTGTAGCTGAATTCAGCAACAACAAAGGTGAATCAGTTCGTGACGCCAATGGCTTACCTACTTCTTTCAGCAAGCCTGACAAGCAAGCGGTTACCATTGATGATCTCGTTCCCTTCCGTGTTCACAGCCAACTGAATGTTGATGCAATGATCACCGATGGCGTTAGCCTGAGCACCAGCTTCGACATGTTCGAACTGGGTGGAAGCGTCTTTAATGCCGCGACCTTCAGCAATGGTGGCCACAACATTAACGAAAGCACCGGCTTTGTCTTCCGTAAGGCAGCTTTAGCACTGGGCCACGTTAAAACCAACGATGACCACATGCATGCAGGCATGGCTCATGATCACGACGACATGAATATGGGTCTGGGCATGGGCGCGGCTTTCAAAGTCGGCCTGATGAACTTCAAAGAAGATTTCAACCCCAACTCTATGTTGAACAATCACTTCAACAACTCTAACTGGATGGGCCGTGGATACGGCATGGTCGGTTGGGGTGGCGACGACTTAGCTCTGAGCCGCAATGGTGTTGCTGGCTACAACAATAGCGCTTCACGTTATTGGGGTGGTGGACTGAATTCATCTATGGTGGATCCTGACAGCCACAACTACAACCAAGTGACCTCTCCTTCTGCGTCTTTCAACGCAGCCTGGGGCTGGGGCAAATTCTTCGTCGGTGCTAACTACGGTTCGGTTCAAGCCAACCGTCAAGCTGCTGCTGCGGGCAACCTCGGCAATGGCTTAGCACCTATCCTGGGAACCAACGCTGCCTTCACAACCGCTGGAACCGACCGCGCCATGTTTGCCGGTGCTGTTCTGTCTGGCTTAGATCGCAAGGGCGCTCTGACCGGTAATACCCTGGCGTTGCCTTCACAGTATGGCGATGGTTATGGCGTTGCAGGCCTCGACGTGATGTTCTTTAAAGATGCCTTCCCTATCCGCTTAGGCGTTCACGCTATGAGCTATCTCAACGACAATATGCTGGACTTCGGCACCCAAAGTCGTAAAGAGATCTCTGGTGTTCTGGACATGGGTTGGGACAAAAACTTCGGCATCAGCGTCGGCGTGAACAAGTCTTTCTCTGGCTATGATCGTCATTCTGTTGGCTTAATGTTCAACGACCTTGGTGGCAGTGGTTTTGATATCCAATTGGGTACCAACCTCGCAACCCGTAATGGCTTATTCAACTTAGGCGACCTGGCTGCTGGCAACGCTGGCCTGGCTTTAGGTGTTCCTTTCTTGAATCTCGGCGAAGGCAAAGACAATATCAAACTGATCCTGGCTGCTCGTCAGTCTTTCGGTGATAGCTTTGGTACCGCTGTTGATGCCAATAATGCAAGCCTCGGCTTCCAGCAGTTTAAAGACTCTGGTTTAACCGTATCTCTGCCTTATAACAATGTCGCGGGCTCGCCCATGAACATTCGTGCAGAGTACAGCATGCTTATGGCTGACGCTATCTGGGAATTCCGCCCAGTTGCTCATGATGTGTCTATCATCACCAGCTACATGTTCTAAATAGAACTTCAAATAAAGAGCCCCCTCCTCGTGAGGGGGCTTTTTTATTGGCTGATTTTTGAACATATTTGATCAATTTGGGTATTGTTTACAGTAAAGCCCCATAAAACCACTTACACACAGACTATTAGCGCATGAAGCTCACAAAACCCCACGAATGATCTCAGTTAGAATCATATTCACTGTGGGGGTTATCAAAGGCGGCGAGCTCCCGTATAATGACCAAATATAAAAAATTGATTAAGATACTATATATTTATTGTCAATTTGTCAATAAACTATTAAGAGAATCCTATTTTAACGATTTTTAGGCCTAGATAATAATATGGATCGTAGTGGTAATTTCAATGAATAAAACAAGTCAACTCTCAGTCTCTCTACTGGCCGCCAGCGCTTTAACCCTCTCAGCCTGTGGCAACCCCCAGGACTTTGGCGTCGGCCGCAACCCCCTCGGCAGCAATGTCACCCAGGGTATCAAAAACGAAACCGAGCTGCGCAATCGCGAGTTTCTGGGCGACCCCTCACAGATCCGCGCCTTGTTTTTACACCCCATTAGCAAAGGTCTGTTGGTTCCTGGTCAACGTGCCCCCCTCGAAGTCATTGCAATTGATGCCCAGGGCAGACTGATCGATCCCAGTAAACTCAATTTGAAATTTAGTAGCTCCAAGCCCGGCGTGATCTTTGTCGATAGCAAAGGTGTCCTCAGAGGCTTAGCCCCCTTCGAATCCAGCATCATTAGCGTCGAAGATCTCAACAGCAAAACCAGCACTCAGGCTGAATTCACCGTCACCACCAATAAATTCACCGGCAATCCCCAGGCCCTGGCCACCTTGCAACTGGTCATGCGTGACCAGATTACCCCCGGTCAAAATCAAACCGCACAATTTGAAATTATCGCCCGTGACCCTTTGGGTAACCCGATTGACCCCAGCAAGCTCAACCTGGACTGGACGATTTCAGACCCCAATCTCTTTAAGGTTGATAAAAATGGTGTCGTGACGGCACTCACCAGCACCGGCAAATCACAATTAACCGTGCGTGATCCGATCTCAGGCCGTATCGTGATCGGTACGGTTCAAAACTTGTTTACTGAAGACTCAGCACCGCCTGCGCAAAACAACAATAATGCCGTGACGGATCGTCCTCAACCAATTCCATCCGGTGTACCGGGCGTCCCTGTAACACCCACCACACCCAGCCAGGGCAACCCCAACCCGATTGAACCTCCAAAAGATAATACCGGCACCCCGGCCAACCCAGCCTCGATTATGCTCACTCCAGCTGTTTCTTATCTGAAAGTTGGCGATAAGGTGCAACTCAATGTCTCGATTACCGATAATCAGGGCAGATCGATCAACCCCAATACCTTAAACCTACAATGGGTCAGCCAGGTCGCAGGTTTACCCGTTGACCAAAACGGTACTGTGACAGCCAACGGCCCTGATTTATTTAGTCGTGTGACGGTCTCTATACCGGGTACTAATTTATCTGCCAGCGCCTTTGTGAACTCCCTCGCCGAACAAAATAGTGGCGGCGGCGGTGGCGGCGGCGGTGGTGGTGGCGG
>JBBKWI010000095.1:0-7397 GCA_037968875.1 Candidatus Sericytochromatia bacterium | reverse complement strand
CGACACATGCAGTCAGGCAAGCTTCTGGCCCGTGAGCGCATTGAATTATTGCTAGACCCTGACAGCTATTTTTTAGAGCTGATGTCACTGGCCGGGGCTTCAGATCCAGGTAATGTGCCGGGGGCGGGCGTGATTACCGGTTTGGGTCTGATCTCAGGGGTTGAGTGTGCCATCAATGCGAGCGTGCCCACCATTAAAGGCGGGGCCATGAACCCCATGACGATTAAAAAAGCCTTGCGCTTAGATGCCATCGCTGAAGAAAACCGCTTGCCGATGGTCTATTTGATTGAGTCTGCCGGAGCCGATTTGACCCGTCAATCGGAGCTCTTTGACCTCGGCGGCGTTCCCTTTCGCAATATGGCCCAGCGCTCCCGCCAAAATATACCCAGCTTATCCGTCGTCTTTGGCCCCTGTGTGGCCGGTGGCTCCTTTTTTCCGGCCATGTCAGAACATGTGATCATGGTGAAAAACCAGGCCCGTGCATTTTTGGCGGCCTCGCCATTGGTCAAAATGGCGACCGGCGAGATCACCGATGATGAGTCCCTTGGTGGTGCTGACATGCACAGCCGCATCTCTGGGCTCTCAGATGATCTGGCGCTGGATGAGCACGATGCCCTGCTCAAAGCCCGTGAAGCGATAGCCTATCTCAACTGGCAAAAATTAGGGCCTGAGCCACGGGTTTCAGCGCCACCCAAATACGATCCCGAAGAGATTCTGGGGATTGTCTCAGCAGATCTGCGCCAGGCTTTTGAAGTCCGTGAAATCATCGCCCGTCTGGTAGATGATTCGGTTTTTTCGGAGTTTAAACCGCTGTTTGGGGCCACGCTGGTGACTTGTTTTGCCCATCTGCATGGTTACCCGGTGGGCATCATTGCCAATAACGGCGTACTCTTTTCTGAAGCCGCCAACAAAGGGGTGCAGTTTATTCAATTGTGTAACCAACGGAATCTGCCCCTGATCTTTTTACAAAACACGACCGGTTTTATTGTGGGGCAAGCCTACGAAGAAAAAGGCATTGTCAAACATGGCGGGCAGTTGATCAATGCCCTGGCCAATAGCGCGGTGCCGGCCATAACGATTATGATTGGGGCCTCTTATGGTGCCGGTAACTTCGGCATGTGTGGTCGCCCCTTGCAGCCGCGCTTTATTTTTAGCTGGCCCAATGCCAAGACAGCGGTGATGGGGCCAGAGCAATTGTCGGGCGTACTGGCCATGATCCAAAGACAGGCAGGTCACAAGTTTGGCACAAGCATCGATGAAGCAGCTATTCAGGCCAAACAAGCTGCTCTGCAGCAAAAAGTGGAGTTTGAATCCAGTGCCTACCACACCAGCAGCATTCTCTGGGATGATGGTGTGATTGACCCGCGCGATACCCGTGATGTGCTGGGCATTATCCTCTCAAACTGCCATTCAGCTGAAGTCAAAGGCACAGAAAGCTATGGGATCTTTAGAGTCTAATGCTTAAAAAAATACTGATTGCCAATCGGGGCGAGATTGCTTCTCGAATTATTCGCAGTTGTCAGCAGCTCGGCCTGCAAACCCTGGCTGTCTATGCGCCGATCGATAGGGGCCTACCTTTTGTCAACGAAGCGGATCAGGCGATTTGCTTGCAGAGCAATGACAGTCTCACAAGCTATTTAAATATCCCGCTGATTTTGGAGATCGCCCACAGATATGGAGCAGATGCCATTCATCCAGGCTATGGATTTCTGGCTGAAAATGCTGAATTTGCCAGGGCCTGCCAGGATCAGGGGCTGGTCTTCATTGGCCCTGAAGCTGACACGATTGCAAAAATGGGCTCCAAAATAGCAGCCCGTCAGCTTATGAAAACAGCCGGTATCCCTGTGGTACCTGGTTTTGAAGGCCCAATTGCTGAGTTTGCTACAGCAGCCCAGCAGATTGGCTACCCGATCTTGATTAAAGCCAGTGCCGGCGGCGGGGGGCGGGGGATGCGCCGAGTCATGTGTCCGGCTGAGCTAGAGGCTGCGATTGAGTCCGCCGCAAGTGAGGCGCTAACAGCCTTTGGAGACAGCAGCCTCCTGCTAGAAAAATACCTTTCGCCCGTGCGGCATATCGAGGTGCAGATTGTCGGGGATGGTAAAGGGGCGGTTTGGCATCTCTTAGAGCGCGAATGTTCGCTGCAGCGCCGTTACCAAAAGCTGATCGAAGAAGCGCCAGCCCCCAACCTCAGAGCTGAGACCCGTCAGCAGCTGTACCAATGGGCGCTTCAAATCGCTGAGCTATTGCAATACAAGAGTCTGGGGACCGTCGAGTTTGCTGTCGATTCAGCGCAGCAAATTTATTTTCTGGAATGCAATACCCGCATTCAAGTGGAGCACCCCGTAACCGAAGCGATTACGGGTCTGGACCTGGTCACGCTGCAATTGAAACTGGCAAATAATCAAGAGCTAGAGCTGGTACAGGATCAGATTGTGGCCCAGGGGCATGCCTTTGAATGTCGGCTTTATGCTGAGGACCCTGGCGATGGATTTGCGCCCAGTACCGGTACGATTAGCCATTTTAAGGCGCCACAAAGAGGGGGCGAGCGCTGTGATCCTGGCATCGCAAAGGGCTCTCAAGTCTCGGTCTATTTTGATGCCCTGCTGGCCAAACTGATTGCCCATGGCTCATCACGTGATCTCTCCCTGGCTCGGATGCAGCGCTTATTGAAAGCTACCGAGATCTTTGGCGTGCAGACCAACCAGCTATTTTTGGACGCTCTGCTGCAAGATCCCAGGCTGCAAGCAGGAGAGCTATCGACGACGCTGATCCATGATCTTGGCTGGGAGCGTCCAGCGATTGATCCTGTGCTTAGTCTGGCTGCGTTGATTGCGTTCAACCAGCAACAGCGCTCCAGAGGGCCTTTAAAAGCCTTAAGAGCTGGCTTTCGTAACCTGCCCTATCGGGGAGCCCAGGCCCACATTGAGATCAATGGTGCCTTGCAAGCCCTTGAATACAGCTATGATCGAAGCGGACAGCTTCAGTGCACCCTGGCGGACAGTTCTTATGCGGTTGTCGCTATCGACTGCGGCCCTGATTACGTCAGCTTTGAGGTCAATCAAGGCTATTTTCGCTTTGCCATTGCCTGGCAAGATCAAGCGCTCTGGCTACACCACCCTGAATTTGGAAACCTTAAAGCCCAATCGCTAGCGCTCTTGCGAGCTCCTCAAACGGTGTCAGGCCAGAACGCGTATAGCAGTCAAATACCGGGTAAAGTGTTAAGGGTTTTGGTAGCGATCAATCAAGAAGTCAAATGCAATCAAGTGCTCCTGGTGATTGAGTCCATGAAAATGGAAACACAAATTTTAGCTCAGTCCAATGGCCTGGTGACCGGGCTCTATGTCTCAGCAGGCCAGTTGATTGAGTCTGGCACGCTTTGTATTGAAATCCAGTGAGCCCCTGTACTGTGATTCGGGAATGCTTTTGCAGACAGACGAATCAAGTACAGGAATCTACGGATTCGCTTTAGAGAGCGTTTTGATGAGCCTGGATCAAGAAGGCGTATTTGAAAGCCGTCTCTTTGAGGTATTCAAAGCGTCCAGAGGCCCCCATATGGCCTGCATTCATATTGGTTTTAAGCATCAGGGTTTGACTGCCCGTGTGGTGGGCGCGCAAGCGAGCCAGCCACTTGGTCGGCTCCCAGTAAGTGACACGGGGGTCGTTCATGCCACTAATGGCCAACAGATGGGGGTATGCTTGTGCGCTGACATTGTCATAAGGCGAATACGAGCGCATATAGTGATAGTCTTCAGCCTGAGTGGGGTTGCCCCATTCTTCATAAGCTGTGACCGTCAGGGCCAAACTATCGTCTAGCATCGTATTGGTGACATCGACAAAGGGCACTTCCGCGACCACTGCCTGAAATAAATCAGGGCGCAAATTAGCAACGGCTCCGATCAGCAAACCGCCCGCACTGCGGCCTTCGATACTCAGTTGTTGGGAAGAAGTATAGCCTTCAGTGATTAAGTGTTCAGCGCAGGCAATAAAGTCTACAAAAGAATTCTTTTTGTTTTGTAATTTACCGTCAGCGTACCAATGTGGGCCCAGCAGACCGCTGCCGCGAACATGAGCAATCGCATAGACAAAGCCTTGATCGAGCAAACTCAGGATCGGTGTCGAAAAATAAGGGTCTACATTGGTGCCATAAGCGCCATAGCCATAGAGGTGCAGAGCTTGAGGGCCAGCCTGACGCAGAGACTTCTTGTAGACCAGCGAGATTGGCACCTGCACGCCCGCAACGTCGACCCAGAGGCGGTCGCTGTGATAGTCGGCCGGATCGTAATTCGGAACGTCTTTCTGGTATTCCAGGCTCAGTTCGTGGGCCTGCATATCGTAGCGGTAGATAGACAGCGGTTGCACCAGTGAAGAATACTGAAAGGCGAAGCTGTGGGTCTCACTGATTGGGTTGGCTGCCGGGGTGACCAGATAGGCTTTTTCTGGCAAAGCAATCCGCTGGGACTTACCACTGGCAATCTCTAAGATGCGGATCTGAAGCACACCGACTTCACGCTCATAAATGGCCAGATGATTTTGGAAGACTTCAATGGCATCAAGCTTGACCTGGGCGGGTGGCTGGTAGAAATCTTGCCAGTGCTCTGCTTCCGTTTGCCCTACTGAAGCTGTCATGATGCTGAATTGCGGACTGCGGTAATTACTTAAGATAAAAAAGCGGTCTCCCTGGGGAGCGATCTTATAGATGATTTCCGGGCGACGGGCCTGAAAGATCTGCACTGGCTCCAGGGGAGCATTGGCCTGAAGATAACGGACTTCGGTGGTCGTGAAATTGACCAGGTTGATCAGAATATATTGCTGATCTTTGGTTTTTTCTAATTGTAAGAAAAAGGCCGCATCGGTTTCGGTATAGAGCAAGAGATTATTGTCTGCTTGATCTAAGCTATAGCGATAGAGTTGGTAGGGTCTTAAGCTGCGATCCACCACTGTGTAAAACAAGTGTTGGCTATCATTGGACCATTCCATAAAGGTGCAGGCCTGCCGGGTGAGATTGTCGATAATTTCACCGCTGTTGAGATCTTTGATCAAGAGTTGAAAAGATTCAGACCCATCCAAATCGACAGCAAAGGCGACCCGCTGGTGATCCGGGCTGACTTGGAAAGCTGAAATGGTATAAAAGGCATGTTTTTCGGCTTCCAGGTTGGCATCCAAAAGAATGGTTTCGGGACTGTCGAGAGACTTGTGCTTGCGGCAATAGATAGGATACTCTTTGCCGGCTTCGGTACGGGTATAGTAAAAATAGTCCCCGCGCTGCACCGGGTGAGAGCTATCGTCTTCTTTGAGACGCCCCAGCATGTCTTGATAGAGCGTGTTTTGTAAATCGCTGGATTTGGCCATGGTGTGCTGGGTGTAATCGTTTTCGGCTTCAATATAGCTGATCACGTCAGGATTGGAACGGTCTTTGATCCAGTCGTAATCGTCAATAAAAACGTCACCGTGGATCTCGCGTTGTTTGAAAATTTTCTGGGCAATAGGGGGTTTCATAATAAGGGGAGACTCTCTCGGAAAAGGATAAAGAAGGCCTCAGTAGCACCTGAATACGCTGATCGCTATCCAGAGAATATACTTCTGATGATAGTTGAAGCCACCGTTTCAGTGTACACGAGAATAGCCTTTGACCCGGCCTGGAGCGTGAGCCTGTGCCGCACGGTCTTTCTTGAAAAACAGAGCCGATGCTTTATTTTAAGCAATTGATTTGAGTCATTTTGCACGTAATTGGTAGTTCTGGAGTATGTTAAAATTCAAATACTGCTGATATTTTATTGATTTTTATCAAAGTGAGTATATATATGTGGTTTTTAGTAATATTTTCGATAAATGAGACCCAATGCGTAAATTAAGCCTGGGCGTGATTGGCACTTCCAAAAAAGAGAACGAGCAACGCTTGCCGATCCACCCCGATCACTTTGCGCGCATACCTGAGATCGTGCGCCAGCAATTGATCTTTGAGCAGGGCTATGGCAACGCCTTGGGGATCACCGATGCCGAAATTGCAGCTCAGACAGGCGGTGTGGCCACGCGGGCTGAGCTGTTGGCAAATGCCGATATCGTGCTGATTGCCAAGCCCGTGCTGGCTGATTTTGAGGAGCTACGCGAAGGGGGCATTCTCTGGGGCTATGTGCACTGTACACAGCAACGGGAAATTACTCAGGTGGCGATTGATCGCAAGCAAACCCTGCTGGCCTTTGAAGATATGTTTGTCTGGGGCCCCGCTGGTCAGATGGGGCGCCACACTTTTTATAAAAACAACGAGCTAGCGGGGTATTGTGCTGTTTTACATGCTCTGCAACTCAAAGGCATCGATGGGCATTATGGCAACCAACGTAAGATCCTGATTTTTAGTTTTGGGGCCGTCAGTCGCGGGGCGATCTATGCCCTGAAAGCACGTGGCTTCAGAGATATTACGATCTGCATTCAAGGCCCGGATCATGAAGTGCGTGAAGAAATTTTGGATTGCCACTATGTCCGGATACGGGCTGGCCTGGCGGGGGAAGCCCGCATGATAGTCGTGGAACATGACGGTACCGAGCGTCCCCTTTCTGAATTGATCAGCGAAAGCGATATTCTGATCAACGGTATTTTTCAGACGCCTGATGCACCGACCCACTTCGTGCTGGAAAGTGAAAAGGACTGTCTTCAACCTGGGAGTCTAATCATTGATATCAGCTGCGACGAGGGCATGGGCTTTTATTTTGCACAGCCTACGACTTTTAAGCAGCCTATGCTTAGCCTGGATGGCGTGCACTATTACGCCGTTGATCACACCCCAAATTATCTCTGGGAAAGCGCCACTCGCTGTATTTCTGCAGCCTTGATCGTCTATTTGCCAACAATCCTCGCGGGTCGGGATGCCTGGCTGCAAAATGAAACCCTGCGGCAAGCGATCAACTTAGATGCCGGGGTCATCCAAAAAGAGATGATTCTGTCGTTTCAACAGCGGCAAGGGGCTTATCCCCATCGAGCACTCAGCTGACTCAAACTATGCCTGAGACTGCTTCGTTCGGGTAAACCAGCTTGTAAAATTCACTGATCAGAATTTCTTCGTCCAGGTTGCTAATGCCCCAGTCGGCTAAAAGAGGACTGAAAAAGGCAATGTGCGCTGCGCGCCAATAGGCCAATGAGAGATCTCCCTCACCTTCTGCGATCGCGATCTCCTCGGGGACTTGCCCAAACGCATGTTGCACAACGCGCACGGTTTTGACAATACAGCGGGGATGGCCCTGGGCGTCTAAAATGATCCAATGATCCCCCACCTGCGGCAAGGGGTCTCCAGCGAGTTGATAGTCTCTCAGCAGACCGCTGCCTGCCGTTTTTTTACCGGAGAGATAGAGACCCAGTAGCTCGTCGGCGATCGCCGGGTTGCCTGCGATTCCTGCTGAGACGGT
>JBBKWI010000094.1:0-5237 GCA_037968875.1 Candidatus Sericytochromatia bacterium | reverse complement strand
AGGAGATGCTTTCTAAGCTTAATTTTTGCGCTTCAATTTTTGAGATATCTAAAACGGCATTGATAATGCCCAGTAAATTTTCTGAAGCCATTTGCGTTTTGTCGATATAGTCCCGTTGCTTGGGGCTTAGATCTGTCTTTTTTAGCAGATAATTGAGGCCCATCACGGCATTAATTGGCGTGCGGATTTCATGGGACATATTGGCCAGAAACTCAGATTTGGCACGATTGGCACGATCTGCTTCTTTACTCATTCGCTTCAATTCGATTTGATTAGACTGTAGCTTGATTTGCAAACGATATTGATCCATTAGCTTGACAGTCAAACCAGCTAATTTTTTGAGTGAGCGCAATTGATTATCATTTAAGTGGCGGGGCTGCCCATCGATTACACACAGGGTGCCCAGAATATGATTATCTGAATTCACTAGTGGGATCCCTGCATAAAAGCAAACAAAGGGCGCCCCTGTGACCAGCGGATTATCAGCAAAACGGGAATCTAAAAGGGCATCAGGAATGATCAATGGCTCTGTTGAAAGCAAAGCATGGGCACAAAAGGCCTGTTCACGTGGGGTTTCAGTGACATCGCCCAGACCACAAGTCGCTTTAAACCATTGCCGATTGACATCTACGAGCGAAACCAATGAAATGGGGACCTCACAAATCTCGCTGGCTAATTCAACAATTTGATCGAAATGTGGATCCGTCGGTGTATCCAGGATTTGGTACGAATCAAGTGCTTGCAAGCGCTCGGCTTCATTTTCAGGCAAGGGAGCGATCATCATAAAAGACATTTCTCCATATGAGACGAATCAATAGACTCATATTAACACAAGCGACTCTGAGTAATCTCGCATAAAAAAACCGACTTGCAGAGGTTAGCAAGTCGGCAAAGCTTCATCATCTAAAAAGAAACTCTAAATCGAAAGTTAAGCGGCTTTAACCTGCTGGGCTACAAAGCCGAATTGAGGTTTGAGCACAGGCTGCTGAGGAGCAACGGCACCCGTCTCGGGAACCAGGCTTTCGAGTAAATTTAGGTAACGACGCGCTGTATTATCGGCTGAGTTTAAACGGGCCAAATTCAGATTTTTTTGCCCCATTTTGCGCAGATCAACCTGATCCATAGCGACAGCAAGCAATTGGTCTTGTAAAGCACTCAGATTCTGGTGCTCGTAAAACAGAATCTCCAGCCCTTCGTTTTCAGCCACGCGCTCAAAATCCCCAAAGTTAGGAGCAATCGCAACTTTGCCTTGTGACATGGCCAGGTGAAGTGGGCCAGAACTGCCAGCTGTAGATTCATAACTTAAAACAACAGCTTTAGCATCTTGAATCAAGCCCGGCAAGGCCTCATCTTCGATCCAACCGATAAATTTCACATTTTTAAGATGGCCATACTTGGCTTCCATGGCTTGCATATAGCCCGGTGTGGCAGGGTGGTCTGCTCCACCAATCACCAATTCGATATCAGGGCACTGCTTAGAAACCGCCTGGAAAGCATCCAATAAGAACTCCAGGCGTTTATAGGTGCCAAATTTACCAAAGGTCAGAAATGAATTTTTTTGAGTCATTGAAACTTCAGTGGCTGGCTCTAAATATGAACCCAGACCAATCACATCCACATTTTTGGCCTGGTATTTGTCTTCCAGAATTTGCTTATATTTATCCAAAGTGACTACCAAACGGCTGGATTGTAAGAGCATATGGGTTGCTGCTTCACAGCCCTTTTGGAGCATCCATTTGTCGAGACGGCTTTTAGAGAAATGCGGTGAACTCAGGTCCATCGCTTCAGGCAGATTATGTAAAACAGTGACGACTTCAAAACCCATGCGACGCAGCAACATTGGCGCCGCGAGACCCAGCATGGCAGGAACTTTGCTTTGACCAAAACTGGCAAACTGTAAATTAAAAACCACCATATCAGGCTTCAGGGCCAGGACCTTGCCCAAAATACGCAGGGGGTTTTTCCAATCGTTAAAATGCCACACCCGCTCAACATCTAAACGGGCGTCAGCCATTTCTTTGACACTGGCGTGATCAGCAGGCACATCAGCCAGCACATGAATCTCGGCATCTGGGGAAACCTTAAGTAATCCTTCAGTCAGAAACTTACCGTATTCTGAAAGAGAAGTATTTACCGGAGGCAAGGTGGTGATGATAGCGATTTTCATTTCTCGTAACCTTTTGTGTCTGCTTGATAATCTCACTATATGATCCGTAACTGAAAAGAATATGAAACTTAGCTTAATAAGCATTCAGCTAACTGAAACTTTGTTTAGTTTCAAAAGGGGATTGTGTGTCTGGATCAGGAGACAAAAGCAGATGTAAGCCAGCAATATCAATAAAAACAATCAATCCCAAATGTGTATTTGCAGACAAAAATTAGGGTTTGCAAATACACAAACAAAAGACGTATGCTCAGAATAGTTAAGTCGTACCGATGTATGGCTGCTCGAATGGCGAAGGAGAATAACACCATGAACACTCAGAGTACCGCCCCCAGCATTTTGATCGTGGACGATATGGCCGACAACCGACTCTTATTAAAACTGCAGTTGAATCACCTGGCCTCTCAAACCTGGGAAGCCAGCAATGGCCTCGAAGCAGTCAAAATGGCCCAGCTACATCAGCCCGATTTCATTTTGATGGATGTCAATATGCCAATGATGGACGGGATTGAAGCGACCCAGCGGATTCGATGCTCAAAGAAGAGCTATGACCCTATCATTATTGGCATCACCGCCATTAACGACTTTCTGGCAGACGCCATCGATTTGGGCTTTGATACCATTTTGGCCAAGCCTTATGATCCCAGACTCTTAAAGCAACTGATTACGAGCGGGTCTCACACTTTGGCTCAAAGCTCTTGAGCAGCTAACGCAGCTAGCTTTTCGTCAGGCGTCCAATCAAAGTATTCAGCAGGGCCTCAGCCTCAGCAAATTCAAGATTTTGCAGTGGGGTCAACAAGGTCTGCAAATCGTTCGCCTGATCCGGGTTTTGTTCCGTTATTTCTTCTAAATCCTGGATGGCGTCGATATCAAAAGCAGCGAACTTCTCAGCCAAGCCCTGCAAACGCGTCAGAAATTTTTCAGGGGAATCCCCCGCACCCTCCGGTGAACTCAGCCCCTGGATGCATTGCATATCGGCAACAAAAGCTGGCCAGGCATGAACTAAAGTCGCAAAATCCGCAGCCGGGTCCGCCTGTTGAGACAAGCTGTTTTCAAGATCATCGGCCGCTTTAAATAAATCGTTCAAACCCAGATTAGCAGCGACGCCCTTAAAACCATGCAAGGCATGTTCAGCAGTGGCTTCTGTATCAAAACTTGCTGGCAAATCGCCAACAAAGTCCTGGTAGTGACGATAAAAGCGCTGTAATAGTTTGAGTAATAAACGAGAGTTACTCGCAGCACGTTTGAGGGCCTGCTCCAGGTCCAGAGTCTGTAGCTGCTCTAAAATAGTCAGACATTCTGAGTCCAGGCTATTCAATTCAGAGAAATCGGTCAAGGCAAACCCCGGTGAGCGCTTGATCCACTTGATCAGCGCCTGATGCAAAATATCCAATTGAATCGGCTTGGTAAGATAATCATTCATGCCCACTGCCAAGACCTTTTCTCTGACTCCGGTCACGGCATCGGCAGTCATCGCCAAAATCGGCAAATCCACAAAACGTTGATCCTGGCGGATGCGACGTGTCGCTTCATAACCATCCATCACGGGCATTTGTAAATCCATCAAGACCAGGTCATAGCTTTCATGCTCTGAGAGTAAGCAGTCCAGTGCTTCCTGACCATGATTGGCCACATCCATCACCAGTCCTTCTGATTGCAATAATTCCAGGATGATCTCTTGATTAATCGGATTGTCTTCAACCAAAAGAATACGCGCACCCGCTAAAGATTTCAGGGGCAGTGAAGTCTCAGCTGGCGTGGCTTGTAGACTTTCATAGCCCATGTTTTCGATCAAATGGTTATAGAGCGTCGATTGCGTAATCGGTTTAAAAATCAAGCTATCGATCTTGTATTGATCAATCTTGGCTTGCAAATCGACTTCTCTGTTGCCGGTCATCATAAAGACTTTGGGCCAATTGTCAGTAAAGTACTCCCCGAGATGCTCCAGGGTCTGAAAACCATCCAGGCCCGGCATTTGCCAGTCGACCAGCAGCAAGTCAAAGCTTTGGCCTACTTGTTTGAGTTGATCACAGAGCACCATCGCGGCCTGACCTGATTCAGCACAATGTACTTCCATGCCCAGGTGTTCTAAATAATCCTCTAAGATCCTGAGCAATATCGGCTGATCATCAATCACCAACACCTTTAGATTGGCCAGGTTTTTAGGTGCACGCAATTTTGTGTTTTGAGGAGCGCGAGGTAAAAAGACCGAAAAATAGAAGCGGCTGCCCTGCCCCAGCTCGCTTTGGTATTCCAGTTTGCCGCCCATCAATTGCACCAATTGATTACAAATCGTCAGCCCCAGACCCGTACCGCCATAGCGCCGAGTGGTCGAGGCATCGGCCTGGGTAAAGGCTTCAAACAAGCTTTTTTTGGCTTCGACTGAAATCCCCGCCCCCGTATCTTCCACTTCAAATAAGAGCTCACAGCCTCTGTCCGTTTGCTCTGTTTGGCTGACTCGGATCGTAACATGGCCTTTTTTGGTGAATTTGACCGCATTATTACTGAGATTGATCAAGACTTGTTCTAGCCGCAAGGGGTCCCCCATAAAGGATCGTGGCATATCTGCAGCGATACTAAAAATTAGCTCAACCTTTTTTTGCTCGGTCTTGACAGAGAGCACCGAAATCAGACGGTTAAAAACATGCTCCAGATCAAAGGGGATATTCTCTAGCTTGACCATTTGCGCTTCAATTTTAGAAAAATCAAGAATATCGCTAATTATTCCCAATAAATTCTCTGATGAACTCTGAATTTTATTAACATAATCGCGTTGTTTGGTGCTCAACTCTGTTTTACTAAGCAAATGTCCCAATCCCATGACCGCATGCAGTGGTGTGCGGATCTCATGAGACATATTGGCCAAAAAGCTACTTTTGGCCTGACTGGCGTTTTCAGACTGTTCTTTGGCATCTATCAATAAGCTTTGGCTTTGCTCTAACTGGGTTTGGATCGCCATCAGCTGCCGAATATCATGGCCAGCAATCAAAATATCCTGGCTATCGGGTAAGACAGATAAGCGCAATTGAAAAGGAACAGCGTCTGCCTCGCGGGTTTCAAAATGGAAAACGTG
>JBBKWI010000093.1:0-67949 GCA_037968875.1 Candidatus Sericytochromatia bacterium | reverse complement strand
GCCGCTTACTTAGAAGAATATCTACAATTTAAAGATGTGATCCTCGAAGTCGAGAACCGCGAAGGCCTCTTGCGCCAATCCCCGGATGTGATCGGCCTATCCTCGTTTACAGAAACGTTTGAAGATGTGATCGGCCACGCCCGCGCGATCAAGCAAATGTCAGCCAAGACGCCCATTATTGTCGGTGGTGAGCACATTTCGGCTCTGCCTCTGTCTTTGCCTGCAGACATCGATATCGGCGTGATTGGTGAGGGTGAAGAAACCCTGACCGAATTGATGCAGCTCTATATACGCAATGAAGCGACCCCCGACAATCTACGCAATATCAAAGGTATTGTTTTTTGGGACAAAGGCGAACGGGTGGTCACCTTGCCACGGGCCTGGATCGAAAACATGGATGATATTCCGATGCCCAATCGGGAACTCTTGCTTAAAGACACCAAATGGCAACAACCTATTTTTACAGCCCGAGGCTGCCCTTATAAGTGTACCTTTTGTGCCTCTACCCAATTCTGGCAAAAAACCCGTTACCATTCCGTTGAACGTGTCGTCAAAGAAATCGAATACATCGTCAACCACTTCCCGGATCAGGCAATTATCCCGATCAATGACGATCTCTTCCCCCTCAACAGAAAACGCATGGCTGCGATTGTCGAAGCGATTCGCTTTAAAGGCTTACACAAAAAAGTCGGCTTCTCACTAAATGCCCGCGCCAGCATCTTTGACGAAGAAGTCGCTCAAATGATCGTTGCGATGAATGGCCAGGTGGTCTGCTTCGGACTGGAGTCTGCTTCGGATCGTATTCTGGAAGCTCTCAAAGGCAAAACTTCAGCACCAGACAACCAAAAAGCACTGGAGCTTTGTGAACAATACAGCCTACCTGTGGTCAGCAATATGATGGTCGGTACGCCTGAAGAAGAAGTCGAAGATCTGGCCAAATCCTGGTGGTTTATTCAAAAAAATCAGCAGCGTTTTGCTCGTCCTGCGATCGCCTATTCAACTCCCTTCCCCGGCACTGGTTTTTGGCAAGAAGCCTATCGTCAGGGTGTGATCGATGATAATTTTGAGCGCTGGAATATTCTGGACCTGGGTTTCCGCCGTGGGGAATCGATCTATATGAATAAAAATATGGACCCAGCAGAATTTGAAGTGCTCTATGATCATTTCCGCACTTTTCAGGCCCCGCTCAAACAAGGCTATAAACATATCTACGCCTGGATGAACAAGCGTAAGTATTTTGAGACCGCCTATGCCCACTTAGCCAAAACCCTTGAACTAGAAGGCTCTGTGCTCGAAATTGGCTTCGAAGCCCACCATCTGGGACACCATGCGCCAGACATCGACTTAACCAAAGCCTTTGTACAAGGAGGCCAGGTGCATTGGGATGGCCTGGAAAATAGCCAATTCCAGACGATTGTGCTCAGCCATGCCCTCGAAAAAGTGCGTGATCCGATCGCGCTCTTAAACACAGTCAAAGAACGGCTGCAACCCGGCGGCCGATTGATCTGTCTGTTTTATAATGGTTTCCATCCACAAATGCTAGAAAAACTACTGACAGGCAAATGGGATTCATCTCCTTTTGGGGCACATCACCATTACGGTTTACGTTTCTTTAGTCAAAAGAGCATGCAAGCATTGCTAAGCAAGCAAGACTGGCAAATCGAGAATTTTCAGGTCTTGATACCCGGTGAGCACAAAGAGATGTCTAGCCTAGAGCCCATGCTGACCGCCCTGCAAAGTGAGTACGATCTGCCCGGTAATAATGCTCCGGTCTCTTATTTTGTAGAAGCCCATTACCCGATATCGTCAGCAGAAAACGCCAGCCAGGAAGCATTGGCCAGCGTTTAAGGGCTAATTTTAATTTCCCAGGTGGATCATGACTTTCTCTGAGGTCATGATCTGCTCAATCTTGGCATCATGAAAAATGATTTGCCGGGGCGTCTCAATTTTGATTTCACGATCCAGCTTCTGACTGGATTTGTCGTCATAGCGCACAATCAGGCGTGTCCCCGGACGCAAAGTGAGGCTAGCACTTGCACCCGCTTTGAGCTCATTAAATGAGACCGCAATATCAAGGGTCTTGATTTCCTGTGGATCTCCCACAGCATCAGACGGCTGTGGATCCGGGCCGGCTAACTTTAGATAACGATAGCGGACTGGCAGGGCGGTTTTATTGATCAACTCAACCCGATAAGCTTCATAATTTTCAGGACTGCGGTGCGCCTGTTGATCCTGGCTTTGAAAAAAGGCACAGGCACTTAAACTACTCAACACCAAAAAACTGAGACTAAATACTTTCCACATCAATGTTCTCCTTAGGACAATCTAGACCAATCGTAAAGCTGAAACCCGTTGCCAGGGGGAATAGGGGTCAGCGGTTTTCGCTACTGAGGGCGGCGTCGACAGAGAGGCTCTCGCTTGCAAAAGAGCAGCCAGAACCGGCGCAGGTATGTCTTTAGGCGCTTGTAACTCGGCGCTGGCGCTCTCTACAAAATGGGTCTGGGCTGCGCCCTGCACAAAATCGGGATGCCTTAATATCCGCTGTAAATAGCCGATATTGGTTTGCACCCCTAAGATCACATAATTGTTTAAAGCCTGCGAGGCTTTGGCGATTGCATCTTCACGGGTTTCGGCATGCACAATCACTTTGGCAAGCATCGGGTCATAATAAGGCGTGACTTCGAAGCCCGTATACAGAGCAGAGTCGACGCGTACGCCTGAGCCCGTGGGTTCCTTTAAGTACGCCACCTTGCCTGTGGTTGGTAAAAACCCCTGGTCAGGATCTTCGGCATAAACGCGTAACTCCAGGGCATGTCCCCGTGCCTGAATATCTGATTGTGCAAACCACAAGGGCTCGCCTGCTGCAATCCGAATTTGGGCTTTGACTAAGTCGATACCCGTAATCATTTCAGTGACCGGATGCTCCACTTGCAGACGGGTATTCATTTCTAAGAAATAATACTGATTTTGATCGTCGAGTAACATCTCAACGGTGCCCGCATTGGTGTAATTAACCGCCTGTGCGGCCTGAACAGCAGCCAGCCCCATGGCCTGCCGCAAATCAGAGTTTAACGCTGGCGACGGGCTTTCTTCCATGATTTTTTGGTGGCGGCGCTGGATCGAGCAGTCACGCTCCAGTAAGTGCACCGTATGGCCGTGCTGATCGGCTAATATCTGAAACTCAATATGGCGAACTTGCTCAAAATAACGCTCCAGAAAGACAGCGTCATCTCCAAAGGCAGCCTGAGCTTCCCGTTTGGCACCGGCAATCGCGGATTCCAAAGCGGCTAGCTCGTGCACCACACGCATGCCTTTGCCGCCGCCACCGGAAGAAGCTTTGACGAGCAAGGGGAAACCGATCTGCTGGGCTTCAGCTGTCAGCTTTGGCAAGCTTTGGTCCTCGCCATAATAACCGGGTACTGTCGGCACACCTGCCGCATCCATCGTGGTTTTAGAGGCAATTTTGCTGCCCATCAGGCTAATGGCTTCGGGACTGGGGCCAATCAGAGTAATTCCCCGCTGGCTCAACTCACGTGCAAAATCAGCGTTTTCACTCAAAAAACCATAACCTGGGTGCAAAGCATCAGCCTGAGAATCAGCTAATACTTCAAATAGTTTGGCTGTATTGAGATAAGACTGGTCTGCCGGGGCAGGCCCCAGACAATAAGCTTCATCCGCCAGGGTAACATGCAAGGCCTCGGCATCAACTTCTGAATAAACAGCAACCGTTGCAATGCCCATTTCCTGACAGGCGCGCAGGATCCGCACAGCAATTTCACCACGATTGGCAATCAATATTTTTTTAAATAAGTTCTTCATAGTATTCATTATAACAAGCGACCAGAGCCATGAGAGGACGATGCCTTGAGAGGGCGACGACTTAAGATCCAGCCAATAAAAAAGAGCCCACATTTGCAGGCTCTTTTAGAAGATTAATCAATAAACTTAGCGTGGCCCCAGAGCTAAAGCGGTATCAATATTGGCGAAGGCCACCTGAATCACTTTCGCAATCGCTGAGAACATTTTCTGGGCCAGAGAGAGCTCAGGCACAATCGCTGTCAAAGAAGCATTAGAGGCTTCCAGGGCATTCGGAATCAAACGACCGGCACCGTTGGCCTGATTGTAATTGCCTATCGCATCCATCGTAGCCAGGTTAGCAGGTGGCGTATTGGCCGGAATGCCGACTTTTTCGTAGATCGTTGAACCAAAGCGAGAGAAGCGTAATGTCAATTGCGGATTTGCAATCACTTCAACCGCCATCCGGTCCAAAGAAATCTGGTCATTGACAATATCACCAGGGTCTACACCAATGGCATCTATATCAGAACCTGTTGCACCCGCCACTCTTTGGGACATCACAAACAAGCCATTGCTATCTACCAGATGTTGATTAAGATTCAGGTGAAACTCACCATCAAATGTATAGAAAAAGTCACCCGAGCCATCAGACTCTGTATTGAGTACAAATAAACCTGGTGAAGCTGTGGTGCGTTGAAGCGCCAGGTGGGTAAAGTCTGTCGAAGCGGTGACCGCACCCTGGCTATAATCGACAGTGGTTTGAGCGATACCCAAACTCTGCTCGGCGATCGCAACACCCAGGCGGGGTGTGCTAATTGGACGCTGTTGAGTTGTTGTTCCGCCATTAAATTTGACTTGCGTGGCTTTGTAACCGACTTTACCGGCACCCGCCATATTCGAATTCAAAATTCCGATCCAGCTATCAATCGATCGTAACGAGGCAACTGCCGAAAAACTAAGATCTCCTAAACCCATAAGTGAAACTCCTGCATATATGATCATTTCAAGCCGTTAAAACACACTTTGACTTGTCTTTATTGTAGTGGAATAGATCTGAGAGCTGCATTGGCTTAATCCAATTATAATATACATAGGGTCTTTTTTAATATAAACTAGGGTCACTTAATCAAAACTTTATAGTTCTCAAGTCTGGAGCCCCCATGTCCCTCTTACGTGCCGCTGGCTTAATTGCGATATTATCCCTTGCCAGCAAAGGGGTGGGACTGGTGCGAGATCAAGTCGTCGCCTATTATTGCGGTTTGAGTATGATCACCGACGCCTATAATATAGCCTCCTTGATTCCGGTCCAGTTTGCCCTGATTATGTTGGGGGGGCTCAATGGCCCCTTTCATTCAGCGATTGTTTCAACGCTGACCAGGCACTTTAAAGATCAAGAACACCCGATTTATGGGCGTGTGATCACAACAGCAATTGTGCTCAGTGTGCTCTTGATGGGTTCGGTTTCGCTAGCGCTTTATCTATTTGCACCCCAATTAATTGCACTTTGGGGCGACATGAAGCCTGAGACAGCCCATCTGGCGATTTTACAATTGCGAATTATGGCTCCTGTATTTATGATCTCGGGCTTAATCGGAATCCTCTACGGAATCTTAAGTATCAAACAATCCTTTATTACCCCCAGTCTGAGTCCAATCATGGCCAGCCTGGGCATTATCGTTGCTCTGGCACTATTTGCTGGCCCCGAGCCAGAGTCACTCGCACGCAGCCTGGCCTGGGGCACCCTGATCGGCGCTGCCTTTCAATTGATTTTACAAGTCCTACCTTTACTGGGCTTCTTTCGCTCTATGCATTTTGAGATTCGCTGGAATGATCCGCAACTGATGAGCTTTTTGCATTTATTACTGCCTGCCGTTTTGTCTTCCACCATTGGTCAGTTCAATAGCTTCATCATTCAATTTTTTGCATCGGGCATGCAAGAAGGTGGCATTAGCGCCTTTATTTATGGCAATCGCTTGATCCAATTGCCACTGGGCATTTTACTGACAGCTTTACTGGTCCCTTTGCTGCCCTTACTCAGCGCATCCGCTCAGATCCCCGACCAATTTAAAAGCCTGAAGCAACGGCTTAATCAGGGCTTACGCCCAGTTCTGCTTATCACCTTTCCCGTTAGCATCCTGCTGATTTTCTTTGGTTACTTTGCGATCATTATTTTGTTTCAACGCGGCGCCTTTAACAGCAGCGACTCCCGCTTAACTTACGAAGTCCTGGTTTATTTATCTTTGAGCATTGCGATCTACGCCGTGCGGGATTTATTTATTCGGGCTTTTTACGCCCTGGGCGATTCACGAACCCCTTTTTGGACCAGCTTTGTTACGATCGCAGCGATGGTGATCGGCTCATTCGCTTTGGCTCCCCTGATGCAGGTGCAGGGCGTTGCGCTGGCCTCTTCTCTGGCCGTGCTGGTTAATTTCTGCCTTTTGAGCTGGCTATTGCATCGGCGCATTGGCTCTTTTTTGGAACGCCAAACCCTGACACACCTTATAAAGGTGAGCGTTGCGACACTGCCTATGGCCTTTTTGGGTTGGCAAAGCCTGGATGTACTGGGTAGCCTGGTCAGCTATTACCCGTGGCCTAGCTTGCTCCAAGCTGTGCTTCACAGTATCTTATTAATTGTGATGTATGTTTTGCTCCTGTTCTTGATGGAAGATCAAGAAGTTCTGGTTTTGGGCCGCACGATCACACGTCGATTTAAACGACACGCTTAAGCAAAGACAAGTTCTACCCTGCCCAGCATCTTGAAAAACCTGTATAATATGATTACTATTTTTGACCGATAAAGGGATACTTGGAATGATGAATCGCTGGCTGAAAAAACTCGCAACCCTCTCACTAATGGCTGGACTCACGCTGATGGCTCCGACCCCCTTATTGCCTCAACTAGCCGCCCAGGCTCAGACCACCCCCAACATTGTTATCCCCCTGGGCCAGGTCGTCACCTTCAATGTTCCCGATGGCATCTCAACTTTTGTACTGGGCAATGCGAAAATTGCCCGTGTCACTGTCCCTCCTGGACAAAATCGCTACGCACTGGTGACGGCTTTAGAGCCTGGCGTCACTAATATGTTGATCTGGACCGAACGCAATCCCAATCCAATTAATTATGTGATCGAAGTCTCTCCAAATTTCCGGAATGAACAAATCGCCATACGCGTCAAAGTACTGGAAATCGAGCGTAATAATGATGGTAAAGTCGGTGTAGACTGGTCCGATTCAATTTCTTTTTCAGAAGCGACTCCCAATGCGCCTTTCCGCTTTGGCCTGCCTGTACGGACCTCTGTACTCAACGCCAAAATCGATACTTTACTGAATAACCGCAAAGCCCGCTTATTGGCGGAGCCGACGCTGGTTTTACTTAACGGCAAAGAAGGCGAGTTTCTCTCTGGCGGCGAATTACCGATGATCATCACCGATCGCGACCGCATCAACGTGCAGTGGCGTGAATTCGGGATCAACATGAAAGTCAAAGCCACGATCGAAGGCGCCGACATGATTCAGATGCACCTGCAGCCTGAGGTCAGCGATATCGACAAAGCCAATAGCGTTACGATCGCCAATCAACTTCAGGGCGGCTCCTTTGTGGTTCCGGCCTTTAAAACCCGTCGTGCTGACAGCACCTTACGCGTACAAAACAACCAAACCATTGTGATTGCTGGCCTGATGAAAACAGACAAACAAGAAGTCATTCAGAAGTTTCCTTTATTAGGTGACATCCCGGTTCTGGGCTGGTTATTTAGCACCGTTGACTTTCAGGATCGTCATTCTGAACTGGTCTTTATTGTGACCCCGACCATCGTACGTGATCCCGCTTTGAAACCTGAAATCGACTACGCCAAAGACGCAGACGTAACACCTGAGAAACCCTAAGAGGTCTTAGACTGTGATTTTATTGTTTCACCTTATTTTATTGGCTGCCCTGGCTTGTCTGACTGTCTTTCAGACCAATCGTTCGATCTATATTCGTTCGTTGGGTCTGTTCCTAATTCTTGCTAGCACCCTGGCTTTCGAATTACAGTCAGACAACGTCATTAATTTAGGCCTAATCATCGGCATGAGTGTACTGCTGATACTGGGCTTTGCCTCAGATTATTATGCAGCCTCACTGCGCACCTGGTATTTCCGAGTGGACGATCAGGCGATTTGGGGATTAATCATCGGCGGCTTCCTGGGACTCTTTTTTTCATCCAGCCTGAGTAGCTTGCTGCCCTTTATTGTCGGATCACTATTGGGGGCGATGATTGGCCAAATTCGAGCCAAAGGTTTTCGCTCATTCCCACAGATCGGCAAAGCCACCCTGGGCACCTTTGCTGGCGTCTTTGGAATGTCAGTTAAGCTCTTATTGGGCATCGAAATGGTCTATTGGTTTTTATTGGCCACGCCGCCTCAGGCAGCATACAGCCCAAACACAAGCCAACACGACTTTACGACTAACTCTCTACGTTGACCTGCAAACCTTGCCAGGTGATCTGATGATTCATGATTTCCACCCCTGTGGCCTGCAAAGCAGCCTGAACTTGCTGACGGTTTTCTGGCGCGCACAAAGTTAACAGACAACCCCCGCCACCCGCACCACATATCTTATTGGCTTTTGCACCTGCTGCATTAGCTGCAGCAATCATTTCTTCAATTTGCGGGGTGCTAACACCCTCGGCCAGGGCCTTGCGATTTCGCCATTCCTGATTGAGCAAACCATAGAGACTGTCCAAATCCTGGGCTTGAATGGCCTGATACAATTGAGCAGAAGTTTTCTGAATGGCCCGCAGACTCTCTCTACTCTGACCTTGATCATCAATATAGCGCTTCATCATATTCCAATTATTGGTGCCTGAAAAATGACTTTGGCCTGTGAAAGACAAAATTAAGCCTGCGTTTAAGCGCTCCAGAAAATCGGAACCAGGCCTTAAATGCTCGCGCGTAATGCCTGCATCTGAAAAATGTATGGCCTGTAAACCACCATATAAAGCAGCGTAATAGTCTTGCTTCCCGGTCGGGATATCCAGAACCCAGGCCTCAAGATCAGCCGCCCGCGCAATTAAGCTTTCGCCTGGCAAATAGCTTGAATTGACTTGATTTAAGGCCCCACTTAAAGCAATCAGCAAAGCCGAAGATGCACCCAGACCAGAGCCTTTGGGCGCCTGATTGTCTGAGGTAATCGTCAGACCCTGACGCGGCAAATACTGGCGCACCCCTTGCACCAGTAAACGAAAATCAGAGTTATCTGCAGTTCCTGCGAGTAAGTCTTCTCGGCTGACATGTAGCTCAGAGCCCATATCGAGAGAACGAAAAGAAAACCCATCATCTGAGCGAGTCTCAAGGGTTACTGTAGAGTAGAGATCAATAGCAGCATTAAGGGTATAGCCGCCCTTCAAGAAAATATAAAGCGGATAAATATCCAGAGTTCCACCCGCTAAATCAATCCGATTGGGGGCACGTGCAGTAATTTTCACCGTCATCTTCCTCGTCTAAAAAATCCTATTATTGGGGCCATGCTTTTAAAATTTGGGGTAAATCGGTTACTGAGCTGACTTGCCGATGAGGCTTCTCTTCAGGGGACTCTGGCACAATACCAGCACATTCCCCTTGTTGAATCCAAACCGTAACACAACCCAGATGATTGCCCCAGAGAATCTCATTATTGATACGATCGCCGATCACCATGATTTCGGAAAAGGCATAATCGTAGTCCTGAGCAATTTGCTCTAAAGCTTGTTTTTTAGCCGCCGGCTCATCAATGGATGCATAGTAAATTTGCTTGAAAAAAGCAGAAATTCCTAATGCGTTCACTTTTTGGGCCTGAGGCTCTGGGTATCCTGAGGTCAACAAAAATAAGTGAAAATCTTGCTGCAAATCAGCTAACATCTCAGGCACCCCGGGAAAAGCCTTCAACTCACCTATTTGCGGATTAAAGTAAGTAGTATGTCCCGCAGCAGGGACATCTGGGTCTTCACAGTTAAAATGCGCTGCCAGCAATTGGTTGATATCCCCTCTGGGGAAAGCATCAACCAGCTGCATTCGCACTCCGTAAAGCTCCTCAAAGGGAATGTCTAGACCTGCTTTTTGCATGGCAAAACAGGCCTGACGATGCGCTTCAGGCACCAATTGGCCATGCGTATCCATCAGGGTATCATCTAGATCAAAAACCAGCGCCTGGATGGTCATAGCTTAAAAAGGAGGCAATTCGTCATCATCAAGAGCAAACTCATCATTGAAATTGCTTGATTGAGCGGGCTTAGGGGCTGCTGCTGGCGCCTGACTGCCGCCACCGCCGTATGATGATCCGCCGCTATTGCTACTAGACGAGCTTTCGCCACCGCCATACGAATTCTCTCCACCACTGTACGAACCACCATCAGACTGACCTTCTGATTGCATGCGATCTTCACGTGAGCGACGTGACTCTAGCATTTGGAAGTTTTCACCATGCACAAAATATTTTTGTCTGCGCTGGCCTTCTTGCTCCCAATTATCGACACGAATGGATCCACTTACAGAGATCAAATCCCCTTTTTTGACAAACTCACTTAAACGTTCGCCTTGTTTGTTCCAGAACTGACACGAAATCCAGTCCGTAATACTATTGCCACTCTGGTCTTTGCCGGGACGATTGACGGCCAAACGCACTTCAGCCACCATGGACCCACTGGGAAGGTTACGTACGTCTTCTGAAACATTATTGCCTGCACGGCCAATCAAAACAATTTGATTATTTGCTGTCATAATATGATCTCCTTATGATCGATTGGTTTAACCCGGAAAATCGTCATCCTCATCAGCCTGACGGCTTTTGCGGAAGGCCCGGATATCAGTGATTTGTGGAGCTTCTGGGGTAGGCTCTTTCGGAGCGGGCGGTTCCTGGGGAGCAGGTTTTTCGGCTTTGGGCAATTGAAACCCTTTGCCAGTTGAGCTCACGATGGCTTCTTCAACCATTTTGGCAAACTGAAAAAAGTCATCTCGCGAAAAATAGAGCGCCGCCTGATAAGCATTGACAACTATTTTATTTTCACTTTGAACTTCCCAAATGGTTCCAAACTCACACTCACCGAGTGTTTTAAAATCTTCAGCATCCATTAAACGGTATTGCTCCTCTATTTGGTATGGCCACCACCCTAGAAACATTCACCTGTATAATATTGTATCATCATTCACTATATACTACAAGTTTTCGGGAGGCTAGAGACAGGGCAAAAGCGCTGAAAAGCAGCCCATTGCGACCTCAGATATTTTAACATACAACCGTGCCATACGGAGGCAGATCTGAAAGGCTCTTAGATACCCAGATCCGAGTATCTACCCGAGGATATAAGCAGACATCGTTTGCCCAGAGCTCTGAGCAGATTTAACTGAAAGCCATCATTTCAAACCCTCAATTAACACAAACTAAACAGATCAATCCAATAAATTTTTAACTACTTAAATTCTAATTAAGAATTTAGCCCTTAAGTCCAGAAAACACGTTTAGGGTACTACATATTAAGTGAGATAAAGTATCGAGGCCTCAATTCCTTCTCACTCCACAAAGAAAAACTTCAGGAGCGAAAATTCGCATGCATAAATGTAAGCATTGTAAGTATTTAAATGAAAATGATGACAATTGCTTTGGCCTCTGTCAGCAATGTGGACAGGTGCATATCAGTCAGAATTATCATATTGAACGTTTAAGCCCTTTTGAGCGCTTTCAAAGCCTGTCTCATAAATTCAAAAACTTATGGGCGTTGGTCGATTAAGTCTATATTGCAGAAGCGAATGTCGCTTCTGTCATTCGCACTTTTCGAATCGGCCTCAAAAACGGAGAAACGACATGCAAAGCAATCTAAACTGACAGACTCCTTGAGTTCATGGGATAATAGCTGTATACGTCTGCCAGGAAAAGGTAATAGCCATGTGCTTAATTGTATTGGGCTGGAAAACCCACCCAGATTATCCCTTGATTTTAATCGCCAATCGAGACGAGTTTCGAGAGCGCCCAACAAGCCCTCTTCAGCTCTGGTCTGAAGAATCGATCTATGCTGGTCAAGATCAAACAGCCGGCGGTACCTGGCTAGGAATAACGCCTCAAGGGCGTTTTGCTGCCGTCACCAACATTCGTCGACTCGAAGAACAGTCAGAAGCACGCTTCAGTCGCGGCCTACTGGTTAAAGATTATTTATTGTCTCGCCAAAGCCCCAATGCCTTTATGGAGCATGTCAGTAGTAGCGCCAGGCAATACGCAGGCTTTAATTTGCTAACTGGCAATGCCAATCATTTGATGTATTACTCAAACCAGGGCCAATCTCCCCGCATGCTAACCCGCGGCATCTATGCAGTGACCAATGCGCCTTTGCTACCCTATAACAAGCCCTGGCCCAAAGCCGAAGAAGCCAAAGTCGGTTTTACACGTTTAATTTCCCGGCGAGAGCCAGATTTTGTGGCTTTACTTGATTTCATGAAAACGGCCAACAGCTACCCTCAGCAATTATTACCGGATACGGGTTTACCTCCGGCAAAAGAACAAGCCTTGTCTGGAATTTATGTTGACTTGCCCGAATATGGCACGCGATCAACTACTTTATTGAGCTGGCATCGCAGTGGACAGATTCGTTTACTCGAACGAAGCTATACTCAGTCCGGTCACCAGGACCACGAAGAAAACTTTATGATTAGCCAATAATTTTGCTCGCCAATAACAGAGCATCTGCGGCTCCGCCCTGATCGACATGCCCGACATGATAAGCCGCAATCGCTGTCAGATCAGGGTGCGCATTGGCCATTGCCACCGGATAGCCCACCATTCTTAAGGCTGAAACATCATTGAGCCCGTCTCCGACCATCATTGTTTGGGCCAGACTACAGCCAACGACTTCTTCAGCCAGGCTTTGAATTGCCGAGCATTTATCGACACCAGGGGCAGTAACGCTCACAAAATGCACGCCCGGAACCGAAGGTGAAGTCGCTGGGGCATAGTTTAAGCCCGGGGGAGCCAATGCCAGCGTCTGCTCCAATTGGGCATCACTGACGACCCATTGGGCCCGTACCAATTGCCCATTTAAGCTATCCAAACTGCGCGGCTGATAGTCCAGACCAATCAGATTGGCATGTGCCAGGGCCATCGCCGCTGCTGGACTTCCATTCAGGGCTTGATTGCAGACATAGTCTTGATCACTATAGAGCTCTAAGACCCAGCCTGTTTTGGCTTGCAAAGCTTTGAGTTCAGTTAAAGCAAGATCAGATAAAGGGTGAGAACGACTTTCGGCTCCTCCCAGATTGAGTAAACTAGCGCCACCTTGAAAGATATGCCAGCCGACTGGGTTCAATTTCACAGCAAAATCACGTGTCGGCCCCAGACCCGGGCGACCAGTGCAGATAGCCAAGTGAATCCCAGCCTGGAGTAAGGGTTCAGCAGCAGCCCAGACACGTGGATGCACCTCCAAGTCCTGTCCTACGAGAGTGCCATCGACGTCCAGGCAAATCAATTCAATTTTTCTCATCTGTTTCTCTTTCTATGGATTTCGTTTGCTCTTTTTGAAGCACGGCGAGTAAACTCAAGGCTTCAGTATAATCAGATTTGATCGCCAGACAGCTGAGTAAGAGCGCTTTGGCCTGCTGAGCTAAGCCTGCAGTCTGCGCCTGTCGGGCATAAAAATAGAGGTAGTAAGGATTGCTCTCAAAATGGGGTTTGAGCATTTTCAAGACTTGTAGCCCGGTTTCTGGTGGATGCAAATCAGCCAGTAGCATAGCAAGTTCTGCTTCCTGGCGAGCAATGGCAGCAAAAAACAGCAGCTTATCTGCAATCAAATGACCATCACATTCTATGCGCTGCCACAAGTCCTGACAAAAGGCGTGTAAGCGCTGGGGCTCAAGAATCAAGGCTTGCAAAGTGGATTCATTATAATCCGGTGGCAAGCGTTCAGCCAATCGCGCCTGACCATCTAGATAGATAAAGGCCGTCTCCGTATAATAGGCCACATCAGTCTGTAAAAACAGCTCCGGTAACGACTCCAAAAACAAATTCAGGGCCCGAGTATCCAGTTGAAAACGCGCACAAATAACAATCGCTTCTCCCAGATAATAAAATAGATTCAAACGTGTATTGAGCCACTGGCCATCTGGGTAAAGCCCCAATAATTGCAAGCCTCTTTGCAGCATTTTGCGAGCCGCTTGCTCACGTTGTCGCAAATCACTCTGAGTCGCCAACATCCGATACCGATCCAGATCAAGCAAAGCAATCACAGCGCCAGGGAAAATATAATCTGGGTGATAAGCGAGTTTTGAAAGCGCCTCACTGCCACGATAAGCTAAACAGTTCTCAAAAGCCTGATAAGCTTCCGGGTAGAGCTGGTTTTTGAGACAATAATGCCCTTTTAAATACCAATAATCTGGGTGATCGAGCAAAGTCTGACTCAGATTGCCCAGGTAAGTTTGCAACAGAGAATCGGCACCTTGTAAGCTCTGGGCCATCAATGCCAAAAAAGCATCCGTATAGCCGACAGCCTCCCTGCCACCGGCCAGCACTTTAACAAACCACTCGCAGGCAGCCTCAGGATCCCCCATCTCGAGAGCTTGCTTACCCAATAACAGCGCCAAAGCTGAGTGATCTGGATTTTGCTGATAAGCGGCCAAATATAGCTTCTGGATCTGCTCTAGGCCTTGCTTATGATTTGTAAAAACCTCAGGAATAAGCACCTGAATATGGCTTTCACTCAAGACGGGCATCGGGCTGTATATCCGACAAGCCAAGCCAGGAGACTCGGCTCCCTGATAACGCAAAAGTGGATGCCTTGGAAAGAGACGAATTTCTGGCTGAATCAAGGTTTCTCGTCCATCTGCAAAGATCTGATGAACGGGAATCTGGAAGCGTGGCAAACCTGGGATTGAGCAAGCCAATAATTGCTGTAAGCTCGAAACCAGAGTCGGGGATGGGTTTTCAAAGGCTTTTATAATCAGGATCCAATCACCACTGGCTTGTTCAATCAGCTGATTATAATCTGCCGCCGTAAGCAAAATCTGAGGCCGCTGAAGCAAGACGCAGCCCGCCCCTTGCAAGTCCTGCTGAACACTCTCTGACAAATCATGATGTAAGATCATGACTTCACAATTCAAACCCAAGAGACCTTGTAAGCTATCCAAAACGGTCTGGGCTTCTGACAAACTCTCATTAATTAGCACACCTAGACTAAGTGAACGCAATTGTAAAGCAGAGCTTTCAAAAACGGGAGCCGTAGACATCGTTTCCCAGAATACGGTTTGTTTTTTGAAAGCTGGAAAGCGGGCTTTCAAAAATGCAGCGACCGCTTGTGCGGCTTCTTCTTGTTCGCAGGCCTGCAACACATGCATCAGCATATTCAGAATTTCCGGGTAAATCAGTTGACGCTGCAGTGCTTTTTCAAGTAAAGCCAAAGCTGATTTGGCATCGAGCAAAGGAGCCAGCGCCAAATAAACCGCAGGGGAATCAGGTAAAGCCCTTTGTAAGGATTCCAGCAAAACACGCTGACGGGAAAGTGGGCAATTTTTAGCCTGAATTTTTGACCAACGTTCCTGGGCTTCACTTAGGGTCAGAGCCAGATCGGCACGGGTCGGTTCCAAAGCTGGACGTGGGTGCCAGCCATTACTATTAGAATCACAAGCAGCCAGCATCAATAAAGGCAGTTGCCCCTCAGGTTGCAGCCATTCTTTGAGGGTCGTGATTGCCGCCCGGGAAAACAGCATTCCTGGCGGAAACAGGTCTAGATTGGCACTCATTAGGCGCGGTGCTTCGAGCGTTGGACTCTGGGCCTGCGCCTGATAAATCCGTAGACTTTGGGGCTGCGCTTCAGCAGGCAAAATATTAGGGCTTATCCAGGTCCATTTTTCCAGTTGTTTGAGCCATTCTAGTAGGGCAGCTGGGTGCCACAGCAAATGATCTTCAAACCAAAAATAGGCATCCGCAAGCGGCGCTGATTGTAAACAATCCGCCAAAATCTGAGCCGGGTGAAAACGCAAAGGATACTGAACCACACGGCAAGTCAGACCGGCCTGGTTCAAGAGAGGCTTGGCATTAAAGGACTGGCCATTATTGAGCACTGTCAGTTTAAAACGCATCATTTGATGAAGCTGCTGCAAAAAAATCAAATAAGGAGGCAAAAACCCAGGCCATTGCTGAATCAATAAATAAACCTGTAAGCGCTTCATGGTCGACATTATGCCACAGAGCAGCCCCTGAATACAGTTTATGCGTCCCTCATGAATCACCACGGCAGGCGGTCCAGATTTTTGCGATTGAATCTTTGAGCGCAGAAAGTTACCAGCTTTAACTGGGTTTTCAGTTACACTAGAGAGTATCGATTATCAGAGAAAGGATCTCTCAATGAGTCAAGATATTGTAATTGTCAAAGCCGTTCGCACCCCCTTTGGCAAATTTGGTGGAAGCCTGGCTAGCCTGTCAGCAATTGAGCTCGGCGCTCAGGCTATTAAAGCCGCCTTAAAAGATACCCCCGTCGATAGCCAGCTACTCGATGAAGTCATTATGGGCATTGTCGTCAATGCTGGCGTGGGGCAAATCCCTTCCCGTCAAGCAGCAGCAAAAGCAGGTCTAGAAGCCGCTCAGGTCAAATCAACAACGATTAATAAGGTCTGCGCCTCAGGCATGAAAGCCGTCGGCTTAGCTGCACAAGCGATTCGCGCAGGCGATCGCAAGATCATGATCGCTGGCGGTATGGAAAGCATGAGCAATACGCCTTATCTGCTGCCCAAAGCCCGCTGGGGAATGCGCATGGGCGACAGCCCAATGGTCGACTCGATGATCCACGATGGCCTATGGTGCGCCTTTCATGATGTGCATATGGTCGTACATGGATCTAATGTCGCCAGTGAATATAAGATTTCACGCGAAGAGCAAGATCAATTTGCCCTGCGCTCACACCAATTGGCCCAAAAAGCGACCGATTCCGGTCGTCTGGCCAAAGAAATTTGTGAAATTGAGATCCCCCAACGCAAAGGGGATCCTCTGCATGTCACTCAAGATGAGTCCATTCGTGGCGACAGCAGCTTAGCCAAGCTGGCTAGCTTGCGCCCGGTGATTGACCCTCAGGGGAGTATTACTGCAGGTAACGCTCCCGGTATCAATGACGGTGCCTCTGCACTATTGATCATGAGTCATGATCAAGCCAAAGCATTAGGGCTAAAGCCGCTGGCACGTATTGTCAGCTATGGTGAAGTCGCCGATGACTATCCTTACCTGGCCCGCACCCCTGCCAATGCGATTAAAGCGGCACTCGAACGAGCTCAAATGACCATCGATCAGCTCGACATCATTGAGATCAATGAGGCTTTCGCAGCAGTGACTTTATTGAGTACCAAATTGTTGGAAATCAACCCAGAGATCGTCAATGTCAATGGCGGCGCGATTGCAATGGGTCACCCGATCGGAGCCAGTGGCGCCCGACTGGTCACCACCCTCGCTCATGAATTAATTCACCAGGGCAAACGCTTTGGGGCTGCAGGTATCTGCAGTGGAGCAGCTCAAGGTGATGCCATTATTTTAGAAAATCTGCAGGTATAGACTGATGGAGACCACACATGGTTTGAATGTGATTACGCTTTCGGATCCACTCGAAGGTCTCCTCAGTCGTTCACTGGTAGAAAGCGCTGCAGGCCTGGAGCTTCAATTGGAGCCAGGCATGCAGCAGCGCTTTCTGCAGGTTTTAGAACAGGGCCTGGATTATTGCCAGGCTGAAGGCTTTACTAAAATCTCGCTGCTATGCGATCCCCGAATACGCTTGCAATTAAGACGACTGATTGAAAAGCCTTTCCCCCATTTGCCGGTACTTTCGTATGCCGAAATCGCAGCCGGCTTCCAGGTCAACCCTCTGGTCACCTTAGAAATCTAAGATCGCCTTCAAAAAAGGACGTCCTTTGTGTTTCAATAAAACAAGCTACGGAGGAAACATGCCTTTACTTAGATTTTGTTTAATTGCTTTTTGGCTTTGCTATACCCCAAATCTGTGGGCTATGGACTTAAAGCTAGCTGAACAACGTATTTTTGAGCTCAGCAACCAATTGCGTCGACAACAACAACTCGCGCCTTTAAATGACTTAACACCCTTAAACGAAACCGCGCGCTTTCACAGTCGCCAAATGGCTCAGCAAGGCTTTTTCAGCCACACAGACCCCCAGGCTCGCCAGCCCAAAGATCGCTTAAAACACTTATTCCCTGGATTGGTCATTTCAACGATTGGCGAAAACATCGCTTATAATTTTGCGAGCAATGAAGAAGAGTTGGCCCAAAAAATTGTCCTGCAATGGAAAAACTCTCCAGGGCATTATGCCAATATAATTGGAAAGAGCTACACCCATCTGGGGGTTGGCCTGAGTGCAGCAGGCACTAAGATTTATGCCACCCAGGTTTTTGGCGCCCCTCTGGCATATAGCCAAAAACCATTGCCTGAGACCTTGCAACAAGGTTACATCTCTCGTATCAAGATGGAATTTGTAGGCGCCTTCCCCAAATCAGAGCTCTACTTTTACTTAAATGTACCCGACAAAAAAGCCCGCTTCTATATCAATAAGAGCACCTTTTATACCGGTGGCGGCCCCTTAAAGCCCAAATGGCTTGACGAACAACACTTGGAAATTGAGCTGCCCAGTCAGTATGGCCTGGGTGATTATGAGCTCGGTGTGGGTCGCAAGCAAAGCTTTGCTCCTTTTCATCGTTATCAGGTCATCAAAAAGTAAAATCCTGTCTTTATGGCCCTAAGCCTCACCAGTAGCGGGGTAGATCATGTTTACTTTTTGTGAGTTATAGAATACTTATAGTGATTTTTATTGTATTTTACTAAGTGCATTAAGACCCCGCAAACACTCAAACACAGCGATTTGATTACCTTTCAGCCCCGCTTACCCCCCTTGTGTATTGAGCTTTTTATGAGCCATAGTTAGGACATAAATAAAACGGTCAAACAGACCACGAAGGACACTTAATCATGAGAATCTCTAATCGTATCGCTCACATCGCTATCACCGTTTGTATCGGCGTTGGCATGACTGCTTGTAGCCCAACCACATCAGTCAACTCAGCAGCCACACCAACCAGCACCACAACAGCCGTCCAACCCGGAATCAATGCACAAGCCCAGGCCGCTCTCGCTTCTTATCACGAAGTCGACGCTAGCTTCTCTGACACTGCACGCTTGTCCAAAGCTCAGTTCTCTACCAAACTACTCGGCGGTCTCCTGGGCGACAACGATGATGATAACAACGACAATAGCGGCTTACTTGACGGCATCTTAAACGGTGGCAATAACAACTCATCAGGTACTGACGCTTCGACCAACACGACTGTCGGTGTCAACGTCGGTGCAAATGTCGATAGCAATTCAAATAGCAACAGTTCATTAGGACTTAATACCGGAGCCAGCGCCAATGTCGGCAGCAATGCAAATACCAGCTCTAATAGCAACAGCTCACTCGGCCTCAACACCGGTGTCAGCACCAACGTCAATGCCAATCTCGACGGCAATTCAAACAATAGCTCTAATAGTTCACTCGGCCTCAACACCGACATCAATGCCGACGTCAACACCACCTTTGATAGCTTCAACCGCAGCAACTCTGACTTCCGCAATCAGATTAGCTCCACGGGTAGCGTCAGCATCGACAGCAACGGCGGCTCAACGATTGACAATGGCCGACTGCGGACCAATGTCAGCGCCATGGTCGACAGTCAAAATGATGTCGACCTGCTCAACAGGGACGTGCTGGACTTAAACGACAGCAATAACAACCTTGACCTCAACAGTCGCATCAATGCCATGGTCGATGTCTCCAACGATAATCTCTTCCGCTTACGGGATCGTAATTTCAATACCCGTGCCGGTCAGATTGATAGCCGCACCAACGCCAATGGTTCTGTCACCAGCTTCTTTGGCACCAACTTCTCTGGCAACAGTACCCGCCGTGACGTGGTTCTGGCCAACACGACGGACGTCAATGCCCAGGTCGGACTTGACTTTGTCTTGAGAGAACAGGGCAACGGTTTCTCTCGGAATGCCAACCGTGTCAGCAGCTTGCAAGCCGATGGCAGTCTGATGGTGATGACCCAGGCCAGCACGATGCTTGACAATGGCGACCGGATCGACATCTTTGAAGAGCGCGTCACCGACATTAGCGGTAACGGGACCGGTAACGGCAGCCTGATCATCACCGATAGCAATGGCAGCAGCGAGAGCTTCGACTTGCGCACCCTGGTTGCCGCTGACGGCAGCCTGACCACATTCTTAGACGGTCAAGGCAGCGACTCTGATCTGATGATTCGTGAGAGTGCCAACGGTCAAGCCAGCCTGTCACTACTCAATGACAATCGTCAGGAAACAGACCGTCTGAGCCTGAGCTTAGACGCCATGTTAAAGCAAATGGGGTCAACTGACTTCAACGTCTAAAATCCTCTCTACTCAATCGACAGCATTGCGAAGCCCCCCACCGGGGGCTTTTGCTTTGGGATTTTGAACGGACAGGCTATAATGAGTCCAGTATTAACTGCTCTCAAACTGCCAAAGGAGAAATGGCTCACATGGCCAAAATAGATCAACTTTTTCGTATTATGATAGAGAAGGGGGCTTCCGACCTCCATATTTCGCCCAATAATCCCCCTATGATCCGTGTTAGCGGAGATTTACAACCGATCGGTAACCAGGTTTTAGATCATGAACGCAATAAATTACTACTCTATGAAATCATGGATGATGGTGAACGCAAACACTTTGAGGAAACAGGCGACCTCGATTTCGCTTATAGCGTAGATGAGCTGGGCTCGCGCTTTCGTGCCAATATTTTCAATGAGCGCAAAGGAATTGGTGGTGTTTTCCGTGTGATCCCCACCAAAATCTTATCGGCTGAAGAGCTAGGATTACCTCCCGTATTAACCGAGTACTTCTGTCATTTACAGAAAGGCCTCGTGCTCGTCACGGGTGCGACCGGTTCAGGTAAATCAACCACCCTGGCCGCCATGATTGACTATATCAACACCCATCGTGCAGAGCATATTTTAACAGTTGAGGATCCGATCGAGTTTGTACACTCCAGTAAAAAAGGTCTGGTCAACCAACGTGAAGTGGGTAAAAACACTAAATCTTTTGCCAGCGCATTGAAAGCTGCTCTACGTGAAGATCCCGACGTGATCCTGGTCGGTGAGATGCGCGATTTAGAGACGATTGAGCTGGCGATTACGGCAGCTGAAACGGGTCACTTAGTCTTCGGCACGCTGCATGCTTCGTCTGCCCCTAAAACAATTGATCGTTTGATTGATGCCTTCCCAACAGATGCACAAGAACAAATCCGGGCAATGCTCGGTGACAGTTTAAAAGGCGTCGTTGCCCAGCAGTTGCTCAAAAAAGACGGTGGTGGCCGTGTCGGTGTTCAGGAAATTCTGGTAGGAACCCCGGCGGTTGCTAACCTCTTGCGTGAAGGCAAGACCTTCCAAATCACTTCGATCATGCAGACCGGCCGTAAAGATGGCCAGTTAACCATGGATCAAGCGATTGAAGATAAACTCAAAGCAGGTATTATTACTGCTGAAGAAGCTTATCTAAAATCCGCCGATAAAAACCGCTTTAAACATCTACTCAAAACAGATGAAGCGCCTCCAGCTTAATTCAATTAGAGCCATCGCCTGAGTTCGTTCATAACGGGTTTCAGACGATGGCTCTGCCCAAGGAGACTTTTAAATGAAACCTCTTCTCTCGCTTATGCTTATGGTTTTTGCTCTGAGCCTAAGCCCCACCTCTGCCCAGGCACAGCAGGCCTCGTTTCTAACAGCAGCCGCTTCAGCCAAAGACTACGCTTTGCAAGGTCAGGCCGCCTGGAATGCGGGCAACTTAGAACGTGCTCTGACGCTCTTTAATCAGTCTCTGGCTCTGGAGCCCAGGAATGCCCAGGTCATCAACGCACGCGGAGTGATTTATTTCCAACAAAAAAATTACCCACTGGCTCTGAAAGATTTTAATACCAGCTTAAAGCTACAACCCAAATACTTTTTGCCCTATTATAATCGCGCCAATGTCTTGCGAGCTCAGGGCGAACTCAAAGCAGCTCTCAAAGACTATCAACGCGCCATTCAACTCAACCCCAAATACACCTCGGCTTATTTTAATCGCGGGGTCACTTACGATAGCCTGGGCTTATTTAACCAAGCCCTCTCTGATTATCAGCGCGCCTTAAAACTCAAGCCCAATGATCCAGAACTCTATAATAACCGCGGTGTGGTTTATCTCAAGCAAAAAAAGCTACAGCAAGCCCTGGATGATTTTAATCATGCCTTGCGCTTAAGCCCGAATTATGAGCGGGCTTTGCTGAATAAATCAGAGGCCCTCTATCGGCTAGGGCAATGCCAAGAATCGAAAGCCCTTTTGCAAACGGTCTGCAGCCAAAAGCAGGGCAAAGCCTGTGAGCTCTTAGGCCAGGTTAGCTGCAAAAAAGTAGAGGCTGAGACTCCTGCTGAGAGCGATGATTAACGCTCCCCTTGCAAACTGCGGGGTGTTTTGGGTTGGATCACCGACTGGCCACTCTGAGATAACTCCATAATCTCCGAGTGCTTAAAGCGATACAGCTTGGCCGGTTTTTTGGAGTATTTCTGAGTGGTTTCCCCGGTGTCTTCTAAGACATCCATAATCGCCATTTTTTTGCGGAAATTTCGTTTGTCAATTTCACGGTTTAAGATCAGCTCATAGATTCGGCACAGTTCAGGTAAAGTGAATTTTTCAGGCAAAAGCTGAGAACCCACCGTGGTATAAGCTAATTTATTGCGCAAGCGCTGCAAAGCATAATCGAGAATCATGGCATGATCAAAAGCCAGTTCAGGCAAAGCGTACATGGAATGCCATTTCACATCAGCAACCGCTTCAGAAGGCTTGAGCGTAAAATGTTCTGAACTGACCAGAGCATAATAGGCAATCGTGAGGACCCGTGCACGGGGATCACGCTGTAAATCAGCAAAAGTATAGAGTTGCTCCAGATAAACCTCGTCCACATTGGTTTTTTCTTTGAGCTTGCGCCAGGCAGCTTGCTCCAAGCTTTCGTTCATCTGCACAAAGCCACCTGGCAAAGACCAAAAGCCTTCGAAAGGCTCGACACGACGCTGCACTAGCAGCACCTTGAGATCTTCTTGCATGATCGTAAAAAGCACCGTATCAACGGTCACGGCAGGGTGTGGATAGTCCTGAATATCGATAAGCTTGCCTCTTTCAAGTTAACAAAGGGGTTTTCCCATGTCATAATATGATAGCTCCCCCGAAAGGATCAAGCAGAATCGTGCCACGGAATCCAGCAAACAGCGAGAATTCCAATTCCAGCAATATTATCTGGTTACAGGATGCGCACCCCAAGCAATTGACAGAGATTGGCTTTAAGGCTTTAAATCTCGCTATTGCCATGCGCCTAAAAGCCCCGGTATTACCCGGTTTTGTAATCAGCACTTCAGCGTATGCACAAAGTCTCGCGCAAACGGGAATGGACTTTTCAAACTGGTCTGCCCAACCTTATGAAGAAGCCATCCAATCCGCCCGCACTGTGCAGCATTATTTATTTAAACAAGATATTCCTTCGGATGTACTCACGGATATTCGCCAGGCCTATAAGCAATTGATGGAAGTCCACGACGGTCCGGTGGTGGTCAGACCCTCAGTGGTCTATACCAATGGCGTCGATTTTGCCAAGCGCTTGCGCCCTATTCTGGGAGTCAAAAGCCTGATTGAGCTAGAAAAAGCAATCAAAATGGCCTGGGCCTATATGTGGCTCGATGATATTATTCACTACCGATTTAGCCACCCCCACTTGCTCCAAAACTGCGCAGACCTGGCCCTGGTCTTGCAACCCTTGCAAGCCCCTTATGTCTCCGGCTCATTATTGAGCTATGACCCCGGTCAGGACGATCAGTTTCTAGTGATCGAGTCAGCTCGCGGCTTGAATGAAGCTGTCAGCCGGGGTGTGATCGTACCCGACTCGTACTGTTGGCAACGCTTCCTCAAAAAAGTACAGCATCAAAAAATTGCCAATAAGCCTTTGCGCTTTGTCCTGGCCGATCAATGGGCGATTCAAGAAGTCAGTATTGAGCAATCTCAGCGTGATCAGCCCTCTCTAAATGCAGCCGACCTGAGTGCGCTGGCTGAAATCGCTGAAAAACTGACAAGTGGCTATAAACGAGCCCTGGAAGTGGAATGGTTTAAAACGCCACAGGGCTTCCAGATCTTGCAAGTGATGCCCATCAAACAGCCTGACTTTCAGGCCGTACGTGCTGAAAACTGGCAAGAACTCAACCAGGTCCTGCCCTATTTTAATAAACCCCTCTCTCCCCTGGGCTGGTCTTTATTGCAACCTTTGTTCCAGAAGTCCCTGGTAGCTGTCTTTGACACCCTTGGCATTGAAGCCAACCTTCCAGACCCGGCCTTTCAACAGCATGACTATCAATTGACCTTACACCCAGATATTTTGCCACTCTTGCGCAAAGCCTTTGAGCAGTACTGGGCTGAAATTGCTGAGGATTCACCCTATAAGCGCTATCTCTTATTTTTGAAAGCGCTTTACCCTCTGCAGCGCTTATGGAGCAAAGCCTATCGCCAGGCCAGTGAGTTTTTGGAACAAGAATGGCAACATGAATACGATGGTTGGGGCGCTGAAGATTTACTATTGAAGCTCGAAGAAGTCAATCAAACCGGCGAGACCCTGTTCCAATCTCTGGTTCTGGTGCGGATTCTAAATTATCTGGTCTCGGTCTTATTTGCCGACTTCGCCCAAAATTACCTGCCCGCCGAACAGGTCTATGATATTCTCTATCGGGGTCTCCCCGGACGCTATGCCAATAGCGCCCAGCTGATTGAGCGCTATATTCAAGATATCCAACAGCACCCCGACTGGGTCAAGCTCTTTCGCTCAGAAAACAGCAATCAGATCACCAATGAGCTGCATTTACACGAAACAGGTAAAACCTGGCTCAAACAATTGATGGTAGATTTTTCAGAATATGGCTTTTTCCGCCTCAGTCTAGAGCCACTTTATCCCAGTTGGGTCGAAGCCCCACAAATCCTGATTAAAGAGCTCAGTCATGCCATTAAGCACCAACAGACCTACTGGAATCCTCAGGAAGAAGTCCAACGTCAGGAGCTTGAGCAACGTCTCTTAGAGGGCTTTAACTGGGCTCAATTGCCTCAGCGTTTCTTTTATCAAACACTGCTGAACCTGTCTCAAAACTATGCCACTCAAGTCGAAGAAGAGCCCTTTTACCTGGCTATGTGGACTCCACGGGTGCGCTCACTGGTACTCGCTCTGGCGCGTTACTTGCCTCTGGATTCCAAGCAGGATATATTCTATCTGACCCTGACTGAGATCCAAGAAATGATCCAGAATCCGATGAACGCTTATAAAATCAAAGCCCTGAGAGAATTGATTCAGGCCCGCAAATACAAGCGCAAAATCACCCACCGTCTGGGACCAGATGCCACAGGAGACTTACAAGCTCTCGAACTCACTGGCTTTGCAGCCTCACAAGGTGAGGCCCTCGGACGGGTGCGAGTTATTACTCGCTCCGAAGATCTCAAGGCTTTACAGCCTGATGAAATCATCGTGACCGATTATTTTGAACCTTTTTGGGAACAGTCCCTGGAAAAAGCAGGCGGCTTGATCCTGGAATTGGGAGGAGTCTTGTCACATGGCGCAATGCTAGCACGACATTATCAGATCCCAGCAATTGCTGCTGTGCCTAAGGCAACCCAACGACTCAAAACAGGCCTGATTGCTCGCATTGACGGATTTGAAGGACGCATCATGGCTTACCAAGAAGCGGTACTTGATGCAGCCGAAGACTGGGGTTAATCGGGTAAAAACTCGCAAGTGACCTGCTTTTTTGTTTATAATATGGTCAAAGAAAATGAGCCAACCCAGCAAGCCACATGACTATTTTGCCATTAAAAAACCAATGGATTCTGATCACCCGGCCCCCCGAGCAAGCCGCTGTTTTTTGTGATGCCTTACAAGCCCACGGCGCACAGGTGGTCTGCTGCCCCATGATAAGCATCGAAATCCTCCCCCCCCCTCCGGCTCTGGATGCCTTACTGACCCACGCAACATCACCTGACTGGCTGGTCTTTACTTCAGTCAACGGCGTGCGTGCCTTTGCCGAGCGCGCCCTGACCTTGAAGGTTGATTTGCCTCAGCATTTTGCCCAAAGCCAAATTGCCAGTGTCGGCCCACGTACTGCTGAAGCCTTAGAGCAGCTTGGACTGCAAGTAGACTGTTTCCCCGCAAATCACACCGCTGAAGCCCTTGCTGAGCTCTTAATCACGCCTAATCTCAGACATAAACAGCTCACTCTGATCCAGGCTGAACAAGCTCAGCCCTTACTGGCAGAGCGCTTAAAAGCCCAGGCCAAAGCAGTCCAACAGATGAGCGTCTACCGCAGTCGCCCCGGCAGATCGGCCACAGAGCTAAATGTTTTGCTCAATAGCCAACGCTTTGACTGGCTCACTTTTTTGAATAGCCTTTCGATCCAGCATTTTGAGAGTGCCCTCACAGAACAAAGTCGCCAGGGCTTGCGCCAGTCTAAAATCGCCTGTATCGGGCCGGTCACAGCCAGGCAAGCACAGCAATCTCTGGGACGCTGTGACCTGATGGCGACCCCACACACTGTTGCAGGTCTCGTGCAGAGCTTATGTCAGGAAGCGGCATGAGCCAAGAGCATCAGACAGAGCGCACCCTCGTCGTTGGCGATGTGCATGGCTGCTCCAAAGAACTGCGGCGCCTGGTTCAGAATGTCAAACCGACCCAGATTCATTTGATTGGCGATCTTTTTACCAAGGGCCCAGATCCTGCCGGCGTCTGGCATCTAATCCAGGAATACCAGATGCAAGCCGTACTCGGTAATCACGACGCCTGGCTCCTCAAAATCATCGATGGCGAAGTGCGCCCCAAACCCAAGCACCGGCGTGTGGTCGATATCATGGATAGCAAAGCCCCCGGTTGGATTGACTGGCTACGACAATTACCACTCTATCGCGAAGTGCAGCAGTATATTTTAGTACATGCTGGCCTCCACCCCAGCGGCGAACTGGCACAAACCACCGAAGAAATGGCCCTGCTAATGCGCCACTGGCCGATGGGTAAACTCAGCGGTCCCCACTGGCATGAAGTTTATTATGGTGAAAAAGGCGTGATCTTCGGGCACGATGCCCGTGGCGGACTGGTCTTTACCCGCCGGAATGATCAGCCCTATTTGATTGGGCTCGATACGGGTTGCGTCTACGGTAAAAAACTGACAGGCTATGTGCTTGAAACTGAGGAACTCTTTCAGGTCTCAGCGGCCCAGATTTATCAACAGATTTATTGCTTCTAAAACTGCTGAATAAGACAGCCACTGCTATTGATAACCCTGCGCCTGCAACGAAAATAGATGGGCATATTTTCCGTCCACTTGCATCAATTCAGCATGAGAACCTTGCTCCAGAATACGTCCCGCTTCTAGCACGATGATCTCATCAGCCATCCGTACCGTCGAGAAACGATGGGAGATCACAATCGCCATTTGATTGTCAGTCACTTCACGGAAGCGCTCAAAAATCTGGGCTTCGGCTTCTGGATCCATTGCAGAGGTCGGCTCATCCAGAATCACAATATCCGAATCCTCGCGCATAAAGGCCCGCGCCAGCGCAATGCGTTGCCATTGACCACCAGACAACTCCTGTCCGTTTTTAAACCAGCGGCCCAGTTGGGTTTCATAACCATCGGGCAGGCGCTCTAAAAAAGAGTTTACCATGCCTTTCTCACCCGCATTTTTCCAGCGCTCTTGATCTGAGAAATGGCGGTAATCACCAGCGCCGATGTTCTCACCTACCAGCATCTGATAACGTGCAAAATCCTGAAAGATCACGCCGATACGCTCGCGCAAGGTTTGAATATGCCAGTCTTTGAGCTCCGTACCATCAAGTAAAATACGACCTGAGTTGGGCTCATAGAGACGGGTCAAAAGTTTAATCAGGGTCGTTTTACCAGATCCGTTTTCACCAACCAATGCTAGTTTCCAGCCGGGCTTAAGGTGCAAGCTGACTCCCGATAAGGCATCTTGCTTGGCACCTGGGTAACAAAAGCTAACATCCTCAAAACGCAGACCATCACCGGCTATTTCACCGACTGTCGCTGTACCTTCAAAGACCGGATTGGGCTGCTCTAAGAACTCATATAGGGTCGAGAGATAGAGATTATCCTCGTACATACCACCCACGCTATTGAGCATACTAGCAAAGGCGCCCTGGCCCTGTCTGAAGACCGCCAGATACATTGTCATATCCCCAAGGGTCAGACGACCTGCCAGGGTCGTGAGCACAGTCCAGTAATAAGCCCCATAGAGTGCCAGGGTACTGACCACTCCCAGGCCTAAGCCCCAGAAATTGCGGCGATAGGTCAACTCACGGTCTTCTTTGAAAACTTTGGTAAAAATATCCCGGTAGCGCTGCAAAAATAAAGGCCCTAGCTGATACAGTTGGACCTCTTTGACATAGTCCTCGCGGGCGATCAAGACTTCTAAATAAGCCTGTTCACGGGTTTCCGGCGCACGCCAGCGAAAGAGGCGGAAGGCATCGCCTGAAAATTTAGTTTCGGCGATAAAGGCCGGTAACGCCGCCACGCCCAAGAGCAAAACCGCCCAGGGAGAAAAAGCCAACAACAGCGCACAATAGGTCAGCAGAGAAATCGTATTTTGCATCAAAGCAAAGAGTCGGTTAATCAGACTCAGAGGGCGCGTCGAAGCTTCTCGTCGAGCGCGAGTCAGGCGATCGTAAAACTCAGCGTCTTCAAACTGAGGCAAAGACATTTTCAGCGCTTTTTCGAGGATCATCACATTGACTTGATTGCCCAGCAGAGCACGCAAAAGCGCCTGACAGGTACCCACTGCTTTTTGGGCGGCCAATTGCACAATAATCAGCACGCCTTCGATCAGCACATAACGAATTGCCTGCTCTTGAAAAACAGGATCCTGGGACGAGAGAAAGTTGACGACCGCATCGACCAGCATTTTGCCTGTGTAAGCGATACCGGCAGGTACCAAACCCGCGATTAGAGTTGAGAAAGCCAGAACCAGAGTCAGGCCAGGAGCTGTTTGCCAGACTAGCTTGAGAGCTGGGATTGAAAAACGAAAGGCACCCCGGAAGGTCTGAAGCCAACCAGGATTACTTGTATCTGCTTTTTGCATGCCCACAGTATACAGCAGCAAAGAGGTGAAATTGTGGGCTTACGCCAAATCCAGCAGGTCCTGATTTTTCAAGCTCTGGTCCTGAGCGTGCACAAGTTCGACTTCAACAATTTTGGGGCCAATCACTTCGGTCACAGTAAAGTGCCAATCTTCATAGACAAAGGATTCACCGGCTGCTGGAATATGGCTGAGCTGATCCAGCACAAAGCCAGCCAGGGTTTGGTACTTGCCTTCGGGCAATTCCAGACTGAGCTCTTCGCTCAGATCGTAAATATCCGTCTGAGCCAGCACCCGGTAGCGGCCTGGCCCCAGAGCTTGCACAAAGGCCGAAGCTTCGAGATCACTTTCGACATCACCAAAGACTTCGCGCATCAGATCATTGAGAGTCACCAGACCTTCGGTGCCGCCAAACTCATCAGAGACCATCACTGTACGAATACGTTTTTTTTGCATCATTTCGAGCAGATCGCTAATAAACTTATCTTCGGGTACAAACAAAGTCGGACGTGCAAAGCGTTCGAGAGTAATCTGAGGCTGAATCCCGTGCTGATAATGCTCCCGAAAGAGCTCTTTAACGTGTACTACCCCGCGAATATCATCGATCGTGTCGCCATAAATCGGGTAACGAGAATGGCCCAGGTTGAGCATTTCAGGCAGAGCTTCGTGGACCGGCATTTTGACATCAAAAGCTTGAATATGGGTGCGGCTGGTCATGACTTCTGAGACCAGCGTATCACCGAACTCAAACACAGAGTGCAAAAGATTGCGTTCTTCGTCGTCAAGCACGCCTTCAGCAGACGAACGATCGATGATCATGCGCAGCTCTTCTTCGGTGATCGACGGCAGGTTTTCATTGCTACCAAACAAGCTATCCAGCAAGCGGATCAAGGCCCGTGAAGGCACGACAAAAGCCAACCAGATGACCGGGTAAAGTAAGTTGACGACCACATTCAAAGGTCGCGAGATCAGCAAGGCCATACGGGTGGCATGACGGGCAGCATAGGTTTTGGGAGTAATCTCACCAAATAAGACGATCAAAAATTCCAGCAAAAACGGAATCAGAGTCAGAGAAGCTATTGTAAAAAAGCCAAAGGAAAGTGTGTGACCTTCACCCAGGATTTTTCCGGCAGAAGAAACGCCAAACGAGGCCGCCAGAATAATAAACATATTCTCAACAGCCAGAATCGTGGCAAACATCTTGTCTTCGTTGTCGCGCAAATGGCAGAAAGCCAGCGCCCGTTTATCGCCGCGCTCAGCCAATTGCTGAATCCGCAAACGATTGGCTGCCAAAATCGAAGCTTCAGAAGAAGCAAAAGCGCCTACCATCACAATACAAAAACTGACCAGACCGCTGGCTAAAAGTAGGCTGTCGGTTCCAAAACCGTGACCACCTGACATATAGGCTAAGTGCTCCTGGGTGGAGGTTCAGTTGATATGGGGGATGGCATATATTAAGCGAGACTCGCCCAGCTTGCCGTTTTGGTACCCAACTGTTTGACCGCATTGACCGTATCCTGGAAAGGCGTGGGATCGGAAACACCCTGTTTGCGGAAACTCTTGATCTGATCGATCATCGAGATCGCATGGTCAATATCGGCATTAGAACCGCGGACATAAGCACCAATATTAATCAAATCGACCGCTGATTCATAGGTCGACATAATATTGCGCATTTCAGAGGCTGCCGCCCGATGCTCAGGCGTGGTTAAGGCGTTAAACAAACGACTGACACTCGGCAGCACATCGATGGCAGGGAAAATATTGTCAGAAGCGATCTTACGGCTCATCACGATGTGACCATCGAGAATACCCCGAACCGCGTCAGCAACGGGCTCATCCATATCGCCGCCCTCAACCAGTACCGTGTAAAGAGCCGTAATCGAACCGGTTTCACCCATGCCTGTACGCTCTAGTAATTCCGGCAGCAAAGCAAATACAGAAGGCGTATAGCCTTTGGTTGCCGGTGGCTCACCAATCGCCAGACCGATCTCACGTTGGGCCATCGCAAAACGAGTAACCGAATCCATCATCAGAAAGACGTTCTTGCCCTGGTCCCGGAAATACTCACAAATCGCGGTGGCGGTGTAAGCGCATTTCACGCGTTCCAGGGAGGAAGTATCAGAAGTAGCACAGACGACCACGGCACGAGCCAGGCCTTCTTCACCCAGGTTTTCTTCGATAAACTCCAGAACCTCACGGCCCCTTTCTCCTACGTTACAGACGACAGCAATATCGGCTTTGGCGTTACGAGCGATCATGCCAAGCAAGGTTGATTTACCAACACCTGAGCCCGCGAAAAGACCGACGCGCTGCCCAGTACCCATCGTCAACATGCCATCGATGACACGCACGCCTGTCGGCATTACTGTATCGATCCGTTTCCGTTTCATCGGATTGGGAGCACTTGCTTTGAGGGGGTAGTATTTCTCCGCTACAATCGGACCTTTACCGTCCATCGGATTACCCAGACCATCGACAACGCGCCCCAGTAAACCGGGCCCACATTTCACAGAAACCTGCTTGCCAGTCGCAATGACTTCTGCACCCGCGCCAATGCCCTCAAGGTTTACCAGGGGCATTAAGAGAACACGCCGAGATCGAAACCCGACCACTTCGCAGGGATAAGTCCGCTTGCGATCCGAAGAACGAATAAAGCAGAGCTCACCAATTTCCACCCCTTGTAACAGGGCTTCTAAAACCAGACCTACGACCTGGACGACAGAGCCTTTGGCGCGAATTAGATTGGTATTATTGAGCGCAACGACATAGTTCTGATAATCAAAATAGTGTTCGTAAGACTCATCGACACCCGATGACGCCATGGCTAAGCTTCCCATTAGATTTCGTCCTCTTCGTCCATGTCATCATCTTCGTTAAAGTCATACTCTGAACGGATCTGCTGGAAGACTTCTTCGACCACTGCCAATTGGGTGTTAACCTGGGCATCAATCGTGCCGGAATTGGTTTCGATCACACAACCCCCACGTTCAATAGAATAGTGACCGGTAATGATGAAGTCCTGTACATCAGGCAGTAATTTTTTGAAGTATTCTTGCTTGGGCAAGACCAAATCCAGATCGAGCGGATTGACTTTAATCAGGACTTTTTCTAAGTCAGAGACCTTACCCACTGCCCGTTCAACGTTTTTCATGACCATCTCAGGCTTCATCTGCAGCTCATCTTGTAAGACTTCGCGCGCGATTTCGAGAGCCAGTTTGATCAGTTTATCTTCATTTTGTTTGACTGCCACCGGGAAGGCCGCATGCAATTTATTGAGGGCATTAGTGGTTTCCATTAGCAATTGGGCATTCTCTTTGATGGCTTCTTCACGGCCTTCTTGATAACCGACGTTGAAACCATCCTGGGTCGCCGCTTCGACGATCTCCTGGTGTGATTGCTCCGCGGCTTCAATAATGCGCGCAGCTTCCATATTGGCTTCAGAGATAATCCGCTCAGCTTCAGCCTGAGCTTCCTGCGCCATCAGCTCAACTTGAGATTCGGCTTCCATCATCATTTGCTCGGCCTGTTGCTGTTGCATCAGGGCGTCTTCCATGATCCGGGAATGCTCAGTTTCGGCTTCTTGCACCATCATCAGCGATTTTTCGTAAGACTCATTCAGAATCTGTTCGCGCTCGCTAATAATCTGGTTGGCGGCTTTAATAAACTCATTGTCTTCGTTGAGAGAGAGCTTATACTCTTGCACCTGACTCGAAATATAGTCTTGTGCTTCGGTCATCATGATGTCGCGCTGCTCGTTGATCGAGTTTTCGACATATTCTTCGATGCTCATCAGCATCTGGGTGCGTTCTTCACCCATTTCATTATGCAGTTTTTCGGCATGGTGCCAGGCCAGGTTTTCGATATAGTCAGCGATGTCCTGGAAAATCTTTTCAAAGTCTAAATCAGCGGCCTGTGGCGCTGAGCGAATGGTGTCTAAAGCTTCTGAAACCAGGCGGCTTTTTTCTTCGGCAGAGACAAAAGAGAGTTGCTCTCTGGACTGCTCTTTAAAGGCCAGGCTCTGCTCGCTCATCATGCTACGAACTTTATCGTCTAAGCGTGTGACCATACTGGTCTTTTGCTCGCTGGCCCAGGCTGCAGCGGCTTCAGAGTCTTGCTCAACACCCGCGCCATCTTTCATGGCAGCAAAGCCCTTTAAAGCAGCAGACTCACCGTCGGACTCTTCTTCGATAGGCTCAATCGGATTGCCGTATTCATCGTAAGCTTGCTCAAGCTCACCCATCTGGGTCTCATCAAATTCGCTATAGTCGTCCTGGGTCTCTTGATAGGTATCATCTTCGATAGCATAATCGTCAAAGGCTTCTGCTTTGGCGCGGCCACCGATCATCACGGCTTCACCAAAGGTGATCTCGGTGTCGACTTCCGTAAAGAAAACGGCGTCTTCAGCAGAGTCCCAGTTGATCGGTTCTAACTCGATCATACCGGCTGCGCCGATCACGACAGGGGCTGACATTTCGTACTCGGTTCGCTGATCTGATTCGTTATAGTCCGGGTCATACCCAGAAATTTCATCCAGATCGTCTTCCAGAATTAAATATTCTGCGTTTGCTGCCTTTAGGAGTCCCATGCCTAACCTCTACCTGAAAAATTCACTTGTGATAACGGGTGCGTTCAAAGGCCATGTGTTTGCCTTGTCATATTCTCTCAAATTATAGCATATGCCATTGAGGCAACGCTCAGGGAACAGGTCACAATCCGGCCAAAACAAGCTATATTTCATCGCCGTTCATCCTTTTTCAATCAATTCTACTCCTAGAGAAAAAGCGAATTAGTAAGAAACGTTTTCAAGTACAGCGAGATCTAAGTAAACATTCCACTCCGCGTATTTAAAAAGAAGCGACTTCATCCGCTTTCCGAAAAACGATCAATGAAGAAAGCTTGAATTGACAAAATAATGAACCGAATTTACGCTGTGAATATGATTCACGAAAATAAAATTAAAAATCCAGATCCGGCTCTTCAGAAGCAATCCCGCACAGAGCATCAGGCCATTTTTATTCAAGCGGCTTTATATATTACGATTGAAAACGGCCTCCCGCAGCTGACCTTGCAAAAACTAGCCCAACACACTGGCTATTCAATTGAGGCGGTCTATCGCTATTTCGCCTCAAAAGAACTCTTGATTGCCGCCCTGCAAACCACGGTCTTGCAACAATTGCAAAGCGTCTACACAGAGGCCCTGAGCTTGCTCAAGCAGCAAGTCTCACTGGCAGCACCGGCACAGAGTCTGGCCCAATTGATGATGATAGGACGTTGTTTTTGTGAGTTCCAGCGCCGAGCACCCGCCCGTTTCCAGCTACTACAGACTTTGCTCAGCAACCCTGAGCAAGTGCTCAGTTTGGAGCAAGCCCAACCGGCATTGGCCGCTGCCCAGGCGCAACAAGCCCTGCTATCGAAGATCTTTGACCAGGCTCAGGCCACTCAAGCACTTAACAGCGACAGCAGCGAGGAGCAGGCCCTGATTTTCTGGGCTGCCCTGCAAGGAGTCTTAAATACCCATAAGCTCGTGCGTTTTCGCCCTGAGCTGGACGTTCAGCAATTAGGACACCAGACCTTGCGACTACTTTTGCTGGGTTGGCAAGCCCCTACAGATGCACTAGAGCAAGCTGAAAATGCACTCAATACGCTTTGTAGAAGCTTAGATTTTGACGATCTCTTTGCCATCATAGAGGAACTCGACTGATGGCAACTATCATGGTCATTATGGCAAGAATCTTAAGCTGAAGTTTTTGGAATATACCCCCATTGGCTGGGGCATCTGGGTTGCGGTCGCAACGCTTTTTCGAAAGAACATTTGCGTCACCAGCCCACTCAAGGATTATTGCTTCGGAACTCAACACCCTGTCAGCGCCGTGATTCAGGTGCAACGAGGGTAGGCACTCCCCTGGCTACCCGGATCCAAACGGACAAATCAAAAGTGAATTTAGCCAGGATTACCCGTTACGGACTCAGAAGAGCGACAACCCAACCCAGTAAAAACGAAACACAATCGAAACAAATTAAGCTTCAACAAAAGAATAAATTAGGCGTGCTTGTCGACTTTGAAACGATAAAGGCTGATTTGACTGCCTGGAGCGATACCGGCTTTGCGCATTGCGATTTGGATCTGCTGCTCAGGGGTGTCGACACCCTCGAGATCGGGCAAGAGTAAGCCGCGTTGTTCGCCAGCCGTGACAACCACACCGTAGAGATTGGCATCGAGTTGTTCGATGCTCGTGATATGCTCAGGAGGGTGTAAAACCGAAACTTCATAAGCTATAGAGCTGAGTTCATCAGCGGTAACGGGTGAGAAGCGGTGATCCCGGGTTGCCGAAGAGATCGCATTTTGGATCGTTTCTTCGAGAATATTTTCGCAAACGGGTTGAATTGTACCCACACAACCGCGCAGTTCGCCCTCACGCTTGAGAGTCACAAAGACACCCGCTTGTTGTTGGCGGAAGTTATCGAGGCCATCTGTCGGCGTCGGCAACGGGGACTGGTTTTTGATAAAGTGCTCGGTCGCGGCCTGAGCCAGAGCGGGGAGACTATTGATCATGAATATGTTTTATACTGCCGGCGTTTAGAGCGACGTTGTCGCATTTCCATATCTGCACTGTGGGCAAGTTCTTCGAGTTGCTCCAGGCGAGCATTCCGCACGCGGGTGGCATAGATTTCCTTTTCGACTCGTTTTTGTTGAAACTCTTGAATCACTATATTGAACTGGCTCATCTCTAGATTCCTTCGATTTTAGCAGGTTACTTCTTATTGTAATACTCCTGTTAAAATCCTGTGTGAGCTGGCTCACACCAAAAACAAAAGCCCCTTGAACATAACATTCAAAAGGCTTTTCTCAATAAATTAGGGATTTACTCGAAGTAATCCGCATTGATCTGGATGTATTCCTCTTCATCTTCGGGAACATCTTCTTCAGGAAAGATTGCTTCTACCGGACAAACCGGTGAGCAGGCGCCACAGTCAATACACTCATCAGGATTGATGTAGTATTGTGGGTCTCCGTCTTTGGTATGAATGCAGTCAACGGGGCAAACTTCCACACAGGCTGCGTCTTTTGTATCTATACAGGGAGAGGTAATGATATAGGTCATAAAACTTGTTTGAATCTCCTTTGGAATGTGATGGCTCAACGCCCAAGAAAGTAGGGTTAATGAGCGCTTTCGATGACATCATACCATCCCACATAGGTCTTGTACATACAAAGCTCAATGATTAATTAAGATCTTTTTAATCCTGAACTAAATCCAGATAACTATTGGGACTTTGGCTCAACGGGAACCTCTAAACGGTCCAGCTCCTGAATCAACTGATCTAGCTCCTGAATAATTTTCTGATTTTTGGGCGGAGCGGAAGGCGCCGCAGGCTGCCCAGACAGTGTTTTCACAGGTTTGCCCGGATCAATCGAGATCGCCGGCAATTTCATGGGGACAGCCTGATCAATCGGTTCTTCAAGGGCATTGGGATTAATCAAAAACGGATCAATTTCAGCAAAAGGATCATGCTCGATTGTAGATTCAGGCAGCGATTTATTCATGCGCTCATAACCCATATTATAATGAGACTGCTCGTCATCTAGAGCGACCCCAGCCAATAAAGGCAAATTGCCTTTTGCAAATTCAAAATCTCGGACTTTGAGCTTGGCATGGGTATAACGCATAAAGCGGGCCCACAAGGGAGCCGATAAATGCCCTCCAGTGGCGTAACCATACATCGGCACCGGCCGGTCATTGCCAATCCAAACAGCAGCACTGATCTGAGGCGTAAAACCCACAAACCAGGCGTCTTTATGATCACTGGTCGTGCCTGTTTTACCTGCTGCAGGTCGACCTAATCTGGCTTGAGGCGCTGTGCCGCGCTCAATGACGCCTTTCATGACCTTGATCAGCTTGGAGCAAGCCTCTTGTGAATAAACCTGTTCAGGGGTGCGGTGACGATTGTCCTCAATAATATTGCCATGTCTGTCCTCGATCCAGAGAATCGGTGTGGGCTCTAAATAAGAGCCGCCCCGCGCAATCGAGCTATAAGCTGATGCCATTTCCAAAGGTGTCACTTCACTCGGCCCCAGAGCCAACGACAGCACGCTCTGCAAAGGTGAGCGAATACCGAGACGGTGAGCCGTCTCCACCACATTGCCATTGCCAACACGGTCGGCCATTTTGACAGCAATGATATTATTGGAAAACTCCAACGCCCGTTGCAAAGTCATCGCTCCGGAATGGCCGCCAGCATAGTTTTTGGGTTTCCAGAGATAAGAGCCTCGCCGGTATTGAATCGGTTCATCGACTTCAATGTGTTCAGGCTTATAGCCTCGAGCAAAAGCCGTCAGATAGACAAAAGGCTTGAAGGCCGAGCCGGGCTGACGACGCGCTTGCCAGGCCCGGTTAAACTGGCTTTTTTTGTAGTCTGTACCCCCGACAATCGCGCGTACCAGGCCCGTATCATTTTCGATCGCGACCAGCGCGCCTTCGGAGATACGATTGCCACGGCGCTGCTGAATATACTGAGTCAGCATTTTCTCTCCTTGTACCTGCCAATCCGTATTCATGGCTGTGTGTACCCGCATCCCGCGCTTGAGTGCTAGACTATTGCCATAGTTTTGCTTCAGCATGGCCATCACATACGATGTGTAATAAGGATGCTTCATTACACCGGCTTTAATGCCAGGGTATTTAAGAGGGGTCTGTCCGGTTTGTTCAGCTTCTTCTGGTGAGATAAAGCCCACCTCAACCATACGCTGCAAGGTCAGTTTTTGGCGTTGCTTGGCTAGTTTGGGACTGTGGTAGGGCGAGTAAAGTTCGGGTCCGGTTAGAATCCCGGCCAATAGACTGCCTTCTGCCAAATTGAGTTGCTTGGCTGATTTACCGAAATAGTTTTGCGAAGCCGCCTCGATACCATAGGCATTGTGGCCCCAGTAAACCTGATTTAAATAGAGTTCCAGGATCTGGGCTTTGGAATAGCGTTTTTCAACTTCAATTGCCATCCACATTTCAGCCAATTTACGGGGGATCGTGCGTTCAGGCGTCAAGAACATGTTTTTGACCACCTGCTGGGTAATACTGCTGCCCCCCTGGACCGTCTCACCCTGATTAAAGTTAACTTTGAGTGCGCGCAATAAGCCAATAGGGTCAACACCATAGTGTTCGTAAAAACGGCCATCCTCAGCGGAAATCACAGCCCGCTGCACTTTGGCAGGGATCTCGTGCAAAGCGATAACCTTGCGGTTTTCTTCGCCATGCATTTGATAAAGCAGCTTGCCATTGGCATCCAGAATTTCAGTGGTTTCAACGGGAGCATAAAATTCCAGGCGAGAAATATCCGGTAGATTTTCAAAACTATAGTAGAGCCCGGCATACGCGCCGCCAGCCAGACCCAGCAATAACAATATAGCCAGGGTTAGCAAACGAAAAGTCCAACGTAAGACAGCCCAGATTACAACTGCGGCTTTGAAGCCAGCCTCTTGAATTGCCTTGGGCTCTTTGGAAGACTGTAGCGCAGGATTAACCGGATGATAGGGGCGTAAAGGGGAACTCGGTTTCATCTAAATGACCCGTAGGGATTCGCAAAGATTTGCCTTGATCTTAGCATAGCTCACTGTTGAGAATAAATGACTTAAGTGGGGGGTTAAATAAAAGTACAAAAAATGAAAAAGTGCCGAGGAAGGGAGTTGAACCCTCACACCTGCAATAGATACTAGATTCTGAGTCTAGCGCGTCTGCCATTCCGCCACCTCGGCTAAGAGGACTAAGTATACCAACCCAGGCCAGAGGTGTAAATCAGATGCAGGATCAATTTAGCTGGGATCAGGCTGACCTGAACAACTGACAAAAGATTGGATCTAGCCATAATATAAGTCTGGCCCAGCTGGGTACGCCAGAAAGACACTGAGCACGATCCAGACCAAACTCAAACATAATAACAATACCCAGCTCCGCCAGCCATCTAATCTAGCGGGGAAGCAACAACTCGCAATCAGCGGAAAAGCCAGAGCAGCCATTAGTAGTAGCGCCGCCAATTTGAGTGAAGAAAACAAAAGAGCCCCTATCCAGAGTCCACTCAAAAGAAAATAAATGAGATCCAATGGATAAGCTTTTGTCTTTTTTTTGAAGCCAAGATAGACAAAGCAAGGCAGCAGGCTGATACTGGTGATCGCAGCCAATTGTGCCAATAATGCAGAGCTCCCAGCCAAAAACAAAACAACACTGCCAGCCAGAAGTAATTGTGAGTTGAGCACCGCTACCCAGCCAGGCACTTCAAGCGCAGAACGTTCACTTGCCTTCGCAAAAATCGACCAGCCCAAAGCGCTCAGAAGCATCGATAGCCAGGCCCAGCCGGCAGGGCCTGAGCCCCACAAAGGGAAATAAATCAGATAAAAGAAACTTGCACCCAATAATAAACGCAATCCAAAAAGCAGGCGTTTCCAGGCAGGCGCAAAAATAGACAGAGTGCTCAGGGCCAATACAGGAAACAGCCCCCAGAAGATCCAGTGGGTACTGTCGATCGGCGGGAAAGCGGGCCATCCCTGATAGACATACAGCGCCCCGGCGACAAAGCCTGCTGCCACAGACAACTGTAGCCAGCTTTGCTCCCAGGCCTCAGACGGGGGTTTGTCAGGGGAGCGTTTTAAAAAAATCGGCACAAAAAAAAGCGTGCTGGCACCGAATGCCAGTGCCAGCGACGTCAAAAAATACTGAAGGATTGCCATCAGAAAACCAGGCGTGTGACTCTACTTTTTAATGCCTTCAAAACTCAACATCAGTGTGACTTCATCACCCAGGCCAGGCATCATAAAAGTCATGCCAAAATCACTGCGTTTGATCGTAAAAACAGCTTCGCCACCCATACGGAAATTGCCCCAGGGGTCTTTGCCTTCTCCGGTTTTTTTAAGCGTAAATTGAATCGGCTTGGTGACACCATGCAAACTCAGATTCCCCATTACTTTGTACATATCTTTGCCAGCAGCCATGACTTGGGTGCTTTTGAAGCTCAGGGTCGGGAACTGCTTGGCATTAAAAAAGTCAGGACTCATTAAATGCTCATCGCGTTTTTTGTTTTTGGTATCCACTGAATTGGTCATCACGGTGACTTCTACTTTGCTATTGGCAGGAGTTTTCTCGTCAACCCAGACCATACCTTTGATGTCATTAAAACGACCATGCTGATAGCCGACATCCAAATGCATGATTTTAAAATTGGCATGAGAATGCACAGGGTCCAACTCATAAGTATCAGCTGCCAGGGCAGAAAATGGGCTCAGCAACAGGCCTGCCATCAGGGATCCAAGTAAAGTTTTTTTCATTAGAAATATCCTTTTCAAAATAATTTTGTTTTATGCAGTATACATTTTGATGTTGAAATAAACAAGCTCAGGCAAAATCTGCCAATACTTGCTCAGCCAACAAACGACCGGCCTTCATCGCGCCATTGATTGAAGCGTTTTCCGTATAGTCGCCGCCCAGGTATAGACCCGGCGCCAGACGCCGAGTCTGAGATTCAGTCAAACCTGGCTGGCTTTGATTGGGGAGGCTGTAGGGAATCTGATCATCACGCAAGAGCTCTGCTTGCCAGTGGCCAAACCAGCCCTGCATCTGGATTTCGATTTGCTGGAGCAGCTCAGCCTGGGGTAGCCCCGTGTAAGGAGCCAAGACAGTCAAAGACAATAAGTGTTGCCCTGTAGGCGCATAAGCACTTGAAACCAGACTCATCACCGCCAGGTGATTGACGGGCCCCTTGCCCTGGCTATTCAAGACTAATACACCACGTTCAACAGGTGCCTGTTCACAGGCAAAGTAGAGCGTACGACTACTTTGAAAACGCCGCGGAGGCAAGGCAACCAACTGACGGGCCTGAGGCTCTGCTACCGCCAACACGATCGCACGGGCTTTGAGAATATCTGAACTGGCCAGCCTAACTTGCCCGGACTCAACAGCCATCACCGCTGTATTTAAACGCAAATGTTCTGGGGGCAACCAACTGGCCAATTGCAAAGGGATCTCTTGCATGCCTTGTACCGGCACACAGGCCCGACCGCTAGAAAACATCTTCATCACAAAGAAGAAAAATGAAGACGAAGTCTGTAGCTCAGACTCCAAAAACACGCCGCCCAAAAACGGCTGCCAGAACTGCTGAATAAAGCTTTCTGAAAATCCCCACTGACGCAAAGCCTGTAAGGTCGTGTTTTCGGGAATCTGGCCTAGCTTTTCAAGAGGCTGCTGTGTCAAAGCCTGGCGCAGGGCAAGCACCCGTAACTTATCGCCCATATTGCCCACCTTAGCCAAAGCAGTGCTCAGAGCATCCTGGGGTTGCCGCAAAGGGTCTCCTATTAAAACTGGGCCCTGACGGGTTTGCAATTGTGCTCCGGGATAAAAGGCCTGTAAATCGAGAGCATCATAGTCGAGCCAGCGTCGGGCTTCAGGGTAGGCGTCCAGAAAGATCTGAAACCCCCGATCCAAAATAAAGCCATTGACTTTATCACTACGAACTCTCCCGCCGACCTGCTCAGCTTGATCTAAAACAAGAAAGTCCACACCAGCCTCTTTAAGCACTCGTGCACAGACCAGACCGGTCAGTCCAGCCCCCACAATCACAACCTCTGTCACCCCAGATCTCCTCACACAACAATCTTAAATAACCGGGCCACTTTTTAACTCTTCGTGTACATTGTGGCACGAGTTATAGCTTGACTTAAGTCAGATTACCCCCCATATTGCGCGAAGACTTCAGCGCCGGTCAGATCATGGGTTTGATTGGAAAAAGCATAATAGTCTGGCCTTTGATCCACAAAGATTTGATGGTCAAAAACAAAGCCTTCGCTATGATCAAACACACCTGCCTCGATAATATACTTCTGGTTTTGCTTCAAGCGATAAAAGAGATGGGTCCCACATTGTTTACAAAAGCCGCGCTCCGCCCATTCAGAAGAAGCGTATACACTAATGAATTCTTCTCCTTCAAAAACAACTTCAGTGCCGCAATCAATAGCCAAGTTTGGTCCCCCACACCATTTTCGGCAAGTATTGCAATGGCAGGCTCCCACTTTGGGCTCCATATTTTCAACACTCATGCTCACCGCTTTACACAGACAAGTTCCCGTATTTTTCATCAGACAGACTCCTTTTTGATTGTATATTAGTGTATCATTTTTATCGGAATGTCGCAGAAGCAAAAACTTGTGATTTCAAATGACTCAGTTATACTTAAATCATCCTGACTGGAGGGTATTTAATGTTTTTGAGAAAACACTTGCTTGGCTATTGCTTTGTTCTTAGCCTCTTACTTTTTCCTTTAGAGAGCACGGCGACAGCGTTTTTTGACAATCAACAAAAACAAAGTATTGGCCACTATTTTAAACTCGATCAGATTGTCATCTTGAATGAGAATGCCGCTAGCAAAGGCACAATCACTTTGGGTAAAGACCACCGCAATGGAGAACAATTTTTGAAACTGCAATATTCGAAAGCAGTCGAATTAGACGGAAAAAATAGAGTCCAAATATTCACGATTGGCCACTACTCAAAACATGTCGCGGTCAATTCAGGCTCCCCCTGTCATAGTAAAAAGCAGCAGGCCTTCTCTTTTTCTCACCCGCAGCTAGGAGACTTCCAAATTTGCGCAAGTCAAAATGCAAGCAATAAAAACCTGATTAGTGCCTTTGTTCGCCCAACAACAAATAATCGCCATCCGCAACTTGAAATTCAATATTCCGGCACAGTAACAGAGCTGATGTCTTTACTTAAATCGATGCAGGCTTACCAATGAAAGCAACAAAAAAGCAACTGCTTACTTCTTTATTTATCCTGGGTCAATTGTGTTTACCCGTTAGCGCGAAAAGCCTGGCACCCACAGACGCAGGTGCTTATTTGCCTTTTTATAGCGCCGAAAAAATTGGCTTGATCAAGTTCCCTGGATACACACTTAGCAGCTCACAGCTGACCTGGCTCCCCAAAGAAAAGCAGCCGCTGCTACATATTGGCTATCACAGAGCTGTGCCCTTTTATGATCGCGGCTTCACCCTGCATTTTTCACTGGTAATCCGCCATAGCCCAGGGCCGCAAACCGTGACTGCCAATTATCATTGTCAGAGCGATTATCAGCAAATTGAATTTCAACATCCGCAATGGGGGCCTTATGTGCTCTGCACAAAAAAGAGCATTGCAAAAGCTGATCCCGGCAAAGGCAATCAAGCCCCTATTTCGCACACAGTGGCTTTTGTACACCCCAGAATAGGCAACAAAATGCCACATATTTCACTCAACTTGCATGGCTTTGATCAGGAGATCCTTCCGCTCTTAAACGCTTTACACAGCTATGCTAGCGAGTAACCAGACTTGAGAGTATCCAAACTGACATAGCAAAACGAGGGCCTAAATGGCCCTCGTTTTTTAAATTTAAATCAGACTTAGTCTAAAAAGGTCACCGCAGAATCAGCAGTTCCTTTGATTGTAGCCAGAGCCACGTCATCTTGAGGCGCACTTAGCACGTCGCCAATCGCTTGCTGGGTAGCCACTGAGACCTTGCCAGAAGCAGCTTCCACTTCATCTAGCAATTGCGCAACGCCTACGATCAAGAGACCCACCGAGCTTAAGCTGTCTTTATCCCGGCTTTTGGCATACAGCTTAGCTTCAGTCGCAGCACCAATCATGCCTTCAAAGGCCGCATTCAGACCTGGCAAAAGCTTTTCCTGCCACAGCGCCTGATCGTCAGGCAAGATTTTCTGACGTGGTAACTCTTTCAGACGGTTTTCGGCATATGCAATCTGCCGATCTAAGCCTTTAAGATAATCATCACTTGAAATTTTTTTGTCATGAAAAGCATCAATCAACTCAACAATGCTAGACATTATTGAGCAGCTGCAGGTGTAGGCTCTGATTTCTGAAACAGATTACCCAGGGTTTCACTGACTTTTTTAGCTGCATTCTGAGCGGTACCAGTCGCAAAAGCGGCCCCTGCACCCGCGACTAATAAACCCGGTATGCCAAAGGCCATACCTGCCAGGCTACCTGCTAAGACAGCATTAACAGTAGATAAGCCTTTTTTACCTGACTCCGCAGCGTTTGAAGCGGCTGCGACTCCTAGACCAATCGTTCCACCTACAATAGCGCCCGGTAAACCACCAATGAGTGCGCCTGAAGCAGCGCCGGCTAATATGGCTGAGCCTGTTTTACCAAACAAGGCATTTTTAGCACCTTTAACAAATTTGCTCACCGCATTTTCGGCTTTTTGGGGCTGGGTTTCAGTGACTGCTTGGGCAGACTTAGCTGCACTTACTTTCATATCGGCCATTGGGGGTCCTCCAGGAAGATCTTTCTTTTCATTGCTTATTTGTTCATATCAGCGATCAAACAGCAAAACTTGCTTCGCTTAAACCCTGCTTAATATTTTCATTTTCGGCTACCCGGGGTAATCGCCAAACTCAGACGCTGATTGCCACGTAAAATCACAATCGAAGCCACCTTACCAATTTTGAGCGTATCAATAGCATAAGTGTAGTCGTAGATATTTTCAATTTTTTTGCCATTGAGCTCTACAATCACATCTCCCCCTTGCAAACCGGCTAGCTCCGCTGGCCCTCCCTGGCTCACCCCCGAAAGCTTGAGGCCTTTGACCTCTGCGCCAGCATAATCCGGAATCGTGCCCAAATAGACACGCAGACCACGAGTCTGGTTTTGCTCAGGGGCAACTTGCTGCACATATTTAGGGGTGCGGTCTTCACGGGCCACAGCCAAACTTAAACGCTCCAGCAGCTGCAAAATAGGCACCATCTGTTCGTATTCAATTTTATCGGCAGTGTCTGACGGGGTGTGATAGTCGGCATGGGCACCAGTAAAGGCATTCAGTACAGGCACCTGATTCGTATAAAATGAGGTCACATCTGTCGGTAAATAGGCCGTATCTTGCAGTACCAGCGGCAGACCCAACATCAAATTTTGCTTTTCGATCAGGGGTTTCCAAAGCGGACTAGAACCCACGCCCTGTAAAACCAATGCTTTTTGCATGCGGCCAATCATGTCCATATTAAAATAGGCCGAATAGCGCCGTGCAAAATCTTTTTTTTGCTGCTCAACAAAATGACTGGAGCCCAACAAACCCAACTCTTCGCCAGACCACAAGGCAAACAAAACATTCTGCTTCAATTCAGAACGATGTTGCAGCAGCGACTCAGCCAATTCTAATACCCCGGCAGAGCCAGAAGCGTTGTCGTCGGCCCCAAAATGAATCTGCTCAGCATCAGCTGTACTTGCCAAAGACGAGTGACTGGCACCCTGCCCCAGATGATCTAAATGCGCCCCAATCACCACCGTACGAGTAGCTCCAGGAACCGTTAATTGCGCCAAGACATTGTGGCCAATTTTGCGCTCACGCTTTAATTCCAGATCCAATGAAATCGCTGCTTTGCTGAGACTGAAGCCCTGTACTCCCTGACCGTCATCCAATTTTTTTTGAATCTGATTGAAGTCTTTACCCGCCGCCTGAAACCACTGTTCTGCGACCTGGCCACTGACAGAAATCACCGGTAAAGAGAGCGCGCCAGGGGTCGATTGCGAGCGAAAAGCAATCGGTTCCTGAGCTTGATCATTGATCACGATCAGACCTTTGGCTCCCAGGTTGCGAGCTTGCATTGCTTTATAACGCAGAGCGGCATAACGCTTCAGCTCACTGCGCTGCTCGTCAGGCAGGTTTTCAGGCCAGTAGCGTAAAACAGCGACCCATTTATCTTTGACATCCAAATGAAAATAAGCATCGTATTCTTCATACTTACCTGTAGACGGTGCCCGCAGACCATAGCCTGCAAAGACCACTTCACTGCCATCAAAATGGCCACTCTCAGAAAAAACCAGCGGCGACCAATCTTGACCCTGCTTGTATTTTTTGGAACCGATCGCTAAACGCGGATTGTCCCCCAGTGAGATACCTGAGGTAAATTCAAAAGCCTGTAAAAAGCTATTTTTGTCCCCCGCTGGCTGCAGTCCCAATTGTTCAAAGACCTGCGAAGCATAAGTCGTGGCCAGCTCTTCACCTGCTGATCCAGTTAAGCGGCCCTCTAATTCAGGCGAGGCAAAATAGCCAATCCGCTGACGTAAATCAGTAGCTGAAATCGCCGGAGTGGTTTGGAAACGATCGGCTTTGAGAGGAGCTGAGGAGATCGAGGCTGATTTAAGGGGAGCCACTTGCAATGCAGCCAGAGCGGCAGCATGATTCCAACGCGCCAAAAAGACCTGCGAAGCACCGTCAGCTGTGCGACCAGAAGTCCAGCTCAGCTGTTTGCCATCCGGCGAGAAAGCCGGTAGGCCATCAAAGCCTTCGGTATCAGTGATGCGGACGGGTTGTTTCTGCCCGGCGGCATCGACCAGATAGAGTTCAAAATTACCAAAGCCATGGAGATTAGTGGCAAAGACAATATATTCTCCACTGGGGTGATAATAGGGAGCCCAGGACATCACACCTAAATCCGTGATTTGCTGAGGCTGGCTACCGTCTCGGTTCATGCTCCAGATTTCAGCCCGATCGCCGGCCTCGTTAAAACGTCGAAAGACAATTTTACTGCCATCCGCCGAGAAAAAAGGTCCCCCGTCATAGCCCCCTTGCTTCGTCAATTGGCGCAGATGACTGCCATCGGCATTCATGATATATAAATCGATGAAATAAGCCGGGTCAATCTTGAGACGCTCTTGATCAGCTGCACTAAGCTTACCCATATAGGCCTGGCGATTGGAAGCAAAGACTATTTCTTTGCCGTCGGGCGAATACGAGCCTTCGGCATCATAGCCCAATGTTTTGGTTAAATTGCGGGGGTTCTGCCCACTCAGGTCACTGCTATAAATTTCATACTGAGGATCGTAGTCCCAGGCATAACGTCGCTGTTGACCCGAGGCTCTGAAATCAAGCTCTTGTTTTTGTAGAGCAGCAGAGGCCGGATCTGCATGGGTCGAAGAATACATCATTTGCTTTTGATTGGGATGAATCCAGCCACAGGTGTTTTTGCCCACACCATTGGAAACCCGTTGGATCTCTCCTTTTTCAAAATCGAGCAAGTACATCTGAAAAAAGGGATTATTAGCTTCCCGCTCTGATTGAAAAATAAGATAGCGGCCCTGGGGACCAAAATAGCCTTCGCCTGAGCGCTTGCCAGATAAAATCAGCTGACGAGATTGGCTTAAGAAATCAGACTCGGCGGCCCGGGCCGGGCTGGCCATTTGAAAACAACTCGCAAGGCAAGCGGCTGCGATTGCAGCAGATAAGACTTTCATAATGACTCCTGAACAGTTTTTCAGGGCATTGTAACCTGTTTTAGACAGGCGGCACTTGATCGTGATCAAGCGCGGGCAGAAGTCTTAAGCCAATTTAGAAGCTGGGGTTTTTGGGTTTAGCAGTGCTTTGGCTGGCCACCGGCTGTGTCGCCCGGGGGGCTGTTTGAGCCACAGGTGCTGCTGCACGTTGTTGTACAGCCTGTTGCTGAATGGGTTGTTGCTGTTGCGGCGCTGAATAGGCACCGTAGCTAGATCCATAAGAATTGCCGTAACCAGTGTTATAACCGCCGCTATTGAGCCCACTATTATAGCCATTGCTATAACTGGAACCCGCAGGGGCCGTACCGTAAGAGCTACCATAACTGGTATTGCTGCCGTAGCCTGTATTACTGCCATAAGTAGAGCCGTAACCGGTGTTCGTTCCATAAGAGCTGCCATAACCGGTCGTGTTTCCATAAGAACTGCCGTAACTGGTATTGCCACCGTATCCCGTATTGCTGCCGTAAGTAGAACCGTAGCTGCCGCCTGAGTTATAACCCTGATCGGCACCGTAGCCACCACTATTCAAGAAGCCGCCATTGGCAACCGGAGGGGGAGTGGGTACCGAAACCCCGTTACCGCTATCGTAGTTATAGCCAGCATTGGTCGGGGCGGTATAAGCATAGCCAGAACCCGCCGTCTCGGTGCCACTGGTATAGCCAGAGCCGTTATCATAAGCAGGCTGTTGAGCTTGCAACATACCCGGATACATTGGGGCCGGTCCGCCACATGCTGTTACAAACAAAGCCAACCCTGCAAGTGTTAGCGCGGTCTTGATTGGTTGAAACATCATATGGACTTCCTTAGAATTTATCTATTGGTTATATCATAATAAAATTCAGGTTAAAAATAAACAGTCTTGAAGGATCTTTTAATTAAATTTAACCTTCAATTAACCTTTGTTTGGGGATGAATCGGAAATTTCCGCCAGCAATTGTGTCTGACGGTGGGCCAAATCGGCGGGTAAACGGGTTCGCTGATCGAGACGGCAAGCTTTGATGTGCTTAAAAGTCAGATGAGTGACGTCAGAAAGATTGGCCCCACTAAAGTCAGATCCTTGCAAACGTGCGCCCCGAAAATTGGCAGTTCCCAGCTCAGCACTCTGAAACTGACACCCCAGTAATTCTGAACGAATAAACTCAGCCCCCATCAAATGCGCCGAATCAAAAGAGACTTGTTCACAACGCGCACCTGTAAAATTGGCTCCGACTAAATGGCTATGGTTGAAATTAACCTGCTGAAACTCAGCCGCAAAAGCATCCAGACGCGGCAGCTCAGCACGCAGAAAATGACAATGGCTGAGTCTGGCAGAGCGTATATTAAAGACAGCTAAATGCAAGCCTTCAAAGCTAAGTTCATGAAACTCCAGCCGATCTTTGCCTCCTGCTTCACGCTGTTGATAAGCTGTGGGCCGATTTGAAAAGAGAGCCAGCAAGGCCAGCAGGTCTTCAGGCAGAGGCGGCACCAGCGACTGGTTGGCAAATTGGGTCTGTAGATGTTCTTGCAAGACCTTGAGCAAATTCCATTGCTCCCAGGGCAATACTTTATGCAGCAATGACTCGAGCGTATGCAAAGCAGCCAGACGCTGAGACAAGTCAGGGCCCTTGAGCTCTTCAAAGGCTTGATTCGACAGAGCCGCCCGCTCTTGTTGCTCGGTCTGTTGCATTTGCAAGTTTAAGAAGGACCTTTTCTCAGCCAGAACTCGTTCCTGGCGTTCTTGATACCTATGCACTTGCGGTTGATTTTTCCGCCATAAAAACCATCCTCCCAAAGCAATGATCGCTACGATAATCAAGACAACCACAGCAGCCTCCTTTTTATTTAGCACAGAATCAAATCAAAATTCAATCCCCTCAGGGACATATCAGGGGCCTATACAAAGAAACTAACGAAGATCACCGCGTTCTTTGTTTCCAATACATGCGCCGACTACGAAAGACGAAAACAACGCAATTTAAATAAATTTTCATCCATATGCTCAATTATTTAGCTTATACTTAATCACGACAATATAGTGATGGTATCACTTTCGAAAATAGGATGGCTTTTAAATATGTTGAAAATTAAGTTTCAAACACTCAGCGCTCTGCTGATCTGCACTTTGTTGAGCGCCTGTAGCGATGCCAACAGTGCCAGTCCCAGCCAAACTTCGAGCTTAAACAATGACTCAGCTCCCAACAGATTGCCTTCCGCGGCCAGCCTGGAGTTAAACACCTTAGATAACGATAATTTTCAGACGCAAATGGTTAAGGGCAAATACGCACTTCAGGCAGTCTTAACCGGAGCAGCCGTTAAATTAATTACCGGCGCTTTGCTGGCCGGTCCGGTTTTAGTGGTTAAAAAAGCCGCCGAGCAAAAAAGCGACTGTCAAAACGCTCTGGGTATTTGGACTTGCAATTGGTCAAAGGTAACGCTGACACCTGAACTAAAGGCAAATGTGATCGGACTCAAATCGCCACTGACGGCTCCCAATTTCAGCTTTATTTTCGACGGCAGTTTTCAGGGTGCACAGGTGACTCATTATGAGGGGCTGACCTGTAACGGCTGTACCGACACCAGCGGCACCTGGACGGCTCACGATCTCAAAGCCAAGCAGCCCGCTTTAACCCTGAAATATCAACTCACTGGCGATCGCAATCGCTTGCTGAAGCCTGAGCAAGGAGAAAGCGCGGATTTAACCCTGACCTTGACCAAACAAATTGGGTCTTTGCCCAGTGGCAGCTCAGCCCGTTATCAGGCTGTGGGTAATCAGCGAGACCTCACAGTAATCAATGGAAAAACCTCTGAGTCGCGTGTGATCAGCTGGGATGAACTTAAAAAATCTGGTAAAATTATCAGCAAAAAATCAGCCACTGCCCAGGCCGAAATCGGCTGTTGGGATCAGACAGGGGCTGATGTCGCCTGTCCCTGATCCTGGTCTCTAAAACCAGTCCACTTAGAATGGTTTTTCATCAGGAGAACTTAAAGATGCTCAAGGCAAAAGTTTTTGCTCACGTAAATACTCAAGGGTGATCTGACGACGCAAAGGTCCAAAGATGGCCGGATCGGGATCTGTGGCCTGAATCTGGGTGGCAAAGGTATAGGTTTTGCCCTGGCTTTTGAGATAGCCCACATACCAGCCAGTTTGCTCAGGAGTGGACTGATAACCAGCCCAACCTGTTTTGGCGTATAAGCGCCAACCGGGCCCCGTGTCTTGTAACAACATCGTTTCAACCACATTTTGACTGCGCTCAGAGACCGGCAATTGACGCAAAGCCAGCCGTTTTAAAAAACGGGTTTGCTGACGGGGACTAATCCGAGAGGAGCCTTCCAGCCAGAAGCGATCCAATTGCTCTGCTGGATGCATCGTGCCAAAGCTGAGCTCGCGTAACCAGGCTTGCATACGTATAGGACCTATTTGGCGGGCAATACTTTGGTAGCAAGGCACACAGGAACTCGATAAGGCCGTCGCAAAACTGTGATCCCGGTTCCAGGCAGCCACGCCGTAGGTTTTACCGTCCCAGGGTAAAACCGTGGTGGTCTCAGGTATCACGCCAGTCTCTAAAGCAATCACCGAATGGGGAACTTTAAAAGTGGAAGCAGGCAAAGCCATACGATCCCAATACTGAGACTGCCAGCCAATGTCCTGGTTGCTATGGGTTTCATGGACAATTATCGTGCCGCTATAAGCGTCGGGCAATTGGGGGTCAGCCAGTGCAAGTGAGGAGCTCAAGCCCCACACAACGACAGTGCCAATCGTGACTTTCATCAATGACTCATTCATTTTCTCATGACTCCTTTAAATTAACTCGCCTCGGTCGAGGCAACCACAGACTCTAGCCCATCGGGATCGATTTCATCTTGTAAGCGCTGGTCGAGGCGGGTTTGGCGCTGACGCAAGGTCTGCTTGCGCACGGACTGCTCGATGGCTCGCTGCTGCCCAACCATGATCAAGAGTTTACGTGCTCGGGTCATGCCCGTATAGAGTAAATTGCGCTGTAGCATCACATAATGGTTCATGGTCAATGGCATGATCACCACCGGGAACTCACTGCCCTGAGATTTGTGAATCGTCAGGGCATAAGCCAGGTTGAGCTCATCCAGTTCAGAAAAATCATAAGAGACTGCTTTTTCTGGGAACTGCACAATCAATTGATTGTCTTCGTGATCGATCCGCAAGACTTCTCCGAGATCTCCATTAAAGACATCGTGCTCATAATTATTGCGCAATTGAATCACCCGATCGCCCACGCGCAGGATTTTTTGACCCCGCTCAACTTGCTCTTTGAGCTCTGTCGCTGGATTGAGCACACTTTGCAATTGCTGATTGAGCACCTGTGTACCCAATGGGCCCCGATTCATCGGACACAGAACCTGGATATCCATCGGCTCGTGTCCCGCTTTGGGCAAGCGTTGGCTCACCAGATCAACGACCTGGCTAACGGCAGCTTCAGCGCTCTCAGCAGAAACAAAGAAAGCATCCTCATGCCGGTGCGCACCACGTACGGGCAATAAAACTGGCAATTCACCCTGATTGACCTGGTGGGCATTGCGCACAATCAGACTGGCTTCAGCCTGTCTGAAAATTGTTTTGAGCTCAACCGCTGGGATCACGCCGCTACTGATCAGATCGTGCAAGACCGAGCCAGCACCAACAGAGGGCAATTGATCGGCGTCACCCACCAAAATCAATCGGATATCATTTTGCAGAGCCTTCAAGAGATGAAAGCAGAGCAAAATATCGACCATACTGACTTCATCTAATAAGAGTAAGTCAGTATCCAGAGGTGCATGTTCATTGCGATTAAATCCGGCATTGTGGGGATCAAACTCCAGCAAGCGATGAATTGTCGAAGCTTCCCGGCCGGTGACTTCAGCCAGACGCTTGGCGGCCCGCCCGGTGGGTGAAGCCAGCAGTAAATGCATGCCCTGGTATTCAAACCAATCTAAAATAGCCCGTGAAATCGTGGTTTTACCCGTGCCTGGCCCTCCGGTTAGAATAAAAATCTTGCTCGCTGCCGCCAGACGTACAGCTTGTTCTTGCTCAGGCGAGAACGCAATGCGCACTTCTTTTTGATAATCCACTAGCCAGGCTTCCAGACGTTCTTGATCAAGGGCTTCGCTCTCACCCATCAGATCGCGTAAGCGCTCAGCGACTCCGGTTTCGGCCAGCCAATAGCGCATCAGAAATACATCGGGGTTTTCTGGGTCACCTTCTAAAACCACACTGTCGCGCTGGGCCATACGCAACAAAGCCTCAGGCAAGAGTTTAACTGGTACATTCAGTAAATCAGCGGCCTGTAAATAAAGATTCTGACGGGGCACAAAAACATGTCCGTCATCACTGGCCTTTTGCAAAGCATAGTCTAATCCCGACTCCAGACGATGCGGATTATCTGTGGCCATGCCCAATTGCTGAGCCAATTGGTCGGCTAATTTAAAACCCACACCCCAGATGTCTTCAGCCAATTGATAGGGATTGGTTTTGACAACTTCTAGCGCACGATCCCCATATTCACGGTAAATTTTAACGGCAAAGCCTGTCGACACCCCGTATTGCTGTAAGAAGATCATAATATTTTGGATTTCACGGTGTTCACGCCAGCTGGCGACAATCTGATCGCGCTTGCGCGGGCCAATTAAGGGGATCTCAAGCAAGCGTTCGGGCTCTTCTTCAAGTACCTTGACCACGTCCAGGCCAAAGGTCTTGATCATACGACGGGCAGTCACAGGGCCAACCCCTTTGATCAACCCGGAACCAAGATATTTTTGCAGTCCATTAATTGTTGCTGGTAAAACCTTTTCGCAGGAGTGGGCCCGAAACTGCTGGCCGTACTTAGGGTGCTGCAGCCATTGGCCACTCAGGCGTACAGACTCTCCGGCAAAAACAGCAGGCAATTCACCGACGACAGTCAGGGCCTCTTTGCTATGCTGAGGCTTCAAAAGAAAGACCGTATAGCCAGAGTCTTCGGCATAGAAAGTCACCTGTTCGACAAGACCTTCCAGAGCAATGCTGGTGGCATCGGATGAATCTAAAAATGAACGTTGCATGCTTTCTAGTTTAGCAAAACCAGACCCTATCATTGCCCCCAATAAACCCATTTTTTTTACTTTCGGGCCTCTCCACAGTTTTAAAAACCCACGTTTCTGGTTTCAAACACGTGGATATCAGCGCCTGTCCTTGATGTATATCAAACTAAATAATGTTCAATATCATCGCTTAAGAAGCGCATTTACTTTAAAGTTTCTGGTGGAAGTAAAACACAAGGCCCCACAAAGGAAGCATCGAAATGAAACAACGTGAATCTGTCTCTCATATTATGAGTAAAGATCTGAAAACCGTTCACAAAAAGCAAAACTTAGCTGACGTTAATACACTCATGGACACCTTTAAAATTCGCCATGTTCCTGTCCTTGACGGTGACAGCGTGATCGGTATTATTAGCCGCACAGATCTGATGCATGTAAAATACGGCGCCATGAAGGGCCAGGAAAAACTGCAAGAAGCCCTATTAGAACAAATGCCTGTAGAAGATGCCATGACAATCACCCCGACCACCATATCTTCTACGCTGCCAATTCAAGACGCAGGCAAAATTCTACATGAAAAAGACTTCTCTGCTTTGCCCGTTGTAGATCACGGCAAGCTTGTCGGGATGCTTACCAGCACCGATTTGATTGGCTATTTGCTCTCTCAATACTAAACACAAGGCGTAGAGCCCCCACAAGTAGCGGGCTCTACGCCTTTCAAAAATCGCATCAAAAGACCACAGGCTTTGCATCTCAACTAGAATCACTTACCTGCGTTTCTTTCAGGCACTATTGCCTTTTACTTTTGTTCGAAAGCTACTCAGGAACCTTGTAGCTTTCGACTAAACTTTTGATTGATTCATTGGCATATTTTTTAATGTTGGGATCTGCATGGTTTTTGTATTTTTGCATGACCTTCATCGATTCAGCATTGCGACGCTGATAATAAATAGCAAACAAAGCCAGGCCTCGGGGCAGGGATTCGACCTTTTCGTTATTAACGGCTTTTTCTAAGAAGGCTGCGGTGCGCGCACATTGCGCTTGAAAGCCAGCTTCTTTGATCAGTCCTTTGATGGGGCTAAAGCAAACATCCCGGTAAACCAGGTAATCATCACGGGTAAAGCGATTGTCTTTTTCAAGACGTTTCTCCCCTTCGTCTAGCAGTGCATCAACATACTCTCCCTGACATTTAAGCATCAGGCGCGCGGCTCCCAGATAAGCGGGGTCACGCGAGTCGGACAAAAACCCTTTGGCCCAGGGGCAAATTTCAGCCTGTTCTTCAGGCGTTGGCTTGGGCATATTGCGCGGCGCTTTAAAAGCGGCAGTCACGGTTTTGGGATCTTCAGAGGCAACCAAGCTTTTCACTTTGGGGAAGGCCGCCATGCGGGCATAGCGCATAATCAATGGGTAACCAAGCCCGGGGACCGAGTCATAAGAATGCTGATCTAACATCTGGTAAAGAGCATCTTGCTGCCCGGCCAACATGCCCGTATGCACAGCGGCTTTCAAAGCCTGAGCAGCCTGGTATTTGGGGGATTGTCCAACAGCAGCAATCATACGCTGAGCAACCGGCGCTGTAAAACGTGAAGGTTCAGGACTGGGACCAAAATTACGGTATTCATGATAGAGCAAACTAGAAGCCACTACAGCCAGCTCTTGATTTTCGCTTTTGAGTGCTTCTGAAAAGGTGTCTAGAGCATCGACCTTGTCCTTGGGTTCTGGGTTGGTCTCGCTTTTCTTAAACATCGCCCGCAAGTTTTTGAACTCTCCATTTTGGCACTTGCTGACAGTATTACCTGAGACTCCCACTTCACAACTGGCCACAACCGCTTCGAGGGCCTGCATGATTTCAGGATCCACTTTGGGCCCGGCCTGGCTCTGGCAAGCATACAGATTGCACGCTAAAGCCAAAGTAAGCCCCTTCATCAGCGTGCGAAAAGTCGTGTCTTGTCGTATTTTCATTCTTTTCTCCTAAAATAATGCATTTAATTCCCAAATCGAGAGAGCTATCAAGGCACGAATACCATTCTCAAATCAGAAAGTCAAATAAGCGGCTCCCCAGACTATCAATCCAGACGCTGTGATCGATGCGATAAGGTAAAATGAAGACAAACATCCAGAGGAGTTCTTTAATTGAAAGTCAAATACCAGAACCAACGCATACTATTAACCGGGGCATCAGCTGGCATCGGCAAAGCAATGGCCAAAATTTTAGCCGGTCATGGAGCCAAAAGCCTGATTTTAGTGGCTCGCCGTGAGCACGAACTAGAAAACTTAAAACGGGAATTAATCGAAGCTTACCCCCAGGTCGCTGTGCATATTTACCCCTGTGATTTGACCGATAAAACCGCCATTGATCACTTACTGCACTTTGTCAGCCGCGAAGTCGGCGCGATCGATATTCTGATCAATAATGCTGGCATGGGCGACTATTCTTTGTTTGAAAGCGCTTCCTGGAACAAAACTGAAAAAATGATCCAATTAAATGTTCAAGCCCTGACCTATTTAACGCACAAATTCTCAGCCCCCATGATCGCTCTGGGCCGCGGTGGCATTCTCAATGTCAGCTCCGGCTTTGGCTTAATGTTCATGCCAGGTATGAGTGTTTATGCCGCCACAAAGCATTACGTCACTGCCTTTAGCGAAGCCTTACGCATCGAGCTCAAAGGTACTGGCGTGGTTGTCTCTCAGCTTTGTCCTGGCCCTGTCACATCTGAGTTCTCTGAAGTCGCGGGTTCAGATAGCCTGAGCAAAGATATTCCTAGCTGGATCGAATTAAGTGCTGAGCAATGCGCCCAGGAAGCACTGGCTGGATTTGCCAAAGGAAAAGCTCTGATTGTACCTGGAGCTTTTATGCGTGTAGCCCTACGCCTCGGTAGCATGATCCCACGTCCGTTCCTACGCATGGCACTCGGGGGCCAACGCAAGCAAATGCTCAAAGCCCAACAAGAGCCCATTGTTCAGCCTTCTGAGTTGGCCAGCGCTCACTAAAATGCAAATTACCGAACGCCACCGAATTCCTTTAAATGATCGCATCACCCTGCTCTATCAACGACAGGCACTGGAACGTGCACCATTGGAATGTCAATGCTGGTTTGAGTTGGGCTATGCTGAAGGCGCTGTCGGTGAAGTCTATGCCTTAATGAAGGCCTTTCAAAGTCAGTACTCACCCGCCTGGCGACCGACCCTAACCCTGACCCCAGATTGGTCTTGTTTTCATTTCAAAGCCAGCGCTACTTATCGCAAAAGCTGGGATCAACAATGGTTGCAATTGTTTGAATTGGAATCGGCTCTGACCGATCTGCAACCGCTGTTGGCAGGGCTGATGCAAGAACAGCGCTATTACCAGGAAACCCTGAGTCGTAAATTACAGCTTTCTTTTCAGCAATTGGCTTTTGGTAATACGGCCTATGCCCGCACCCCACTAGGCCAGCCCAGTGACTTAGAGAGCCTGGATCAGGAAGACTTACTCGACGGCTGGCAACGCTTGCAAAAACGTCGGGTCTATTTGGTGATCAGCGACTCTCAGCCCCTGCCTCAGGTACTCGATCGTCTCAAGCCTTTGCTAGCCCTCAGCCATGCAAAGCCAGAAGCAGCCACAGCCCTTGAAGTCCCCCTGGGTTTGCGTGAGCAAAAAATCCATCTGCCCCTGGAGGGCGTCTGGCTCGACCTCGGACTGGTTTTGCCTGGCATGAATCAATCTCCCTGGATCTATGGCCCAGTCATGGCTCAGTGGTTGCAAAGCATCTGGCGCGAATCCCCCCCGGATCCCGATTTGTTTTTGCTAGAAGCCCGTTGCTCTCCCTGGCAGGCTGCTTCTTTGCTGAGCTTGCGTATGCATACACACCAATCACAATCTTTGCAAGCCATGAAAGTCAAACTCTTGCATTGGCTGGCCCAGGCCCGCCAAAATTACCTGACCAGCCATCGCTTGCAACAGGCTGCACAAGCCGTGATTCAAGAAAGCCTGCGCCCACCGATGCCTCTGTACACCCAGGTTGATACGCTTTTAAACGGCTGGGGACATTATCGCCAACGCTTGCAAAGCCCTTCTTTAAGTGCTTTTCAGCAATTGGTTAATACCAGCCTGACTATTGATCATCTAGTCCTACAAGAAGCTTATTCTCCCCAGATTAGCCCGCGCCAGCAGCCCGATCACCACAAGCATCTCTCAGTACTCGGCCATGCTGCCCCACTGATTAGCAAGCCCAGTCAGACCCCGATTGCTTATCGCGATATTCAGCGTATGCATTTATGTCATGATTGGTCTCTGTGGCTGATCCCTCACCGTCAGATTCCCCATCTAGAAATTGGGATCTGGTTTAATTCGGGCGCAGCTGGAGATGGATTGAGCGGTTGCACGTCGCTCCTGATGCAAGTGCTCGAACAGCGTTTTTACCAATTGCTCGGGCAACAAGGGGGCAAAGGCAGCCTGAAATATCAGGCCTCCTGGCAATCAGGAGTTAGTGCTGATGCCTGCTTTTTCAAATGGTCCGTGGCCTGGGCCCAATTGCCTCAGGCCCTGCGTATTTTGCACGATCTACTACTGGACTTACCGATCGAAAGCGATCGCTTTAAGCAAGACAAGCAACGGGCTCAGCACCAGCATTTGCAAGCCATGCTGGATTTACCTCTACGGGCAGAGCAACAGTTTTTAAAGAGTGGCTTTGCCAATCACCCCTATGGTGCAGCGATCGCTGGCGAGTATTTAACGTTGCAACAAATCCAGCCCGCACGACTGCAACAGCGCTGGAAGGAACTCCGCCAAAGCCATCTAGCTCAACCTTTACTGGTCGGTGAGATCCCTGAATTTTTGAATGCAGATATTTTACTGCCAGCTTTTAGCGGGATCGTGCAAACCCAGGGCTTATCGTCGCCGCTTTTGCCTGATGTCAAAACCCGGCGCGGCGAAATCAGTCTCAACTCTGATGAACTCAGCGGATTTCGAATCGAAGGGCGTTTACATGGACAGGCTTTTGATCCCTTAGACGCTCTCAACCAAGAGTTGGTTTTGCTCTGGCTGCAAGAAAACGTGCGCCAAAACTACAGCATGCCGTTTCAGGCTCGGCTACACTTATACAAACAAGCCTGGGCTTTTAGCTTCTCTGGGATCTTTAGCCGCTCAGAACGCCAGGCCTGGCTGGCTCAGCCACTCCCAAGCACTGAAGCCATCAATCGTCTCAAACAACGTATGGGGGCTGAATATCAGCAAAAGATAGATCAAAGCAGTCAGTTCTGGCCGTTGCTGGTTCGCTATTTGAGCATGGGCAAGCAACCGGGAACGCTCTTTGAAATCAATCACCATATTTTGACACTGGCAAGCCACGATTTGGAAGCAATTTTCAATCGTTTACAGCAGGATCAGGAATGGCTACAGATGGTCTTACAGCCCCAACAGCTCCCCGCCTGGGGAATCAGTAACTAAGGAAAACAAATGAGCACACCCCTTCGGATTTATTTATCAGCGAGTATCAGCAATGCCCATAACAATGCCTATTTGGCTGAGCACTTTGACAACGAGCACTTTCATGTCGATCTGCCTCAGAAAATCGTGCCCGACGAACTCAGCCATGTGCAGTTTCCGCTGCAGGCCTACGAGCAATGTCTGGAAATGATGCGTGCTTCTGATTTGGGACTGGTACTCTTTGACGCCTTTGGACGTGACTGCGCCTGGGAGTGTGGCTGGTATGCAGCCCAAACTGATAAATTACTGGTGGGCTTTGTCGAGTCAGGCAGCATCTTTTTACGCGATTGGATGGTAAAAGGCGGGCTGGATGCCCTGGTCACCACGAACCCTCGCCTCTATGAATTGGCTTTACAAAACCCAATTTTGTCTCGCAAGCAAGTCTTTCTAATCCCCGACTTAAGCGAACTCCCTGCCAAACTCAAGCAAATTTGTCAAGCGCAGCAATCACTAAAAACCAATTAAGATTGAATTAAATTTAGCGATCTGATAAAAATAGCATAAAAATGACATCAACATGTTATAAAAATAGGTTAATTTAGTCTAGTCAGTTTATTTAGAGTCCCATTTTAGTCCAAGTCGATAAAGGTAGGTACGCATGATCTTAGCTCGCTAATTTCTATTTTTAATTGCCCCATCGTTCGCTTCTTTCAAGTCCAAGTCTGAATTAAAGAAGCCCCCACGATGGGGCAATTGACGTTTTTGGTCTTTTCTTAACCCACATTTAAAATCTTACCCCAATCTTTTACCCGTCTTAACCAAAGCATAATCTTCTGGGTTCAGATCAGATAAAGCTTTGACGATATTAAACTTAAGAAGACATCAAGCTAAGCTTAAACTCAAATCTTCAGAAAATAAGCAAAGGGAGCCATTTATGCCAACTGTTCAAACTTCCTCTTTTAATCCGTATAACTTGCCCTTCCCTTCTACTTATACGGCCAGCGTGGAAGACCCCACCAACTCCCCCCAATACGAATCCAATCTGGGTCTGGACGCTGTTGAAATTGGCATTAAATCTCTACTTGTCGGTCGCCTGGTTTCTAAGACAGCAGCGACCAGTGTTGAAATCTCGATGCTCAAGCAAAAAGAAGTTTCAACGCTTGGCCTGACCGCTTCCACGATGTTTAAAACCGCAGGTAAAGCAGGCCTAATCAGTGGCGGTGTCTCGCTGGTACGTAACGGTTATCATATGGCTCAAGGTGATATTAATGCGGCTCGTGCTGCAGGCAATGTCAGTGCAGATATCGTAGGTGGTGCAGTGAGTGGCATGGTTGCCGCCACAGGGGCCAGCATCGCCGTTAAAATGGCTGGCACTTCGGCCTTTGGTATGAGTACCCTCGGTCTGATCGGTGGTGCGATAGGTTTTGCAGTGGCAGATTCGCTCTATCATGTCAGCGGCCTACGGGATCGCGTTTCACATACAGTCACTGGCGTCGTTGAGCGCTGGTTTGATGCCGATGCACAAGGCGGCGGCGTCTAAAGCCCTCATTTCCGAATCAGAAATGACCCGCTCAAGGCCCAGGTATGTCAGCATATATTACCCTTGCTAATCCAGCTCAAACCGAAATTGAAATCCTGAACAGCCGCTTTATTGCCGATGGTCAGGAAGTCTCCACGGTCACTGAAGCCGAAGCCTTTCTCAAAAGCATACAAGCCCAATTCCCCACTGCCAATCACCATTGTTACGCTTTTAAAGTTTTTGGCCCTCCAGCAGGAGATCGCTTTTCAGACGATGGCGAACCCAATGGCACCGCTGGACGCCCGATTTACACGGTGCTTGAACACAATTTAATGAACGCCATTATTGTCGTCACCCGTTATTTTGGGGGCACTAAACTGGGTAAAGGCGGTCTGGTCAAAGCCTATACACAAGCAGCTCAGGCCCTCTTAGTAGCAGCTGGCACCCTTGAGCGTGAGCCCAGCCAACACATCTGGCTGGAATACCCTTATCCGCTAGGCGGCAGCCTGGAGTATTTAATGCAGCAATTGGGTTTGACACCTGAGCTCAGCTATAGCGACTGTATTCAGGCTAGCATCGATCTCCCCGAAAGCTTATCTGAAACATTTTTGGCTCAGATCGAAAACTTTCAGCAGCAGGGACTGCGTTGGGAAATCCGCAGCTAGGGTATGTGCTTGAGAATCCGAAATAAGCGCATTTTACTGTTTAAGCCTTTTAGATTGCGCACAAAGGCATCGACTTCATAGGTATCGACGGGCAATAAACGCTGCACACCCGGCTCATTCAAAAAGGCTTCACTAACGACAATGTCTTTACCAACGCTTTCACCCTGAATACGCGCTGCTTTGTTGATGGTACTGCCAAAATAGTCCAGCTTGTTATTCAGAGTCAGAGCAATACAGGGGCCTTTATGAATGCCCACTTTTAAAATCACAAGCCGATCGGGGTGTTTCTCATTCCAGATTTTGAAGTCTTCATGGATTTGCAAGGCACAAGCCATCGCTTGCAAGGGGTCATGGAAAACAGCCATTACCGCATCACCAATTGTTTTGACAATGCCGCCTTCAAAACGCTTGATCAGGTCAATCATAATTTCAAAATGCTCTTGCACCAAATTAAAAGCAAAGGCATCGCCTTCGAGCTCATAAAGCGCGGTCGAGTCTTTCAAATCTGTAAACATAACACAAATATTCGAGATCTCCAATTGCACACCCGGACGCAGCACTTCAGAGCCAAACATCTCGCGGAAGTCTTGCAAACTAGAGACATAAGCAGCAGAAACCGTGTCGCGGCGCCACTTGAGGTCTTCTAATTTAAGGGTTTGAAAAACATTGCGCCAATTGTAGATCTGTAGCTCTACCTCTGGAGCTAAAACCAAATTGGCTTGCGCTTTAAAATTTTCTTCTAAGCTCAGCTCCAGTACGGACCGACCGCCTTCGGCCACCTCAAAAAAGAGATTGCCCTTCATACTCAGGGCCCGCAAGCGATAAGAGCCTGGGGTCAGCTTGAGTTTTTCGGTATAACGCTCCTGAGGCCAGAAGTTTTTTTGCCAGACGACATGAGCTGTATTGGCGGGCGAACCGGCACAAAAGGCTGAGTCTTCAACAGAGCGAATCGTTTGCACAGGGTAAAAGGTCAACTCAAAATTATCGTCAAAACGCACGCCGAAATCAATCCCACAAGAATCACAATGCACTTCAGAAGTCACTTCAGATAGTCGCATCGTCTCTGATTTGGCACCTTTGCAACTTGGGCAAAGCAGATCCCAACTCATATTAAAATAGCCGGCAGCAGTTGCTCTCAAGAAAAAACGCAAGGTTTCCAGGCGATCCAGACCATACAGCGAAGCCAGTTCAAAGGGACGCAATTTACGCACAAAAGAATCGGGGGCCGTATACAAGTGACGCGCCACCTGCACTGGAATATTGCTGTATTTACTTTTATCTTCCCAGGCTACCAATAGCTTATCGATTTTGTCCTGATGCTTGACAGCATCTTCTAAAAAAGCCGAAATCGCTTGCTGAGTTTGATCAATTAGACGCAAATCAATCTCACGATAGGCTTCCAGCATACGCTTGAGAATGCCTTTGAGCTTGAGTTTGACCAGAAAATAAGGCAATTTGGGAACCAAACCAATCGTGACAGAAACTTCGGTCTGACCCGTATGAAGAGCTTCAAGCTCAACCCGAAAAGAAACGTAGGCGGTAGGGCCTTTACTGTAAATTCGCTCAACCCAAAAATAGTTGGGAGCGCTCCATTCATAAGGCAGCTCTTCATAAGCCAGATCCAAAAACCCCAGATCACGAGTTTTCACAGTCAAATCGCTGCCACCCACTTTGCGGGCCCGGGTAAAAATAGTCACCGGAGCTAAGCCAGCTTTGGCATTGACCTGATCCGTATTCGATAGGGCTGGCCAAAGTTGCTCTGGAGAATGTTGTAGGGTGACTTTGCCATGCAACAGGCGTACACGCTCCCGCAAGCTAACTACATAGTCTTGTGTTCGCAGGCTTTCTAAATCAGGCTTGCTCATGGGTGCATTGTGACGTGTTCAGTAAATAAATAAACAATATACAAGGTTAAATTACCAAATGCTTAGTATGTCTGCATGCCAGCATAACACAAGAAAGTCACGGTTTTTGTAGATCTGAGGCGCTTTTCCACAATCATAACCGAACTATACAAACGGTATTATAACTTTTAAGAATCGAACGGGGTACGACTGAAATGAACCCTAGACAGGTCTGATCTGAGTCATCATTGTGTATTTGTTATGATTAAAACAAAAAGGACAGCAAATGGAATCACTCTTGACCCTTGAAAACCTCCTGGCTCTGGTCATGGGGCTGGGCTTAAGTACGGCCTGCGGCTTTCGGGTTTTTGTTCCCCTGTCATTAATGAGTCTGTCAGCGCTGATGGGCTGGATCCATTTGCCTCAGGAGCTGCTCTGGGCCGCCAGCCCTATCGCTCTGGTTGTTTTGCTGAGTGCTACCGTCCTCGAGATCGGAGGCTATTATATCCCCTGGGTCGACAATCTGCTCGATACCCTGGCCACGCCGATGGCAATGCTAGCGGGCACGCTGATCACCTTTGGCTTTGCTCCTGAAATGAACCCGGTTTGGCATTGGAGCCTCGCTCTGATTGCTGGAGGCGGTTTGGCAGGCATAACCCAGGGAGCCACCGTCGCCACACGCGCAATTTCAACAGCCAGCACCGGTGGCCTGGCCAATCCGATTGTCTCTAGCATCGAAGGGGTTTTAGCGATTGCGCTCTCGATGATAGCAATCGCAGCCCCATTTTTGGCCTTAGCAGCGGTCATTCTGGTCTTACTCTGGGCAGCACAAAAACTAGTGCGTTATGCGCGTATAAAGAACCCATCGACAGCATCTGAAGTGCTGTCTTAACGATAGCTATAATGGGGTTGTAAATCTTGAATCAGACGGTTCTTGAGACGCCGTAATAACTCTTGTTCGAGAGTGTTGACCTCAGACAAAATCGCATCGCCCCGCTCAAATAAATGAATAGAGATCAATTCTTTTTTTCCGAGGCTATTGATCAAGCTTCCGCTGAGTTCGAGCTCCAGGCGCATCCGTTCGGGTCCTGTTGGGGGACCCATGATCGTTAGAGGCGCTGGCATTAAGCTGCTACGCCGCTCAAGCTTTAAGGGCAATTGCCAATGCCTTTGCCGAACCGCTGAGTTCACAACGCTGACACCGCGTTCACGGGGAAGTTCCCGCAACAGGCTCTGCTCTAATTGGCGACTCAGTAACTCCTGGTTTGAGAGGCTTAATACAATCACTCGCGGCTCAAGGGGCGAGCCCAGGGGATCGTCTAAGACCATTTGCTGGGCATAACAAGCAGTCAGCAATAGACTGCTGAAGAGGATAAGTCCCAAAGGTATAAATTTGCGCATGCTTTAGTTTAACAGAGAGCTGCTGTCACTGAGAGCCACAATCACTTCGGCTCAAGGAGTAGCGCCAAAAATCTGCTGATAAAACGCAATACTCTCGCGAATAATCTCAAAGGCCTGTTCACGTCCTTGTAAGGCATCGACGACCACATCACCATGCTCTAAGAGCTTATAGTCTTCAAAAAAGCGCTTAATCTCCACCATCGTATGGGGTGGCAGCTCAGAGATATCATTGAGATAATTGACCGACATATCGTATTTGGCAACAGCAATAATTTTGTCGTCACTTTCATTGGCATCTTGCATATGCATCACACCAATCACTTTGGCATCGACCAGACACATCGGTATAATCGCCTCAGAACACAAAACCAAAATATCCAACGGGTCTTTGTCGTCACAGTAAGTCTGAGGAATAAAACCATAATTGGCTGGGTAATGCACAGACGAATAGAGCACCCGATCCAGCTTCAGAAAACCGGTCTCTTTGTCGAGTTCGTACTTGGCTTTGGAGCCTTTGGGGATTTCGATCACGGCATTCACCGTCTCGGGAGCTTGATCACCATAAGAAAAATGGTGCCAGGGATGGGTTTGCATAATTTAGTCCTGTCCTTGATTTGTCTTGTTTAAAAGCTTGAGTAAAGCGGGAAGACTCTTGCCTGCCTGGCCGATGATCTGATAAGTCACTTCTGCTTGTAAGGGACTGGCTTCAAGATTAAACTGGCTAATCGTCGCCTGCCTGGCATAGTCTAACAAGCCATCCACAATCCAAACCAGCCCAGAGGTACCCACGACCATGACCTGATCGGCCTCGCTCACAGCCGTAATCGCCTGCTGCATTTTAATCGGGTCATAGGTTTCCCCAAACCAGAGTACAGCCGGGCGCAAGAGCGCACCACAGGTGCAGATAAGCGGGAATTGTTCGGCGAGACGCCGGTCATCCCATTCCTGGCCCGAACGCTGGCAACGCACACGCAGAATGCTACCGTGCAGATCGACGACCCGCTGCGAACCTGCACGCTGGTGCAAGCCATCGACATTTTGGGTAATCAAGAGAAACTGAGGAACACAGGTTTCAAGTTCAGCGATCGCCAGATGAGCCGGATTGGGCTCAGCTGCCAGAACCTGTCGGCGACGCTGATCGTACCAGCGCCAGACCAATTCTGGATCACGAGCAAAACCCGCCGGGCTGGCAAGATCTTCGGCCTTGTGGCGATCCCAGTAGCCACCATTCCCCCGAAAGGTAGCGATTCCACTTTCAGCAGAAACACCGGCACCTGTGATCACGACCAACTTGCGTGACTGGCTAAGTTCAGCGGCCAGCTTCGCCAGACTCATTGTTTTTCGAGGAGTTTTTTCAGCAAGCGTTCAAGTTTGATCGAAGCCAATTGTGCCACTTCGACGACTTCCTGGTGTGAGGTCCCAGCCAGAGCTTCGATAATATGGGTCACATTGGTAACGCACGAAATACCAAGCACATCGAGGCCCAGGGCCATCGCCCACATGGCTTCAGGCACTGTCGACATACCGACCAGGGCTGCGCCCATATCGCGGAAGAATTTCAATTCAGCGTGGGTTTCATAAGTGGGGCCAAGCAAACCAGCATAGGTGCCATGTTTCAGGCCCACTTCAGTTTCAAGAGCAGCGTCTTGAACTTGTTGCATCATTTCTGGACAATAGCGCTGGTGCTGACGCGCTCCCCCCATTAGATAAAGGGCTTTTTGCTCTTCGGCTTCGACTTGCTGAAAATAGATATGCTCACGAATCAAAACCAGATCGCCTGGCGTCAGATAAGGGTGTAAGCCGCCCGCCGAATTGGTTAAAATCAGTTTTTTGACGCCCATTTCTTTCATCAGTGTGATCGGGAAAACCACATTGCGCCAGGGATGGCCTTCGTAACGGTGCAAACGGCCGCGAAATAAGGCCACCGCTTTGCCCTGATAATAACCGACACTGACTTCACCTTTGTGTCCTTTAACAGACGCCTGCGGAAAGTTTTTGATGCTTGAAAATGGGACCGTGACCGTTTCTTCCATATCTTCAAAAATCTGAATACCTGAACCTAGCACAATGGCGTATTCAGGACGGATACCGGTCTGAGCAAACAAGCTGTCTCTGGCCTCGCGGGCAGGTTGGAAAATGTCTTCAAGTAAAGGTGCGGTCGTCATCGTAAGGTTTCCATTCTAAAGTTGCTCTATTATAACCTGTTTAAGCCCAGACCATAGAAAGTCCCAGCCTACTCCTGGCTAAACCGATCTAAACTGAGTGCTTGCTCCTGCCAAAAAACGAATCCTATTTTGGCAAGCAAATGCTATGCTGAATAACAGACAAGCTTGGCGATCGTCTGGTTTGTACTCTTTGGTTTTGAGGTCTTATGCACGTATCGGCTCGCTTGCGCTTAAAGGGCCTGATTTTTGCCTTGTTTGCTGGAGCCAGCAACCTTTGCGCTCCGGGAGCTGATGCTTATTTTGACGATTATTTCCCCCTACGCAAAAGTGAATTAAAACCTTTCGCCAGCCAATACGTCGGCCAATTGCGGGTAGGCCAGCCACTCAAAACCTGGTCTGCCGGCCAGGGGAAAATTCAAGTTCAACACAGTGATCAGGAAATACGGCTCAGCGGTCAGTCCAGCTATAAAAGCTATCGTATTACTCTCGATCAACGGGCTTACGAAGTCTACCGCGCTGACTTTGACAACAATGGCAGCCCTGATTTTGTACTGGCCTACGAAACCATGGGGAACGGTATGGCTCCTAGCTCCCATTTATTATTTATCCTCTTTGACGCTCAGGGGGAGCCCTTCCCGTTTGCAGCTGATGGCTATTTTGACTATGACTCCACCGGCATTGCTGATCTCGTCGATCTCAATCAGGATGGCAAAGCAGAGTTGCTCTATATGAGCTATGACAATAATTATTGGATCACACAGATTTACCAGGCCCAGGCCGGTCGTTGGCAAAGCATCCGCGGGCATTTGACAGGCTCTACAACCCCTCACTTCCCCCTATATACGGCTTTTAACAAATCTCCCAATCGCCAGGCCAGTTCTCCACGCTTCAAAACCCAGCCTTTTGGCCCTGATCTGTCAAATGTCACACCAAAGCTAAGTGGCAGGCTCACCCATCTCAGCTGGGCTGATGTGCAGCAGTCTGAAGATATCAGCCTGAAAATACAAACAGCTCAACAGCAGCAAATTTGCCAACCTTTGAGCTGGTATTCGACCTTCTCTGTCGTAGTTGATGATGAGCGCTCGCGCCGGGTCGCTTTTCTCTCAGCTGAATCTGCAAGCCAGGCATTATTGCAAGAGGCCGTCCAGGGAAAGTATCAGGCAAACCTTTACGGTCAACGTACAGCCAAACACTGCAGTCCAGAACTGCTCTGGGCCAGCTCAAAACTTTAAAACCAGGCAAAACCCCTTTGTGTTGTCCTGGAACCCTAAAAGGTACACAGTGAAATTCCAGAACGCAACAGACCTGCAAAGGCCCAGGCTAAGCTTACTGTACTTACTTTTAGAACAGAGTCCCTAAAAACCAAAACAAAGAGCAATGATAATTCTTTATTAATGAGAAGTCTTCGTTCTAAAGACTCAAGTCGCTTTGATTACCGAAAATAAATTCACAAAGGATCTCCATCATTATGAAAACCTTCATTCACACTTTTTGCAGCACCGCTATTCTGGCTGGATCACTGGTTGCTTGTAATTCTCAGGCCCCCACATTTGCCCCCCAGGTCAATGCTCAAAATATTCAAGCTCAGGCCCGCCGTCCACAAACGAGCCCGCCTCGCACAGATAAGGTATTAGACGCTGTCGCTGTTCGCGC
>JBBKWI010000092.1:0-31746 GCA_037968875.1 Candidatus Sericytochromatia bacterium | reverse complement strand
TTTTCGTTTTCAGAAAGGAAACCACTCTATGTTAAGCTGCCGACCTTGCTCTCCAGACCCTCATCCTGTTCAAACTAGCCGATTACTCAAGCGGGTCCTATTGGCTGCGACTCTTTTGAGTACGTTGTCTCTGCCTGCCTGGGCGAAGCTCCCGGAAATGATTTCCGGGGTCATTCGTGATCAGCAAACGGGTGAAGGAATAGAAGGCGTACGGGTTCAGCAAGCCGGGACCTTGCCATTGGCTGTGACTGACGCCAACGGTGCCTTTGTTTTGAAATTACAGTCGGATCAATCTCCGCGTTTGCAGATTGAGAAAATGGGCTTTGAACGATTGGAAATGCCGCTGCAGGATGATACTGAAAAAATCACCGTCGGTTTATCGCCGATCTCGGTCTACCAGCAAGAGACCCCAGCAGCCCATCACCAGGGGCCACCCACTGACTTAAAATCCGCCGGAGTCTTGAGTTCCTCGGTGACGGGCTTTTATCAGCTTCATCAGCTAAGCCTTGATCAAGGATCTGCTCACGTCAGTGGTTTGGGGATTAATGAACTGGGTGTTGATGCCCAGTGGCGTCTGGATCAGTGGTTATTTAATGGCAATTATTTCAATTTTCGGATCCCGATCAGTCTTGCGAACTTCCCCTATGAACCGGCCTTTTTTGCCAATGAATTTCAAATTCGTCTGGGAGCCGCCTATACCTTCTTAGAAGGTGACAAACTGGAATTTGCGATTGGGCCTGAACTTTTGTATCGCAATGCATCACCGGATAATCGCAATAATCAGGATAAAAACTTCATCCCCTATACCAACACCCATTTAGATTACTCTCAACATGCTTTTGCTTTGGGAGCCCGTGCTGTGCTGGGCTGGCAGATCAGTGAGCGGCTGTCGTTCTTACCTGAGCTGAGTCTTTACCCCGTTGGCGCAACATGGGTCAATGATACGAGCTCAGAAGCCCATTTTCTCTTGGGCGGAAATCTGGGGGCCAGCCTCAAGTTTGAGCTGGTTCCCGGCCTGTCGTTGACAGGGAATTACACCAAGCAGCTTTTGTGGTCAGGGCCCGCCCTCGATCAGGGCGATTACTTTCGGATCGGTTTGAGCTTAGACCCCTGGCGCATGATTGCCGGCCTACAAAATCAGGAGGACAAATAAATGCAAGAGCGACCCGTGATTCGAGCGACTTTACTCGCCGTGTTGGCTTGCCATTTGCTGACTTTGCCTGTGCTGGCGCAAAGCCCTGGTGGAGCTATTCTGAGTCCGGTGCAGGCACCTGAGGCGTCTGCTAAGCAGCTAGCGCTGAACCAGATTGAGCCGACCGAGTCTATTTTAAGTTTATCTGAAGCGATTCGATTGGCACTGCATAGCAATCACACCGTTTTGATTGCCGATGAAAAAATTGGTCAGGCGGAATCGATTCTCAAAGAAAATCTGGCTCAGGCTTTACCCAAACTCAGTGTGACGGCTTCTTATGGGCGTCAAGATCCGGTGGGTCAAAAGATCTCGGGGGGCAGCTCAGGTTTAGATTCCAATCCGCAATTTGCGGCGCTCCTGGGAACTGCGAGCGTGAATACCTTTAATACTCGGATTGGTATCAATCAAACCTTATTCGCAGGTTTTAAAATTGTTGATGGGATTAAAATCGCGGAAAAAGGCTTGCAGATGCAACAAGAGTCTTTACGACAAACCCGCCAAAACATTGTTTATCAGGTCACTGAAGCTTATTTCAGAGCCCTCAAAAATTGGAAAGTGGTGCGGCTGGATCAAAGCCTGGTCGAACAGGCTGAGCGGCATTTAGAAATTGTGCAAAAGAAGCACGCTTTGGGAATGGCTCCCCAGGTCGACCGTCTGCGGGCTCAAAACCAACGGCTGTCTTTTATGCAAGCCTTAAGCCAGGATTTACGCGCCTATGAAAAGGCCTTAGCTAGCTTAAATCAGTTGATCGGTAAAGAAACCCAAAGCGGTCTGCGCTTAAATGAAGCCGCACATGTTGAGCAAATTGAGCAATTATTGCGTTTGCAACAACAGCCGCAAGTGGCTTCTCAATTGGCACTTGCCCAGCGCAGTGAAATTCGTCAGTTGAAACTGAATCTGGAAATTCAAACGATCAATGCGACGATTCAATCGCGTGGCTCCTGGCCCACTTTAAGTGCCGGTGCCAGTTATAGTATTCAAGACACGGCGGTCTCTGAGAGCAATCGCAATAATAACCAAAACCTGAATTACAATCTCAATTTGGATTGGCCTTTGTTTGATGGTTTTAAGTCTCAGGCCTTAACCGAGAAAACCCTGAGTGATGTCGAGCAAACACGTACCCAACTGGATCAACAGCAGCAGGTGATTTTGATGGATATAGACAATGCTTTAAAAGATCTCGCTGAGATCAAAGAGCGTCAGTTGATGTCTGCTGAAAGCCTGAGTCTGGCACAAGAACAAGTGCGGATTTCTCAAAAAACCTATCAGCTGGGCACGGGCTCCAATATCGATTTATTGGACTCTCAGGTCGAATGGCGCAAAAGTCAGCAGCAAACTATTTTCGCAGAATTTGATTTCAATTTAACCCTGGCTAAGCTCTATCAGGCTCTGGGAACCGATCTTGAAAGTAAATAGTTTTGGCATTCAAACTATTGATCTATTAGAATAGTTTAGAGATTAGAGTTTATCTAAGCAGTAATTGAGGATGAAAAATGAAGCGACAGACCTTATTGGAGCATTTTGATGCGGTTTTTTTGTTAACGATGACGTCTAGCCGCCATGTTTTTGTTGAAGTGAGTCGGGAAAATGGGATCACGGGCCCCCAGCTCAATGTTTTGTTTAATTTGCAAGTGCGCCCAGAAGGTGTGACCATGCGCCAACTCAGTGAGATGCATCTCTTGTCGCATGGTGCGACCACGGGGCTGGTCGATCGCATGATCAATATGGATCTGATTGAGCGCACCCGCTCTGTAGAAGATCGTCGGGTGGTCTATGTCACGCTCAGCGAGAACGGAAAACAGATCTTAAAACAAATCACTGACCGTCGCGCTGCGATTATTGAGCCGGTGCTGGAAGATCTGGAGCCAGAAGACAAAAAGCTAATCCAGCAAGCTTTACAAATACTCGGCGAAAAGCTCAAAGCCGCTTTTTAAGCTACGTACTCATGCAAACAAAACCTCCTAAAATCAATCCGATTCTGTTTAGCTTACCGGGTGTTCTGTTCTTGTTGATTGTGGGCCTGGTGCCGATTAAATTTGGCTATGATTACTACCGCAAAGCCCAGCACTTCATGGTCCATGCTGTGCAAATTAAGACGGCCGTCATTCGCTATGATTTTAATCAGGCCTGTCGCGGGGGCAGTGCTTCTGAGTCCCGCTTCCCGGTCGTGCGCGTGCCCGATGCTAATGGAAATATTCAGGAAGTCTGCACCAATGTAGGCTCTAGTCATGAGTCCTATCAGCGAGGCGAGATCATCCCTGTTGCGTATGATCCCCACAACCTGACTGATCTGCGTGAGAATAATTTTTGGGGGCTCTGGTTTCTACCTGCTCTGTTCTTTTTTCCTGGCCTGGCGTTTGTCTTGCTGGCGATTTTTCGTCTGATACAGGCTTTGCTCTAGCACGGGTACTTCAATCGCTATTTGGGTACAGCGGGTTGCATGAGTAGGGCAGTGATGCACAATACTGAGTTTAAGCGAGCGTATCGCCAAAGACCTCTCGTTCGGCCTCAAAGAGTGTCGGCAGCAGATCGAAGGGCATATTCTTGGTGCGGAAGTCCTCCCAGAAATAGACTGCGCCTCCCTTATTCCAGATCAGACTGACGCCGCCGTCTTGTGAAACCACAAAGACAGCAATGTTCTGGATGGCAGCGCAGAGCTTGGCGGCTGAGCGGTGACGCATACCCATATGTTTGAGGTCGAGAACTTCGGTTTCGTGCTGGCGATCCGCCAATAGATAACCCGTCAATTTGTGGATGACCGGGCTTGGACTCGCTGTGCCGAGAGTTTCGACAAGAATCTCGGCTGAGAAACCCAGGATGTCGAGGCTGGTATCGAGCACGATTGCACCGTCGGTGCTTGAGAAACCACCGATCATCTGACAGCATTCGACCATGCTCTTATGGGCTTGATTCACCCGATGATAAAAGAGTTCGAATTCGGGCAGTTTCTCGGGCGGCAACTTGGCTGGGTTCAGGCGCTGTTTGCGTAAAGCCTTACCGATATCTTGGACCGACGCGTCGTATGCCTCCTGGCTGCGGGCCTGACGCAGTGCCAGGCCATGGCTCATTGAGGTGATAAAGCTGAGATAGAGATCTTTGAGGACGTGCTCTTGATCCTGAAATGAATATTTGAGTTTGAGATGCTCCAACATGGCGTTTTTTTGGCTTTTGCTGGTCAGAATCAAGGTTCCGCCATGCTTGAGTCGTTGAATGCTGTTCACGATAGCCAGAATCACGCTGTAGTAAGAGTATTCTGCAAAATACCTGCCATCACGCGGATCGAGTTCTTCAAGCTTTGGTAAGGCTGCCTGGATGGCTCCCTGCAGACTTTTGAGACCATCTTTAACCAGGTAATTGAGCACACTCTTGTCTTTAATTGCGCGTGGCAGGGCGATCTGGGGAATACCAGCCTTGAGCCGGGCATAAAAACGCGAGCCCAGGTAAACTTCGATCCAGCCAGGTCCCTCAACCCGAAAGATAAGTGGGGTTTCACGATTGGCATACTCGTAAGATAGGCTCTGAACTGAGTCCATCCACTTCTGACCGAGCAGGGCCAGCCCGCGAATTTCGAGCCGAGCCGGCTTGATTTGCTGCGGATCTTGTTGATTACCGGAGCTCTCAACCCAGATCGCTGAGGTGTCGGGATTGCAGACCGCCAGTCGGCGAAGTTCTTGCTGGCTGAAAGGCAGCGCTTCCTGAAAATGCCAGTATCTAAAGGCACTGTTAAAGGCGCCTTCGATGTCCCACTGACTTTGATTTGGATCTTCTGACAAAGGGGAACAAAATACCAGATTGAAGGCCAGGGCTCTGCCTTCGTCAGTTTCATGGCTGACATAGTAGAGATTCTGAATAATCTCGAGCAAAAACCCACCTTCAGGACCCTGCAGTAGGCCTGGGTTAGCGAGGCTAAACTCAGTCTCAGGCCGGGCCAGAATTTCAGCAAACTCTTGCGGTGTACACCAGTTTCCTGGCTGGCGCCAGGCTTCCATCTCAGACAGCAGGGCTTCGATCTTCGACATGTTGACCTCATTTGCGCTAGTCTGGTGTGTGCTGCGCCTTCTGAAAAGAGTTTACCATACGGCCCGGTTAGCGCTTGAGCATTGAACAAACACCGGGAACCTAAGGTAAGAACACCTGCTTAATAGACCGCACTGTTGCGCTTTACTCGTTATCATTCTCGAAGAGAGTTTGAATTGTGATTACGATACAGAATATAATTGAGCTGGACTCTGGAACTATTATGGGAGAAAACAGGAAATGGGAATAGTGAAATGCGACAGGCCCTTTGTGCTATTGATTACAGCTAATCACTTGCTTAAAGTGGGACTGAACGATGACAGGTAGCGTCGATAAATCGGGCAGAGCCGCACACAATGCCAGCGTTTACAGAGCGTCTCAGTCAGGGTCAGCTCAACAAGCTCAAAAAAAGGCGTCTCAGCCAGAAGCCAAATCATCGTATACCTTTCAAGATAGCCGGCATGTGGTCAGAGGGGGTGGCATGGCGGCCGTCTCACTGGAACTCACGATTGAAGAAGCCACTGCCGAAAATGTGGATCTGCTGGGATTCGAGCAAGGAGATCACTTGCGTCTCGATGGCATGGGCCCTGTGCAGGGCTCTGCTTTGATTAAGGTTTTGACAGCCGATTGCCTGGAGCTACAAATCAAATTAACGGTTCCCCAGATGTCGCGCAGAGCGGCATCAATGGCTTTTGAACGTCTGACAAAACAAACTTACCTTTTGGACGCAGATGGACAGGTCAACCTGACAGCCAGCATCGCCAAGGATGGCAAAGGCGGGTACGCATATACCCTCGTTGATGACAATAATAAGCATAAGCCTTTAATGTCTGATACCATCGATTTGCGCATTGATAACTTTAGCGCGGGCAATATTATGCACCAGGTGCAGACCTTTATGGTCGAGTCAGGCAATAATATCACCTTTGCCATCGAAAAAGCCCCAGACCAAGACCCCAAAGGCACACTCAAAGTTTCACTGGCGCCAGGCATTGGTGATTTCGACGTCACCAGACAGGAACATTCCTGAAATAAACTCAGCAGGCATGACTTTCTGGCTAGAAAATAAGCAAACAGAACATTACTTTTTATCAGCGCCGAAGCCTCTCTATCCATATTAGCCAAACTTCAGCTGGGGTCGGAGTATAATAGGCTCAGCTCCGACACCCTTTATTTACAGGTCTAATACATGTCATTTCACGCTCTCGAACTGCCTGAGCCTTTGCTACAGGCGCTGACCCAATTGGCTTATGAAAGCCCTACCCCGATTCAAGCCCAGGCGATTCCGCTGGTGCTAAACGGCCACGATCTGCTGGCCCAGGCACGAACCGGCACGGGTAAAACCGCTGCTTTTGCGCTGCCAGCCCTCAAGTTTTGGGCTGAAAGCGCCCGCCTACAAGGCGTGCACACCTTGGTGCTAGCGCCAACACGCGAACTGGCTTTGCAAGTGGCGACCGCCTTCAAAGCCTATGCCCAGTGCCTTGATCCGCAGCCTCGGATACGAGCGATCATTGGCGGGGAAGATACCGACGCCCAGATAGCTTCTATACGCCAGGGCGTTGATGTGGTCGTGGCCACGCCGGGTCGCTTGCTTGATTTACTGCGCCAGCAGCAGCTGAATCTCACTCAACTGGCCTTGCTGATCATCGACGAGGCTGACAAAATGCTGTCGTTGGGTTTTGCCGAGGAACTTGAAACCCTGCTGGCGATTTTGCCTAAACAACGTCAGACTTTGCTGTTTTCAGCAACCTTTCCAGCGAAAGTCAAAGCACTGACTGAAATCGTTTTAAATGATCCGGCCTCTGTGCGTATCGATCAAGGTGAACCCACCCTTGAGCAGGTTCAGCAGCGGGTGATCCAGGTCGATCAAAGCGCTCGGGGTCTCTTGCTACGCCATCTAATCAAAACCGAAGACTGGCAGCAAAGCGTGGTCTTTGTGGCCAGCCAGCGCGGGGCCTATAATCTGGCTGCAAAACTCAAAAAAGCCGATTTTAAAGCCGCCGCTTTTCATGGCGGCTTAGAGCAATCCGAGCGATTGGCGGCCTTGAGAGCTTTTAAAAACAAGCGGGTGCAGGTTTTGATCGCGACAGATATTGCGGCACGCGGGCTCGATTTTGAAGACGTCAGTCATGTCGTGAATTTTGACTTGCCGCGTGCGCCTGCTGACTATATTCACCGCATTGGCCGCACAGCGCGGGCCGGGCAAACGGGTATCGCTATTTCTCTGATCTCAGCCGAGAGCGAGGCCCATTTTGACTTGATCGAAAAGCGGGCGGGCATCCACTTAGACCGCGAGCAAATTGCGGGTTTTGAGCCCAGCGATAAGGGGATTGTTTCCAAAGGAAATGCGCCTATTAAAGGCAAGCGCAAAAGCAAAAAAGACAAGCTGAGAGAAGCTGCCGGGCAGCAGATCCCCGTCGTAACGGAAGATCCACTCTCAGATAGCTGAAGCCACTGCGATTGGCTTTTTAGCGAGTCGCGGGGTCTTTGGGTGGCCATAAAATGAGCACTGAGGTTCGGGCTTTGTAAGCTTCATACTCAGTCTGGCCGCCCCAGCGTTGGTCGGCTTTTTCTTCGAGCAGTGGCACCCCGCTAATTCGGGTCAGCAAAACAGTAATGAAAACCGGTGAGATTAAAGTCAGGTACTGCCAGCCCTGCAAAACCGGGAAGGCAATCAGAGCAATGCCGATCCAGAGCATGATTTCACCAAAATAATTAGGGTGACGCGACCAGGCCCAGAGGCCGCTCTGAATAAATTCACTGGATTTCTGTTTTTGTTTGCGAAAGCGGCTTTTTTGCTGATCGGCAATCACTTCGATCCCAAAGCCCAGTAGCCAAACAATCAGACCCAGCCCGGCCCAAATATCGAGAGGCACTTGATGCTGAGTGGTAATTGCTGACAAAGCTGCTGCCAGCGAGAAGCAGACCCAAAGCCCCTGTAAGGTCCAGGCCATCAAAAATCGCGTAAAGGATCGCTTGATATCGCTAAAGCGACTGTCTTCACCGACTGCTTGAATCCGCAGAAACAAAAATGACCCCAGGCGCAAAGCCCAGACCGCAACCAAGATCACCAATAGCAAGGCGCGCGGATCGAAATCCGAACGCAAGCTAAAAGCCAGCGCCAAAATCGAGAGATAAGTCAGGCTGCCAGTCAGGTCATAGAATTTTTCGCTCTGGGTCAGATAAGCCGGCACAAAGGCCAGCCATTGTATGCCAAAGGCCAAAGCCACACACCAGGCATAGACTGACATGCCTGCCCATTGCTGGCCTGAATAGCCACCAACTAAAGCCAATGCCAGCCCTATCATGACAATTAACGGCAACGCGATCAGAGCTTCACGGGTTTCTTTTTTCATCTTGTTGATAGTCTAATTTTTGATACAGCTTGACGTGCGAGAACTGAAATTCAGGCAAATCACAGGTCCTGATTCTGAACTGCTGAATAAATACTTGCAAATCAAGTCGTGGAGGCCCATCTGCTGATACAATGATCCCAGTATTCCAGGAGAACAACATGAAAATATTTATTGGTAATTTAGCTGCTGACGTCACAGAAGACGATCTCAAGCAAGCAGTAGAAGCACACACACCGGTTGAATCGGTCGATTTGGCCTTAGATCAAGACGAGCAATCCAAAGGTTTTGGCTTTGTTGAAATCGCTGACAAAGAAGCTGGCGACAAGCTGATTGAAGCTTTGAACGGCAAAGAACTCAAAGGACAGGCGCTTAAAGTTAACGAAGCTCGTCCTGAATTGCCCAGCCGCAGTGGTCGGGAACGCAATGTTTGGAACGGTATCGGTGGCCGCAATGCCAACCGCTCAAGTGGCAAAGGCAAGTCCAAAGCCAAGGGCGGCGGCGCTATGGGCTATGGCGGCGGTCATGTCGGCAGTGGCGAGGGTTAATCCCTGCTCTAGTTTCCCTGCACAAGATTAGTTTTAATTTAAAATATTAAAAGAGCTCGTGTCTCTGATTCGGGGCTCTTTTATTTTAACTTTTTTTGAACGCGTGTACGGAAGGTCCACCCATGTCATCTCTCAAACTGTCCATTCTGGACTTAACCCCTGTTTCGGCCGGGTATAGCAGTATCCAGACCCTACAGCAGAGCTTAGTACTTGCCAGCCTGGCTGATCAGCTCGGCTATCAGCGTTATTGGTTGTCTGAGCACCACAATAGCAATATGCTTGCTTCAGCTTCCCCTGATTTGCTGGCCGGTCAGATTGCGGCGCGTACTCAGCGGATCGAAGTCGGTACCGGTGGGATCATGCTCCCCAACCATGCGCCCTTAAAAGTCGCTGAAAACTTCCGTTTGCTCGAAGCGCTTTATCCGGGTCGGATCAATCTGGGGTTGGGCCGCGCACCTGGGACTGACCTCAGAACCGCCCTGGCGTTACGCCGCGCGCCGGAGGCCTTGCAAGCTGACGACTTCCCGGAGCAGCTCAGTGAACTGATGGCTTATCTGCATGAGAAGCACCCCAATAAAATTCTGGCGATCCCAACCGGGTTTAGCCCACCGCCGGTTTGGCTATTGGGCTCCAGTACCTTTAGCGCCCAACTTGCTGCGGCCAGAGGCTTGTCTTTTGCCTTTGCGCATCATATTCAACCCGAGCCCGCCCAGCTCGCTTTGCAAAAATATTTCCAGGGATTCCAGCCGTCCCCCTATTTGGCTTCACCCCAGGCCATGATTGCGGTCTCAGCGATCTGTGCCGAAAGCGATGACGCCGCCGCTGAGCTGGCAATGTCGGCAGAGCTAACGATGTTGCGTTTTCGCTTGAATCAGGGCCAGCCCGGCCCGGTTCCGAGTGTTGCTGAGGCCCAGGCCCAAAACTATAACGCTTTGGAGCAAGATCTGATTGCATCCACCCGTCAACGCATGTTTGTCGGCTCGCCTCAAACCTTGCGAAATAAGTTTGAAATATTGGCGCAGCAAATGGGGGTGCAAGAGATCATGATCAGCAGCCTGATCCATGAGCCAGCAGCGCGACAACGTTCTTTTCAATTACTGGCAGAGGCTTTTGAACTCAAAAGCCAAATATCATAGCGTAAATCGCTTTTAAAGTCTGCGATCTTAATTTTAATTTAAGAAATTTTTAGGCAAACCTTGACAATCTTAAGATTTATCTGTAATATGAATATCACGAACTTCGACGAAACCGAAAGAAGCGTCACGGATGGACCAGGTGAGACTCCTGGCCGAAAGCTCAAGAGGGGCGGAAACCAATCGCTTTGATTGCAAGATCAAAACGTGGTAAAGCCAACTCGAGTGGAGAACAAAACCTGAGAGCCGTCAAAACGGAAAGCAGGGAGTCAACTGGAAGCAGTTGAAAGCTCCGCGAGAGGTGAATTCCCTGAAGAGCAGAACACCCAAGAGGGTAAAGGTTCTGTCCTGAGCGGTGAGGCAGCGCAAGCTGAATCGCCGGAAGGGGTCGCAAGGCCCCGGAGAGTCAGGTCGCAGCAATGTGGCCGGGCAAGTTCAGCGACGGTACGCACGATCGAATGTGGAAGAAACCGCTGCAGTCTTAATCAAAAGACAAGAGTGGCAGGCGCTGGTAACGGTGGCCGATACAAAGAGAGTGAAAAACCCTGAAGGCGGGAAGTGCAAGAAGGTAACGGGCTCTGGCAACAGAGCAACGGATCTGGTAACGGTGTAACACCCGAGAGTCGTAAAAACGGCAGACGGGTCAAGGGCTAAGCTAACCGCAAGGTTGGGCGGGGCCAAGCTGTACCAGGGGGAAAACCTTGTAGTGCCCAGATGAAGTCTGAAGAGGGACCTTGGACCGGGTCGCAATGCGAGAGCAGGGTGGTACGGCAAGGTAGTTCGCAACCTGATAAGCGTCAGGAGCGCCGATAGTATCGAGAGATGCTATTAAACGCTGGAGACGTAAGAGCCCCTGTAAACGGGGAGCCTCACAGGTGTTGAACGAAAACCTCAGGAGACCGAAACGGACGCGTGAATTTTGGACTTTTGTCGGGGTTCTTCCCATTTTTTGGCTTGATTAGAGATTACTCTCAAGCTATCGTCGGGGTTCGCCGCTCTTACAGCGAGCATTTATTTCTTTCTCCTCTATTTGCCCCTTCACTAACTACAGTCTGTTATTAGTGCTTAAAATCCAGAGCATTGGGTTCTGGTTTGGATCGATTAACGCGAGTGCGGTCTGCACGCCGCCAGGTCGTTCGTGCGGCACATCGTGTGCCTTCCCTCTCTTATGAGTCGACCGGTTCCGCCATCCATGGCTCCCACCGGCCTCCTACTCCTTCTGGCATCCAGACCAAGGATATTTGGAGCAGGGTACAAGGAACATTGGCTTGACTTGGTTTGGTCTGTGTTTTTCTGTTTTCAGAACCTCACAGGTCTGCGGGGCAAAGGGAATATGAGTGCTGCGGGAGCCAGGGCCTTTAGTCGTTCGCGACAAAGGAGTGTTACGAATATGGAACTCTGCCCTTGGGTATTTATGCCCTGTGGGTGCAGCATAGCTATGTGGAGCCGATGCGTCACGGCGCCCTGCAGACCTAAATCGCCTTTGAATCTCGCCATAAAAATTTGGCCTCAGCCCCTAAGCCCGATCTTCACAAATCTGTAATTCACGTGCCGGCGATGCTTTCTGCGTCAAGCGAGACACCGCCCAAATCGTGATGAAGCTAACGATCATCGCAAAGCTGCGAAAAGGAAACAGGCTGCTGCCGTCTTCACTCTGCATCGGGTAGGCGATCCAGGCGGGTAGACCCAATAAAGGCTCCCCACCCCCCAGTCGCAAGAGTAGACCGACCGTCAGCCCGGCAGCAGCACCAATCGTATTGGCTGATTTGCTAAACAAGGCCAATGTCAATTGCGGGAAAAGCACCACATAGACCAAATCTGCACACAAATACCAGAGCGCATAGACACTCTGGACCTTTAAGGCAAAGACTGTCGCTAAGGCCCCCAGACATAAAATAGCGATTCTTAAGACCCGCTGCTGCTGGGCGTTGCTTGCGTCAGGTTTGACGAAGGGCAAATAGATATTCCAGACATACATCGATGAGACCGACAGGATCGATGAATCGACTGAAGACATGACCGCTGCGGCGACGGCTCCCAGGCCCAGCGTCGCGACCCAGGGTGGGGTCAGATGCTGCAAAACATAGGGTAAGATCTGGGCCGCATCCTGCGGGGCGGCGACCCCTGCCGCTGACCAATCTGCTGTGGCCCCGATCGCACCAATCGCAATAGCAGGAAGCGCCAATAAAAGACAACCCAGAGCGGCCACCAGTGACATCTGCATCGCTGACTTTTCGTCTTTGCTGGCCAATACCCGTTGAAAATAGACCTGCCAGGGAATGCCGCCGAGCATCAGTAAAAATGCGTAGTCTAGCCATTGCCAGATGCCCAACCCCATCGCTGAAGTAGGCCAAAGCTGAGCTAAGGGGCCAAACTGTAAACGGTATTGACTGACAACTTCGCTGATCCCCCCGGTATAGTTCAGAGCAAAAGGAATCGCCAGGCACAAGCCCAGCAAGATAAAAATTAACTGGATCACGTCAGTATAGGCTACGGCCAGTAAGCCACCCAGCATGGTATAGCCAATCGCAAAGGCGGCCGAGACAATGATCGAGGTGCTCAGGTCAAAATTCAGGACGGTGCCAAAAGTAGTCCCCAGCGCCGTCAGAATCGCCGCTGTCCAGAAAATCTCGCCAATTAAGGCAGGCACAAACAAAATACCAGCCATGCCTTTGCCATAGCGCTGCGTAAATGGATCTAGCATGGTAGTAAATCCGTAACGACGCATGATGCGTGCATAACACAAGCCACCGATCACCAGACTGATGGCATAGCCCCAGGGTGCCTGTGTCCAGAGCAAGCCGCGCGCTGAGTCATAAACGGCTTCAGCGGTACCATTAATATAACCGCCGCCCACCCAGGTGGCTGTCATTGTAAAAAAGCCAACCACCAGGGGCAATTGCCGCCCGCCATGAATCAGATTGGCATCGGTGGACTTTTCCTGTTTGCTGGCCCAAACCCCGACCCCAAAGATCAGCAGATAAAACAGCGCAATAATAATGATTTGAACGCTCACAGTCGCCCCTTGTGGAATTATTTGCTGTTCAGCATAACAAACCTGAGGAAATCATTTCAGGAACAAACCTCAAATCAATCAGGTGGCGATGCCTGCGCTAAAATTGAACGATTGCAATCTTCATCATTCGACACTTTACCTAGTGGTATAGTGTCAGCATGAGCGAAGCACACGAGCCTGATCTATTGGAAGCTGCCGAACTCCTTGCAGCAGTCATGCAGCAGGCGGATATTGCAGCTGAAACACTCGCCGAATTGGAAGCGCAGCAAGCGACGGCTTATGAGCAAGCCTATCAGGCCATTGCTGGCACCAGCTTTGCCGTGCATGCAGCGACGCGTACCCTATATGTGCAAAACTTTCTGACAGAAGAAGTGCTGGCAGCGATTCCGCTCTTTGATAGTGGCAGCAGTCTTTTTGGAGATTCAGAGCCTCCCAGTCTGGAGACCCACGATTGGGAGCCCTGGGGCTCAGCTTTGTGCCAGATTAATCCCCACAATGGCAGTATCGAGGGGTTTTTAAAACCCGATCAAGAACGCATGCATGGGCTGGTAATCACTGCCAATACCAGCTATCACTATACCCAGACGCCTTTTCAAACTGCAGTACTGGCCCAAAGTCACCAGTGCCTATTTCAACGCGTTCACAAACCCGGCGCTAACCAGTTGGGCATCAAAAACACGGCCTATGATTTGTACCTTTCTGAAGATCGGGACTATCTCTGTGTGAGCGATCGGCACGCGGGGAGTATCTGGGTGATTGAAACCGCAACGTATACCTTGCTCGGTGAAGTTTCGATTCGCCCGGCAGGCAGTACCAAATCCCTGAATATTGCCTTTGATTATTATGAGTCCAAAGCTTATATCACCGACAATATGTCGCCACGTCTTTTGATTCTCAGTCTGCCTGAACTCAGCCTCGAAACCCATTCTCTGGGCGAGCCTGAAATGGTTTTTGGCAATCTGGTGCGTTCGCCAGATATTCGCTATTTGTATTTATTGGTGGTCAGTCCGCAAGCGGCATTGCATTCAGTCAATATCGAAAACGAAGAGTTTGAAGACACCATCCAGCTCAAAGGCACGCCTTTCTCTGAACAACCGCTAGACCCCTGCGACCTGATGCAGTTGACCCCTGATCAAAACCATTTGCTGCTGATCACCAGTCATCCTGAGCCGACACCTTTTACGCCGGGCCTGACCTTAATCGATCCCCACCAGTTTCAGCCGATGCGCTTTCACTCGATCCCCAATGCGATTATTGAGCAAACCAAACCGATCGGTCTGGTCTATGCTTTGCCTAACCCGATTGTCGGCCTGCAAAAAAGCCCGTTGGAGCTCCTGATCGCAGCCGGGCATACCAGTGAGGCCGCTATCCAGAAACTACGTGAGCAAGGGCCGCCCAATCCGGATCTTCCGGCCCGTTCTTTGGAACCTATCGATCTCGATGACCCGGATGCACCTGATCATGGTCAGGGGGTTGTGCCTGGTCTGAGCCCACAAGAGGCTGAAGCCATTTCACTGGATACCACCCAGGCGATTGCTGCAATCATGCTGGCGCTGAATCAAAAGCTCTACCAGCAAAGCGAGATTGATCTGGCGATTCACCCTGAAGAGCACCGTCGTTTTCAGGAACTGGCCGAAGGCTATCGTCAGACACTCGAAACCTATGATGCCGTTGAAGTGCAGATCGACAATATTCTGGAGCGCTTTGATCTGGAGGTGATTCTGACCCGTCAGGAAATCCTGAGTCTGATGGCTCGTGAAAGCCTGAAAGAAGGCGGTCGTCCCCCTTATAAATGCCCAGCCTGCAATCGTTCTCTCAAAGGCAATTGGGATTGCCCGACCTGTTTTTTGGAGCTTGAGAGCCCCCAGCGACTCCAAAAAAAGAATCAAAGCTCATTGGATTCCCTGGGCGCGTTGCCTCGTTATCAGGTCTTGATTGCCGATCCGGGTAGTCGACGGCTCTTGATTCTGGACGATAATAAAACGATTGACTGGGAACTCAAAGCCCCTGAACTGCCTTGCAAGCACCCCTGGAATGCGCTCTGGCTCCCCAATAAAAACATCCTGATCGTCGATCGCGAAGCCAGCCGGGTACTGGAATGTAGCCCCGGTGGAAACGTGACCTGGGAGCTTAAGCAGCAACGTTCTGCTGAGCACAAATTATTGAATCCAGTTAAGGCCACTTATTATTTTATTGACCACGAAAACGAGCATTTTTTGATTGTCGATCAGGGCCATGATCGAGTCCTGATTGTGGATCGATCCCAGCAGCTTATTTGGCAGTACGGTCAAGCACCTGAAGCAACCGACCGGGTAGAGCCCAGTGCAGAATTGCTTCCGGAGTCAGGGCTCAGCGATGAAACGGAAACCTTAGCTCCAGAAGATGCTGCTTTTGAGCCCAATGCTGAGCCGTCAATTGGGCTGACAGCCGAAGTAGCACCTGAGACTCTTGCTGAACCTCAAGATGAGCCTGAAGCGCCTGCCCCTGAGCAAAATCTATCTCGCCCTTCGGATTTTCAGCGCACTTATGACGGTACCTATCTGATCGCTGACACGGGCAATCACCGGGTGATCGAAGTCGAGGGGGATACCATTATTCGGAGCTTTGGAGCCGAACAAGGCTTGCAGTCTCCGATTTTTGCTCAGCGCTTGTTTGATGGTGACACCTTGATTGTCGATGCGGATAATCACCGGGTAATTGAAGTGGATCCCAATGGACGCATTGTTTCTGAGTGTTTTTACTTTACTGAAGACATGAGTGAAGATATGCGTCTGGGTCAACCGCAGCGTGTGTTTCGGCGTGAGAAAAAAAGCGTCATGCTGATGGATGAAGACAAACTGATTGAAATTCAACCTCTCAAGCACCGGTTGGTCTGGTCTTCGATGGCAAAGCATCTGGCTCACCGGGTCGAGATCAAGCGCGACGCCTTTGATAAAAGCGATAGTTATATGCAGTCTTTTTATCAGTATCGGATCCCCACCATGCCTGAATTGATTGAACGCTTGCGCAGTGAGAACCGCCTTGAAAGCGCTAGCGGTATCGCCCAACGCATCTTTGATAATCTCAGTCAATTGGTCGATGCCCAGCGTGAGTTGGATGCTCAGCGTTCTCGGGAGTCTCATGCCACCCAAATTCAAACGGAGAACTTGCTAGAGATCCCGCTGTATATTATCGATCGCGTCAACCAACAGGTCGTGCGCCTGGCCCGCGATGGTACACCGCTCTGGTCTTATGGCAATCAGGCGGATACCCGCTTATTGCGGGCCACCCACATCAGCGAAATAGGTAGCACTACCTTGTTAATTGCAGATACCAGCCATGACCGAGTCTTGGAAATTGATCTTGCCAGCCTGGAGTCGGTCTATGTGATTGGCGCGAAGGGGGAGCCCCCCCTGGCTAAGCCTCGCTCTGCCACACGCACGGTGCTGGGCAACACTTTGATCGCAGACCAGGGCAATAAACGTCTGGTTGAATTTGACCCTGATGGCCAGGAAGTCTGGCAGTACAAAGAGGTCCGTGAAATCTCGTACCCGTATTTTGCGCTTGAGCTCGGCAAAGGCACGATTTTGTTTGTGGATTGGGCCTTGCATATGGTCAAAGAGATCAACCGCAAGGGCGAGCTGATCTGGTCGTATGGTCAGTCCAGTCGCATGGGCAACGAGCACAATCGACTGGCAAGCCCCGAATATGCTCTGCGGCTGCAGTCAGGAGCGATCTTGATCGCTGACACTGGCAACCATCGCCTGATCGAAGTCTCACCCCAGCGTGAGATTTTATGGGAGTTTACAGGCACCAAGAACTACCCTCTGACCAAGCCCAATTTCTGCCAGCGGCTGGCCAATGGGCATACCCTGATTGCCTATAACTCCTATCGCAGTTTGCTGGAGATCGACCGCGAAGGCGAGGCCTGCTGGCAATTCGAATTGGGTAACCAACCGCTGGTCAGTCGGGTGCGGTAAGTGGGTTCATGCTACCGACTCCGTCCAGGTTTAATTTAGGCCACAGCACAAGGTTGTGAATAGATATGCTTCCGCTTGATTTCTTGGACTTCGCCCGTGCTCAGTACACGGTAATCAATGGCATAAGCTTTGGTAGTCCCGTCATTCCCATTACATTCGGCATCGAAAAGCACATTCGTGACTGAAAAACTGCCGTCTGCATTTTGAATCATTTTTGTGCCCTCTAGAGAGTCTGTTTCAAAGCGCAATCCAGCCAAAGACATATTCGCTGCATCTGAAACGGCTTGTTTGATGCGATTTTCGGTCAGTTGTTCAGTGTTTTTATATTTTAGCAACACAAAAGAATAAGCTTCTGCTGCTGATTCCACGGGGGCGTATTCAGCTTGCAGCTCAGAGAAGGTTTGGATTTGTTTTCTTTCACCGTCTTTGAGGATAGATAAATTGATCCAGCTGGGTGGCATCACTGTGGGGATGCCTGAATTCCCTCTGAGTGCTTGTTCCGGTGCTGTTCCACCAGATTCAGAGCAGTAACCCAGAGGTTGATTGGGGGATAGACCCTCCAGGTATAAAGCAGCAGAACGCAAGGTGCATTTGGATTGCTGATCGATACTTGCTTGCTGTTCGCTAGTAAAGGGGACCCCTGGCAGCTCGTCTGCTGCGCTACTAAATCTAAGCGATGGGTTTGCGTTTTGAATGCTTTCACCGTTGACAGGAACAATTGGATTGGACGGACTACACGCACTGAAAGCAAGTAATGCAAGGGCAATGGCTGAGATACGAACGCTGTTATTCATGAGTGATGATCTTTCTGTTGTTAAATATTTACTTAATAGTAAAGTATTGTTTTTGTGCTGTCAATAGCAACAAACTAATCGCTTAGTAGACAATCTGTAGCAACATTGAGGATTGCGACGTTCCCATCAGGCGCTGATACATCTGAATGGCCTGGGTTTCGGTTAAGCTGGCAATCAAGTCAATCACGATTCGACTGCGCTCAGCGGCTGAGTCATTGACTTCGAGCTTCTCGCGGTAACCAAACGGGAAGATATCCCATTCGCTGGAGTTTTGGCTCTGAGCAGCCGAATGAAAGATCGTAAACAGGGTTTCGATAATCTGCATCTGACCGTGCTTTTGAGCGGTCAGGGCCGGGCTGCGCATGACATAATGCCAGGTCAGTTCTTTGAGCATTTTAACTTCATGGCGGGCGGTTTGATCAATCTGTAGTAGTTTGCCTTCGTGTAAATCCGGGTCACAGAGCTGCACGGCATTTAGATAGCGACTGACATGCAACGAAGTGAAATGCCGCAGATAAGCTTTGAGGGCATGAGAGCCGTCATAAGGCGTTTGGACCTGACCCAATTGAGAGATGATCTGTAAAAACGCCTGGCAGAGGGCTTCTTGTTTGGCTGGATCCCGAAACTCTGACTGGATATTGTGGTTTTCCCAGCGCTTAAAGACCGCCTGCAAAAAGCGATCGGTTTCGCCACCGGGGATCACTTGCAATTGTCCCTTGACCGTATGCAGAGACGAGACCAGCCGATCCAGTGGGATCAAATTGGCGCGATAAAAATCCTCGACATCATGTATCGAATAGGCAATATCGTCGGCCCAGTCCATTAGCTCAGCTTCGATGCATTTATTAAATGGATTCGGCATGCCGGTTCGGGCAAAGGCATAATCCGCGCGCTCGGTCTGGTAAACATTCCATTTGCGCTGGGAATGCTTGCCATTTTCGCCATAGAGCCAGGGGTATTTCAAAATCGCATTCAGGCTGCCCCGTGTCAGATTCAAGCCTGAAAACTGCTCTTTGCGGATCGCCAATTGGGTCACAATCCGAAAAGACTGGGCATTGCCTTCAAAACCGTCTTCGAGACCTGCTGCCTGAGCCAGTTGATGCAATTTACCTTCGGCAATATGCCCAAAAGGTGGATGCCCCAGATCATGAGCCAGAGCAGCGGTTTCTGCGATATCCGGGTCGATATCCCCGACAGCAGGTAGCAGAGCGCTGTCGGTCTGGCGCAATTTCATGGCCAATGAGCGCGCAATTTGAGCGACCTTGAGGCTATGGGTCAGTCGGTTATGAAAGACGTGGCCTTCCTGTACCGAGACGACCTGAGTCACGCCTGCCAGACGTCGGAAGGCCGAACAAAACAAAAGCCGATCGCGGTCTTTCTGGGCCGGCTCACGATAATCCAACTCATCAGCCTGAAAGCGTTTGTCTTCGTTGTGACGACGCTGGTGCTTGGGTAGCCGAGAGTTGGATTCGATTTGCATTATTTACGTGCCATCAGCTCTTTGCGAAAAGGTGTGTCGGCCAATTCAAATTCTGGATGCTTGTCTTTAAACAGGCCCAGTGACCAGATATTGGTAAACAAGACCACCAGATTACCGCTGCGGTCAGTACCGGTAATCGCGCCCACGGGCAGGGTTGATTTATCCAGACGCGCAGCCTCGATATCCGGGTGCACCCAGCGTAAGACCGACCAGTTGGTCGCAATACGTTCGCTTTCGGCGCGGTACTCGCTCTCTAAGCGATATTGCACCACTTCAAACTGCAGGGGCCCAACCGCACCGATCACATAATTATTCTGTGAATAGGTATTGAGATCAAACCCTTGCACGACACCCTCTTGCAGCAATTGCTCCAGGCCATCGCGGAAACGTTTGTAATTGGATGGGTTGGGGTTATTCAAAAATACAAAATGCTCCGGGGCAAAATAGGGGATACCCTCGTAAATAATTTGAGTGTCCTGGGTTAAAGTATCGCCAATGCCAAATTTATCATTGGAGATCAAACCAATCACGTCACCCGGCCAGGCTTCCTCAATCGTTTCACGCTCCTGCCCAAACATAGCCTGAGCACTGGACAGCTTGACCTTTTTGCCGCTCTTGGGGTGATGCACCTGAATATTTTTGGTGTATTGGCCCGTGCAAACGCGGACAAAAGCGATCCGGTCGCGGTGCTTGGGATCCATATTGGCCTGAATCTTGAAAACAAAACCTGAGAAAGCCGGGTTTTCAGGCTTCACATCGCCCTTGGTACTGGGGTAAACCCCAGGCGGTGGAGCATATTTGAAAATGGCCTGCAGCAAGAGCTCAACCCCAAAGTTATTGGTGGCAGAGCCAAAGAAAACGGGGGTGATTTGACCGGCCAGGACTTGCTCCAGGTCAAAGTCTTCACCAGCAATGTCCAGCATTTCGATTTCTTCAACGACTTGCTCGTAGACATCGGGTTCGAGGGCCTCTTTGAGCAAATCATCTTCAATTGCTGAAACCGAGACGGGCGCTTTATACGCTCCACCCGTGGTGCGCTCAAACAAATGGACCTGTTTTTCGATGCGATCATAAACGCCTTTAAAGTCAAAGCCGTTGCCTAAAGGCCAATTGATCGGATAAGTCCCGATTTCAAGGGTTTTTTCGAGCTCATCGAGTAGATCCAGGGGCTCTTTGGTGGGACGGTCCATTTTATTGATAAAGGTGAAAATCGGGATGCCACGTTTGCGACAGACGGCAAACAGTTTCAATGTTTGAGTCTCAATCCCTTTGGCAGCATCAATTACCATAATGACCGAGTCGACAGCGGTTAAGATACGATAGGTATCTTCTGAGAAATCCTGGTGACCGGGGGTATCCAGTAAGTTCATGCGGTACTCGCCGTAGTCAAACTGCAGCACTGTTGAGGTCACCGAAATGCCCCGCTTGCGCTCCATCTCCATCCAGTCAGAAGTGGCGGCACGTTGGGTTTTGCGAGCCCGAACGGCACCGGCTTCTTGCAAAGCGCCCCCATACAGCAAAAACTTTTCAGTTAAGGTGGTCTTACCGGCATCGGGGTGGGAAATAATCGCGACCGTGCGACGGCGCTGAACTTCTTCTTCTGGTTTCATGAGCTTCTCTTTAGTATTTCTTTACCTATATCATAACAAGCTCTTGGCAGCTTCAGTAAGTTCTTGCCGTCGCAGATGCACTCTTTTGAGTCTTTACTAACGATTTGGTGTTATTGACAGCGCTTCAGTTCAGCCGTAATCGGTGGCAGCAATGAGCGCACGGTGAGTTTGGCGTCCCCGACTGAGATCAGCGAAAAGCGGGGATTGCCATTTTGCGGTTTGAGTTCATTGTCTTCCAGTTTGACCTTATAATCATTGAAGTTATATCCCAATAGACCAGAGACACTGCCATCGATCGAAAATTGCTTATCTCCGCTAGCGGGCGCAATATCGAAGCGAATCGTGCGATTGTCATCAGAGACACCTTTCCAGCATCCGGCCAGGGTCAGGGGCGTGATGGGCAGATTGGCTATGGCTTGTTGGCAAGCTGTTAGCCCCGAACTCATTGCTAGACCAGCTATCAAACATAAACCCAGTGTTTTCTTGTGAAGAATCTTCATTACTTGTACCTCGTTGTTGTCATTTGCAAGCTTTACTCTAAAGCAGTCGATATTAAGATGGTGCAAAATCAGCGTTTAATTGCTAGGTTTCAAGCCTGTTTTGAGTTTAGTTTGAAACATAGCAACAAAAAACGAGGAAATAGTATGTCTACAATTTATCAAACACTCAAAAACGATCACGATTCCCACCGTAATCTCTTAGCTAAAATCTCTCAGACCCAGGGCGATAGCCAGGAGCGCCGTGAGCTTTGGCAAGAGTTTTATTACGATCTGAAGTCGCATGCCGCCGCAGAAGAAGAAAGCTTTTATGCTGAGCTGATGGCAAAACCTGAGGGTCAGGACAAGGCCCGTCACAGTGTGGCTGAACACAAAGACGCTGATGATTTAATCGACGCCCTACTCGAAATCGATTTTTCTAGCCCACAGTGGTTGCTCAAGTTTAAAGTACTTCGCCATGATTATGAGCACCACATTGCCGAAGAAGAAGACGAAATTTTTGCCTGTGCCAAAGCGGTTTTTAGTACAGCTGAAGCAGAAGCCATGTCCAAGGTGTTTCGCCAACGCAAAAGCAAAGAGCGTAAACTTGTCGATCAAAAATCAGATAAAAAGCTAATGGTTTAGGGAGTCTGCTGGGCCGTATACTGTCCGCTCTCTCGATGCATAGCGTAATTGCCTTTAAGAGAGTAGACATACTTGCCCCAGATACGCTCATAGCGCAAAGCGTCCACGACAGGCTTTTGAATCATTTTGAGGCAGAGTAATTGCTGTATTTTGGTACTGCTGGTTTTGCTATAAAGTTGCAAAGCAAACTTGGAGAAGTCGCGGATCATAAAGTCGAAGATTTGTTCGATCAAATCGTCTTCAAGCTCGAGGGCGTTTTCCAGGATCAATTGGCCATAGGCCACCAATGAGAACAATTCACCCACAATTAACAAGAAGTCGATATCTTTGATTTGCTCTTTGTTGGGCTTGGCGACCATGAGTAGTCGCCTGAAGTCTTTGATCTGCTTTTGAAAGCGATTCACATTGGGCAGGTCTTTGCTGTCATAAGCCAGATTATAGTCATGGAAGGTGACTTTGCTCAGTCCGCGTGTGCTGCCCTGACGAAACAAGAAATCATCGTCTTTGGGGGCTGTCACCCGTGGGATTTCGGGGAAGTCAGTGGGCTTGAAGAAATAGTTTTTCATGAACTTGACGATCAGCGCCATATTGACATGCACGGTGCCCTCTAGCTTGGGCAAACCGCGAATTTGCACCGCAGCGGTTTCAAAAAAGGTGTTTTTCTCAAAGCCTTTGGCGGCGATCACGTCCCAGAGATGATTGATTACTTCTTCGGCTTGCGTCGTGACTTTCATTTTGACCAGCGAGTTAAACAAGAGATAGCGGCGGTCATTCTCTGAGGCTGATCGCAAATAGTCGATGCTGCGAATCGAAAAGGCTTTCATGGCCACCAGGCGGCAATAGGCATCCATAAAGAGCTGTTTGATCTGTACAAAGTCAGTGACATATTGGTTAAACAAACGCCGATTGGCAGCGTGGTCCATCGCTTCATAGAAGGTATGGGTGCAAAGTCCGACTGCTGCAAAGCCCAGATTAAACTTGCCTACATTGACGGTGTTGAGGGCGGTGTCCCAGGCGTCTTGCCCTGTGGAGAGAATCTCTTTGTCTGTAATTGGGTAGTCTTTGACTTCGAGTTCAGCAATGTAGTTTTGGGAGTAGATCACGTTTTGTAGGCAATGATAATTGGGATGGCTGGTTTCTGTCACAAAAAAGACAAACTCGTCGGTTTCGCTCTTTTTAGCAAAGGTCGAGACATACGAGGCTTTGTTGCCATTGCCAATATAATACTTGCGGCCATTGGCCAGATATTGCCCCTGACCATCGGGGTCCAGGCGCATGCTCGAAGCATAGAGGTCAGCGCCATGCTCTTTTTCTGAGAGGCCAAAGGCAAAGATGCCGCCCTGCTCTAAGAAAGTAGCGGTCTGGTTTTTGACGTCTTGATTGTGACTCATCCAGATCGGTCCGAGTCCTAAAATACTAACCTGCCAGGTGTACCAGCACGAGAGGCCATAAAAGCCCAGCACTTCATTAAAGGCGCAAATCCGGGTCATATCCCAGCGTGAATTTTCAGCGCCATAGCCACTGGGGGTCAGCAAAGTCGCAAAGATCTTCTCTTGTTTTACAAAGTCCAAAAAATCCGCATACCAGATTCGCTCACGATCGTCGTGATTGATCTTATCGAGTCCTTTATTTTCAAAGAAGGCGATGGTTTTGTGCATGATCGCACGCGATTCGGTATCCAGGTAGTCAAATTGCTCGTGGTGCGGATTAATAAGGATGTTCACAATGGCTTTTCTCTTCAGCTTTTCTGGCCCAATTCATAGCTCGGGTTTCTGTACTTCGGGCTAGTCATTAAACCACATTTAAGGCTTTGCTTGTCTCAATTGACTTTGCTTAAAAATGGCGTGCTTTGTGTTGCTTTTGTGGTTTTAGGCAAACTTGATCTGAGCCGCACTTATATCCAGCGGCGCACACGCTTTTGATAATTCGCATAAACCTGACCAAATTTATCTTGCAGAGCTTTTTCTTCTGGCTGGATTTGAAAGCGGCTTAAATAGACCACAAAACCGGGTACTCCCAGTAAGGCCAGAGGGGAGGCCAGCGCCATCGCCCAGGCGCTCAAAATACAAGCTAAACCGAGATACATCGGGTTGCGAGTATAGCGATAAACCCCTGACTCAACCAGGTGGCTGGCTTTCTCTGGATGATGTGGGTCAGCAGTGGTTTTGTGCTGGCCAAAGCGAAAAATCGCCGACGCAATCAGCCCCAGGCCCGCCAGCAGCGGCAGAAACCCTGCCCGCCTGGGGAAGCGCCTGTTTGTCTTGCGACCGACAAGCCACATTAAAAAAGCGCTACTCAGTGTCACCAGCGGGGGTGGGATTTTTGTTTCGAGTGATTTCATCTAAAAAGGTTTCACACCCCGATAGATCGTTGCAATACCACCTGTCAGTGGGAAGGCTTCGACTTCAGAGAAGCCCGCCGTGATCATTAGATCGCAAAAATTCTGCCCATAAGGGAAGGTCTCGATGGTCTGGTTTAAATAGCGGTAGGCAGAGCTGTCCCCTGAGATCGCTGCGCCGACTTTAGGTAAGACATGCCGCAAATAAAACAAATAACCCTGCTTGAATACAGGAATCCGGGGGGTCGAAAACTCTAGAACCATACCGACACCGCCGGGCTTGAGGGTACGTGCCATTTCTCGTAAGGTTTGGCTGACATCGAGTACATTGCGGATCCCAAAAGAAATCGTGACGGCATCATAGGCTTCGCTCTCTGCCGGGATCTGCATCGCGTCACCGGTTTCTAGCCGAATACGTTGGTCTAATCCAGCTGCAGCCACTTTTTGGCGACCCACAGCGAGCATTTTTTCAGAGAGATCCATACCGGTAATCTGGACGTCATCGCGATTGGCACAAAACGCCAGGGGCACATCAGCCGTGCCTGTAGCGAGGTCCAGGATTTGCATCTGGGCACGCGAAGGCAAAAGCTCGTTGAGGCGTTGGCGCCAGCCGCGATCGATTCCCATTGAGAGGGTGTGGTTTAAAAAATCGTAGCGATCGGCAATGCGATCAAACATTTGCCAGACGTTCTGGCGTTCAGGTTCTTGGTGTTGTTTTGACATAATCTATATTATCGCCGAGCTCATCTTCTGCGCCAAGGGTTTGATTATTTTTGTCTAAGTTGATGACGGGATCGTAACAAAAACGTTATAGTGGAAAAGTAAGCCATTTAAAACGTATCGACTTAAACACGTTTTGAATACCTTGTGCGCTATTTTATCTGATGATGGGAGACTATATGCCAGAGCCGATCAGTGATCCCGCCGATGCTTTTTATCACCCCCAACCTGAAATCTTTTCACAGGTTTTTTCTTCAGAAAGACGCTCCCGTCGACCCTCATCTTTACCGGCTCCCCCCAGCCCGGATTTCTCTAACGAAGGCAATTTTTTAGTTCCTTCGATTCACCCCAGTACCTCAAATTTGCTGAGTTTTAAGCGCCGCAAATCCTCCTGAGACATTTCTTCTCTGGCATGATAAATTAACGTTATCCGAGGGTCGTTTTTTTGCTGCATTTGATAGATTTGTCTCCCAGAGTGAGACTGAGATCATGTTATAATGCCTCAAAATACTGGGGAGTCAATCCATGAGACAGCGTCTGTTTCACTTGCTTATCACACTGGGCTTGAGTCTGACCCTCTGGGGCTGCTCCAAAGATCCCAATTTAAGCAATGATCCCAGCGAACAAAGCAAAGCGATTTCAGTTGCCAGCCGATTTTTAGAAGCCTTTGCCACTGGCAATAGTGAATTGGCGATTGAGATGTCAACGGTTCCTTTTTGGGGCGACGGGGACTTAATCAGCAGTCAGGCTGAATTACAAGCAGAAATTCTCGAACAAACCAAAGGCATGACTCCCCCCAAACTCATTGTCAAAGGCGCAATGATGTTGAGCTTAGCCCAACTTGAAATCGTGAGCCCTGGGCTGCATCACAAAATACAACAAGAAATCATTGCTAGCGATGTCTATGCTGTACCTATTTTGCTATCTGTCGATGGTGAAGAAGAGCATGGTGTGGTGCTGGTCAAACGTCAGTCAAACGGCATCTGGAAAGTGATAGGGATGGGAGATTAATTATGAGTGAAACCATTTTCGATAAAATGTTGGCAGGGGAAATCCCCTATGAAACCGTCTACGAAGACGAAGATGTACTGGCCTTTAAAGATATTAACCCCCAGGCACCGGTACATGTGTTGGTGATCCCCAAACAAAAATTAATGGGTTTTGATGACCTTGCGGATCAGTCTCATGAACAAGTGGGGAAGCTTTTTCAAAAAGCAGCATTGGTGGCGCGTAAATGTGGCTTAGCCCAGGATGGCTACCGCATCGTGGTCAATCATGGTGAGCATGGTCAGCAAACCGTACAATATATTCACTTGCATATTTTAGGGGGACGGCCACTCAATTGGCCGCCAGGTTAATATGAAAGAACGTGTCGAACAACTGCGCAAACGCTATAAAGATCTGGGGCTGGCAGAAGAAGATCTGCCTTTTTGCTTTGATCAACCTGACTTCAAAACAGGCTTGCTTATGCTTCATGGCTCTGCTGCCACCCCTTGTAATCACCGGACCCTGGCACAGCAAATGTTTGGCCTTGGCTACTCTGTCTATGCCCCTCTCTTGGCTGGGCATGAAAATCCAGAGCGCTTGTATCGTGGTGAGGTCGGCTGGCTAGACTGCTACCGTTCAGCGCTTGAAGCTTTGTACTTATTAAGTGAAAGCTGCGACCGGGTCTTTGTGATCGGCTCTTCTTTTGGGGGCACTCTGGCTTATTTGATGACTGTCGAGCACGCTGATCGCCTGGCGGGTGGCATTGCGATCTCGGCACCTTCGCGTCGCTCTGCGCGCTGGCAACCCGAAGACCCCTGGGGACAACAAATCAAAGAAGCTACGGCTGCAGCCGAGTTTCACCTGCATTCTCTCGATTTGCCGATGCTGGTTGCGCATGCCATTGATGATAATCTGGTTTCATTTAAAAATGCGCTTTATGCTTATGAGACGATTCCTGCGCGCCGTAAAAAATTGTTGATGTATCAGGGACTCGGGCATGCTCTTGGTTTTGGTTTCAATACTCCCGAACTGGCTCAGGATATTCACCATTTTATAAATAATACCGAAACACCCAAACGCTTTACCTTTCGCTTTCGGGATCACGATTACCAGCAAGTGGCATTGACCGGTGAGTTTAATGGTTGGCATGCTTCCAGTAACCCGCTGACACTTAATCAGGATTTTTGGGAGGCCGATTTGGCCTTATTGCCTGGCGTCTATCAATACAAATTGGTGATCAATGATCGCGATTGGATTGTCGATCCAGAAGCTGATACGGTGGCGACACCCCATGGTGAGAGAAATGGATTACTGCGGGTTTCTTAGATTTGTTTAATTTTGTTGCTAAGCAAGTCAGTTTTTTTGAAAAAAGCAGATAAATTAAGAGTGTTATAAGAAAGGCTATTGGTATCGTTTTACTCATGGATAAAATTCAAGCTGCTTCACCGCAATGGCAAACTCAAGCTGCCGCTCCACAAAAATCAACGGAGAAGCAAGCCACCACTAGCACTCCAGATTTTATGAAATCGCTTGAAAGTAACGATACCTTTACTTTAGATCAGTTTTCACAGCCCAAATTGAATCAAGGAATGGCCGAGCAAGCTTTATCTTTAGATCTCGATATTGAAAAAGACTATCAACAGATGCAAACTAAATTCAGCCCTCAAGAACAAGCGGATTTCAGTAAGAAATTTGAACGCCAGGCAAAATATGTAACCAAAAATGTGGGCGACGACAAAATCGGCTTTTTCAATAACCACCTCTCAACAGACAAAGCGTTATTTGAACTTCAGGCCCGCCGCCCGAACCCCGAAGATTTTTCTTTCTCACGCAATGAGCAACACGGGTTTCAAGATGGCCGTCCTGTTAACGATAACCAACGCGCTCCCAAACTACGCTCTCCACTGTTGAAAGATATGGCCCGCACAGCAGCTGAAGACTTTATTCGTAACCCGCTAGAAGCGGCCTTTGATAGTGGTGAGATGTCAGGTGGTACTTTAAGAGCAGCCGGTCTTGCAAGTGCTTTGATTGCAGGGGCTGTTTTGGCTCCCACCGATATCAAAACCAACACCCGACTCTTCAAAACTTCTTTTTCAGATTATGAAGTCGCTGGTAAAGTAGGGATTAGCTCTGGACATGGCGATGTCGGCTTTCGCTCGATCGGCTTTAGTGTACGTCCACCGGATCAATCGGCTAAAGAGCGCTCTAGCATTGATCTCAAGTACGATATGGAAGATAAGCAAGTCGGACTCTCTTACTCTAAGAGTATTCACTACGGCGGTTTTGGCGCCTATTCTAGTAATTCTTACTTTAATGCCGGGGTTTCCCATAGCGATAAAACTGACGAAACCAAAGCCAGTATTTCATATCATCGGCGTTTCTAAATTATTAAGTTTTCATAAACTTCTCTTGTAAATTCCTCTGGCTGGAGTTACGCTAATGCTAGCGTTAAGCATGAGAAATGGAACTCCCTGTGAAAAATGCCTTGTTTCCCAAAGCCTGTCACGTTGAAGGTATGAAGTATCAATTGGTTCTTTGGCGGAAAATCCCTGATCGCGCAGCCTGTGCCATTTATGTCAGCCCGCTGGTTTATAATCGCGGTAAACTGGAGCGCAGCTTTATTTTGCTTGACTTGAAAGTGCAAACGCTATCTAAACAAGCGACTTTTGCGCTGGCCTGGCAAGATTTGATTCAGTTTCAATACCGCCCCCTTCGCTTTGCTAAAGCGGCAGCTTAAGGCTTTATTTCTGTGGGCTCAGGCGGCGCTCAATCCCGGCCAATAGCAAATCAGCCAGGATCGCCAGCAAAGCAGCTGGAATCACACCCATCAGAATCCAATACATATTCTTTAGTGACAAGCCGGTGATAATTGGGTCGCCCAATCCCCCTGCGCCAATAAAGGCCGCCAAAGTTGCGGTGCCAATCGTGATCACGGTTGCTGTGCGAATCCCTGCCATCATTACCGTCGCCGCCAACGGCAGTTCAATTTTGAACAGAATCTGAGTTGGAGTCAAACCCAGTCCCTGGGCGGCTTCTATCAATTCAGCAGGGACTTCGCGCATGCCCGTATAGCTATTGCGTACGATCGGCAATAAAGCGTAAAGTGTGAGCGCGACCAGGGCAGGGGCAAAACCCGTCCCCATCACCGGTACCAGAAAGCCGAGCATGGCCAGCCCTGGAATCGTTTGGAGCAAGCCAATTGTCCCCATCAGGTATTTGCCGACACCTGGGTAGCGTGCGATCCCGACTCCCAGCGGCTGTCCCAGACAAGTCGCTAGCAGCACAGCTAGACCTGTGAGGGTTAAATGCTCTTGTATATAGGTCCAGATTTGCTGGCGTTGATTCCATAAAAACCCAGACAGTAAGCGATTGTCAGCTAGCTGCTGCGTTTGTGCTGCTTTCTGCACCAAATTGGCTTGCTCTAAATATTCACGTGCCACTTGCGCTAAAGGGAGACTATCTTCTTCTACCTGTGCGTTGAGGGCCTGCATTTGTGTTTCGTCTAGGCGTCCTGATAATTTCTCCAGTGTGGGTCGTAAAGAAGGGTATTGCTTTAAGCTCTCTTGCCGGACCACAATCGCAGCCTGATAAGGCGGGAAATAGTGTAGGTCATCGCGCAATAAGCGCAAGCCGTATTTTTTGATCTTGCCATCTGTTGAATAGGCATCCATCAGATCGATTTGATTATCTAAGAGAGCCGTGTAAGCCAGTCCATGTTCCATACCACGCACCTGACTGGGTTCAAAATCAAGTTGATAACGTTTGACTAAGCCGGGCCAGCCATCAGCACGGGCCAAGAACTCGTGGGTTAAGCCAATCTTTAAATCTTTGCCCTTCAAATCGGAAACGCTTTCTAAGCCCAGGGCAGCGGCTTGATCTGCTTGCATCATTAAGGCATAGGTATTATTGAAACCCAGGGGCGGGAGCCAATCCAATTGATAACGACTTGAAAATTGAGCGTGCACGCGCTGCCAGGCGGTTTCAGGATCTGAGATCACGGCTTCATTCAGCAAGGCTGTCAGGGCGGTGCCTGTGTATTCCGGGTAGAGGTCAATGGCGCCCTGCTGTAGCGCATCAAAGATAATACCTGTGGCTCCCAGATTCAATTGTCGTTCGATTTTTTGATCCTTGAGCTCAGGATCCGCTTCGAGCAATTGGGCAATGATTTCTGCCAGCAGGCGATTTTCGGTAAAGGGCTTGCTGCCGATCACGATGGCCAGCGTAGGAGTTGCAAGCAATAGCCACAAAGCTATCGTCACCAGACTGAGTCTGTGCCAGTGGGTCTTCATAAGAGCCGCTCCAGATCGCGGCGCATAATAAAGCCTTGTAATTGGCCCTCAGCGTCGTGCACTGCTAAGCCCGGAAAGCTTGACTTGAGCAAGGATTTTAAGGCTGTCTGAATCGATCTCGTGCCAGCAATCGCCGGGACAGATTCCTGAAGCCAGCGATCACCTTGCTTCCAGCCGATGACCTGTCCGTTTTCGATCTGCCAGGGGCTATTTTGGGCCTGTGAGCCATTGCTAAAGCTAGCCAGTGGGATCGCCAGTTTACTGACGGGTAATTTCAGAATCTGATCCAGACCGGCCTGGGTGGCCACAAAATCCGCCACAAAGTCGTTGGCAGGCTGATGGATTAAATCAAGGGGCGTACCGATTTGAACGATTTGCCCCTGATCCATCAGGGCGATCAAGTCACCGCACTTAAAGGCTTCGGCCATATCGTGTGTGACGATCACTGTGGTGACCCCAAAGCGCTGCTGAATTTCCAGAAATCCATCTTGTAGCTGGGCACGGGTGATCGGATCTAAGGCCCCGAAGGGTTCGTCCATCAGCAAGATCGGTGGGTTTAATGCCAGAGCACGCGCCACGCCGACCCGTTGCCGTTCTCCCCCTGATAAAGCGGCTGGATAACGCTGGGCATAGCTGGCGGGCAAAGAGACCAGCTCCAGTAATTGACTGACACGCTCTTGTTGTTGAACACGGGACCAGCCGTCAATTTTGGGCAGCAGGGCAATATTTTGAAAGACTGTCAAATGGGGAAACAAGCCACCCTCTTGAATCACATAGCCCATTTTGCGTCGCAATTGGACCGGGTTTTGCTCCAGAATAGATTGCCCGTCAATCTCGATCTGCCCGGAGTCAGCTTCGATCAAACGATTGATCATTTTCAGGGTCGTGGTTTTACCCGAGCCACTGCTGCCAATCAAGCACAAATTTTGCCCGGCTTTGAGCGAAAAAGAAACCGAGTCAACCGCTTTGAGAGGGCCGAAATACTTAGAGATCTCTTGCACACGAATCATCTCTGTAGCGTAACACACGGCCAGTGGGAAGCCCTGTGACCAGAAGTGAGTTGGGTATTCTGAAGCCGGTGCTGGTGTTCCCTGCCGCCGTCTTCCCTCCCCCTTACGCTGCACGGGTGGCGATCAGATGAGTGAGCTATTTTTTGGTGCCAGGCATCGCCACATGATCCGTGCAGCTA
>JBBKWI010000091.1:0-2733 GCA_037968875.1 Candidatus Sericytochromatia bacterium | reverse complement strand
CTGATTTTAGAAGAGAAAGTTCAGAAATACGAATACAAGCCCACCGCTGAAGAAGAAGGCAAGTACCAAAATATTCTGGCTCGCTTTAAAGTGAACCCCGAAATCAAAATGAGCTTCCTGGATTCTCTGGCTGCTCAGTCTCCCTGGGTCGGCGCTAACGTCGCTCAGATTCGTTATAGCAAAATCGTTGCCAGCGAAGTCAGCAACTTAATCACTGCTGTTAAGACCGGAACCGGTTCGGTTGCGGGCGCTCTCAAAGGTCTGGGCATGGCTGCTGTCAAAAGCACCGGCTTATCGGCTCTGGTCAGCGGTGGCTTCTCTGCCATTACCAACGGTATCGCTTACTGGCGCGGTGAGAAAACCAAAACCCAAGCGGTTGCTAACGTTGCAACTGATACGGTTACCGGTGCTGCTACTGGCTTAGGTGCAACTGTCGCAGGTGGCCTGGCAATGGCCGCAATCGGAACCAGCATCTCAGGTATCGGCCTGACCCTGTTGGTCGGTGGCGCAGGCATGCTGGGTGGCTGGTTGGCTGACAAAGCTCTGACCAAGTCTGGCGCTAAAGAGTGGATCAAAAGCAAAGTAATCGGCATGATGGAAGGCATGAGCAAGCCCCAAGTTCAAGCCGCTCCCGCTGCTGCCCCTGCTTACGCTCGTTAATTAAATTAGACAAACAAACGGCCCGGAGAATTAACTCTCCGGGCCGCTTTCGTTTTTGGGCGGGTCAGGCTTCTGTATTCATACAGGTTAAAGGCTGTGAGCAGTCCAGTAGCATTTGTTTAATTGCCGTGGTTTTTGCCAATAAGATGATGGCGACAGGCAAAAGCAGTGCAAATAAAATGGCGGCATGCCAGGGGGCAGCGGTTTGTTGGGTTAAAAAGAGGTAGTTGGCCCAGATATCTATGACTAAGATAAACACACCACCGGCTAGTGAAAATAGTGCTCCCCGGCGTTCGGTGAGCATTTGATCTAGACTGCGAAAACGGTAACACAGTTTGACTTGACGCTCTTGTACCCGCCAGCCATTAAAGAGTTGATTCAAGCTGTACTGGCTGAGCCAGCGATTGACAAAGAAGTTTTTAAAGCTGAGCTCAGCTAAAAAGATGGCCAGACTAAAGACCAGCCACAGGATTGGATTGGTGCGGAGCCCAAATATATAGCTGTAACCCATGCCGGTGACCTGGGCCAGAGACATTGACCCCATATAAGCCAGCGGCAGTGCCAGCAGGATCATGTATCCCTGGGTGATCCAGTGCTGACGTCGCAAGTATTTATGATGGGCCTGAATCTCTTTTTGTTCCTGTGGGCTGAGCTTAAAACGATGCTCTGCTTGCAAGTGCAATTTGCTAAGGGCCTGATACTGAAGTTGAGGTAGGGCGTCTAAAGGCTGAAGTAAGTCAGTATAGGTTTGCAGATCATAAACACAAGCGGCATAGCCGGACAGATTCTGAAAAAGTAGGCAGGCATAGAGTATTGCCACCGGAATGGCGATGGCCAGAGGACTCCAGTTGATCATGTTTTGAAAGCTCAGTGCCGTCAAGGTCGTGATTACCAGCCCAAAACTGCCTCTGAGAAATAGTTTTTGTGGTTCTGAGGGCAGGCTTTCATTCTGCAAGACCGAAATATTAGCTGTTTTCAGTAAGGCATTGAGATCGGTAATCTGCTCTTGCTTCCAGATAATCAGGTGTTCGTTTAAGGCTGGAGCCAGTTGTGGCAGCCAATTGAGTAAAATCAGTGGTAATAAGCCAGCAAAGAGCAATCCGCCCCAAAGTGGCAGTCGCGACCAAAAAGGCCAGGCGGCAGCAGCCAGTAATGCCATCGTTAAGATGGCTCTGACGAGTGGGCGTAATCTTTGCCAGCATTGCTTTTTGAGTTCCTTTTGACGAATCTCAAGAGCATGGTATTGGCTGCTGCAATCTTGAAGATCTGAAGTCAGCTTGAGGTGGATCTGATTCTGCTGTGCTGTAATCATAAAACTCTCCTGAATTAACGTTTAATATGAGCTAAAATTTGACGGCGTCCGCTTTGACTTGCGGCTTCTTCGGCGGCTGATACAATCATGAGACGTTCCCCCAGGCTGTGTCGCAAGGGGATCAACTGCTCTTCAAAACGGGGGGAAATATCCAGAAAAGCAATCCGTGAATTGGCTGGGAGCTGTTTGGCCCAGTGTTGCAGAAAGTCCGCGCTCAAATGTTCGTCCGAGTCCCTGGCTGTCTCATCTGCGAGATCCCCCAGAATTACCAATTGGGTTTGCCGTTTGGGATCAATCTGGCTACGCATGCGCTGCATCAATAAGCGGTAGGGGGTTCCCTTGTATTGGGAATTGGCGGTTCCTGCATAGGCTTTCAATACCGCTTGTAAACCTTTTAGATCGGGAGCGGGTCCTTCCCGTAAGAGCCTGATCCCTTGCTGGTCCATCCGAAACAGACTGAGTCGATCATTGCCAGGATCAAGCCTTCCGCTCAAAGCCTCAATGGTTTCCAGCGCCTGGGTATGGGCTTTTGCAAAACTGGCGCTGGTATCGAGACCAATAATCAGATCGATCGGTGGCGGTGGCTGACAACCGATCATCAGCAAGGCGATCCAAATCCAAAACACTGTTTTCATACTTCACTCTTCCTATAGGCCAGTTTCATGTGTGCTCCTTAAATTTAAGAACTATCAAACCCCTGATTGGTGCTGATTTATTTCTGCCTTTGACAAATCAATCAGAAAGCTTTAAAGTATTAATTG
>JBBKWI010000090.1:0-17913 GCA_037968875.1 Candidatus Sericytochromatia bacterium | reverse complement strand
TGGCCTGCTTTTTGGTCGACTGTCTGCAAAAACAGGCCAGCTGGCCCGGTACAGAACGCTTCTTTTGAGCCCTGGCAGACCCTGAGGCTTAAGCAGCGCCCAATTGGCGATAGCCATTCAATAGAGGATTAAGTGCAGGCAAGCGCTGCGCTAAAATATCAAATTCAGAATGACTGAAATAGCGGGCGTAAATTGGAATCATACTGGCAGCCCAATCCGCATGAAATTGCAGCAAGTCACAGAGGGCTTCAAGCAATTGCAAGGGGCTTTCTTTAAAAGGGTTGAGATAGGCGATCGCTTCGGAAATACTCGTTGGCATAGTCATAGTCATGATCCTCAAACAGTGGCGTGATTCGTTTAGCTTAAACAAATCAGCCCTGGAGATCCGTGACAGAGATTCCAGATTCCTCGAAAGAATCACCCGACGCTGTCTACCAGCGTTGAATATTCCAGTGCTGCTCCTGAGCAAAATCGGTAATATTGCCTCCGGCCACGCCCCGATCGGCGGGGTTAATCACCAGACGCAAATGCTTCGCGTAGACCAGCATCTCATAATCGGTCATGCTATCACCAGAGACTAAGATCGGCTGTTGGCCAATATATTTCACGATTGCATCGACCTTGCCCTGGCGATAAGTTACAGGGGGCACGACCGTATCGGTGACCAGACCAGCCTCGTCGACAGCAAGGCGAATGCCCACGACTCGGTTTAAGGGCACCCCCAGATAGGGCGCTCCCGCATCGACAATCCACTGATTGCTGGCTGAAACCATCCAGACCTCGACACCCGCTTGTTGTAAGCGAGCAATTAGAGCCTTTTGGGCCGGATACACATTTTGCTGAAAATGGTCTTTAAAATACTCAGCTGCCAAAGCCTGCAGGCGGGCCTCAGGGATCCCCGCCATCGCCTGAGCGGCATAAGCATAGCCAATCGTTTTGCTTTGCAGACAGAGAGCTTCGTAATGCGCAAAGGCATCTCCACCTGGAGCAGTACTTACCAAATATTGATTGGCAATCAGCCATTTTAAGAAGCCTTCACCCACATCATGACGCCAGAGGGTTTGATCTGCATCAAAAACAGCCACTTGCCCTGTGAGATCTTGTTTAAATAAAGCGTCAATCGCTTGCTGGTTCGTGCTGGACCAGTCTAGTTTATTCATCGAGGTCTCCTTTGTCTGTGCCTGTGTCTTTGAAAGTATGACTTGTTTGGGGCTTGCCTGAGCCAGAGGAGAAATCAGGCCCATTAGGACCAGGCTGAGTAGAACTTTTTTCATTGGGTTTGAATCTCCGTCGCAGTCGGTAGATAGCCCAGTTCACGCGCTGCGCTTAACAGGGCCTGCGGCACAGAAATGGTTTCGGGTTGGTCAACCTGGGTCGCAATCGTATCCAGACAGGAAACCGTCTCAAGCACATAGCGCATCAACTCTTCCCCGGTCTGATAATCAACGTTCGCGCCCAGATCTTCTTTGATCGTGATCAACATATCCAGAACCGTAGCCAGGCGGTTGTCCTGCTCGGCTTGCTGCCAGACAGCCAAGTTTTGGTCATGCAAATTCCCAGTTTTCCACCAGGGTACTGAAGTATCAAGAGAAGATTCCATATGTCTTATTGTGACATGAAAGCCGCTGATTGGCTACAGATCGCATTCTGGATTGAAGTCTGCAGCAAACGGTGGCCCTCGGCATTGGCCTGGCGCTCACTGCGCACCTCAATTAAGCCCGCCTGTCCGCTGGCCAACATTGTCTGCCAGGCGACAAGAAAGTCCTGGGGCTGCTGAACCTGAGCATAAGCCAAACCAAACAAAGTTGCCGCCGCCTCAAATTGCAAAGCGTGGGGCGTACCAAAAAAGGGTTCAAAGATATCCGTTTGCTTTTGTACGGGCAAGAGCGAAAAAATACCGCCCCCCTGATTATTAATCACGATCACGATCGCCTGATGCGATAGAGAGGGCAAATGATACAAGGCGTTGAGATCGTGAAAAAGGGTCAAATCACCACAGATTAAGACCCCGGCCTGGGTACGGCCCTGAACCAAGCCAGCCAGTGTACTGACCTGACCATCTATGCCACTGCAGCCCCGATTGCCAAAGACCGCTTGTGAGTGACTGCCAGCAGCGACAAACATATCAAAGTCTCGCACCGGCATGCTATTGCCCAGCAATAGAAAGCGATCGGCAGGCAAATGCGCGGCCAGTTCTCGCATCACATAAGGCTCCGTTAAGCTCAGTGCTGGTGTTTCAAAACAGCTTTGCAAGGCCTGACGGGCCTGAGCAGCAGCAGCTTGCAAGGGCTGTAGTAAATCAGAGTGTGTTCCTCCCAAATCACGCAACAGGGCTGGGATCACCGTGGCTAGATCAAGCTGCAAAGCAAGCTTTTGGCGCAAAGCGGGATCCTGACGCTGCTCTGAAGCAGAGAGCAAAATATAGGGGGTATCAATGGGTAGAGAGCTCAGCATGCTCAGAAGAGACTTAGAGACCAGGGTTTGACCCACTTGCAGAATACAATCCGGCTGGAGCCTGTCTGCGGTCAATAAAGGCGTCTTGAGCAAAAGGTCATAATGATCGATCTGGGGCAAGTCGGGAGAGAGGCGCAAACCTGAGAGCGGGTCGGCAAAGACAGGCCAGCCCAAAACCTGAGCCAGGTCCAGAGCTGCAGCTTGTTCGGCCTGGGTCCGCAAACGACCGAGTAATAAAATGCCGCGTTGCGACTGTTGTAGCGCGTCTGTTATTTGCTGCTGCATCGCAGCACTCAGACCCAGCAGCCCTTGCGCTTGTGTGATCAGGGGCGCTGTGCTTTGCTGCCAGTGACTTAAAGATGCTGGCAAGCCGCGATAAAACTGGCCTGGGGTCGCAACCTCATTAATAATCTCAGACTCGCTCGCATCAAAAAAGGGTTCACGAAAATGCAGATTGAGATGTACTGGCCCCTGTTGACTGGCATGGACCGCCTGATCCAGAGTGCGTAAGAGCCAAACGGCTGAAATCTCGGAGTCAGGTGCGGGCAGGTCACAAAACCAGCGCACATAATCGCCATAGAGATGGGCCTGGCGAATCGTTTGATTGGCACCGATTTCTTGCAGTTCTGGTGGGCGATCAGCGGAGAGTATCAGTATCGGGATCTGATCCTGAGCGGCTTCAATCACCGCCGGTAAATAATGGGCCAGCGCCGAGCCAGAACTGCAAATCAAAACAGCGGCTTGCTCACGAGCACGGGCATAACCCAGGGCATGAAAGGCGGCTGAACGCTCATCAAAAAAGATTCTGCTTTGAGTCTGAGGGTGACGGGCCACCGCAGCGGTCAAAGGGGTCGAGCGTGAGCCAGGAGAGATGCAAAAATAGTCTAGCTGATGTCGCGTCAATTCTTCGATCAGGACCTGGGCCCACAAGCGGTTGAGCCGAGCAGACATTAGCCTGATTTTTTCATCAGGGCCTGTTGTTCAAGAGACATCAGCACCTGAGATTGGGTCGGGTATTCATGAAACCAGCGGGCACGCTCATGTAACATTTGCAGCAAGGCGGGGGGGCGCTGGGTCGCGGAAAGCTGATACAAACAGCTGGATTGTTTGGGCGAAAGCGCATTGGTTTCTAACATTAAATAAGCGGCCTTTCTGTGTTGTTTTTAATCTATCACGTTGGCCTGCGCTCTGGCTGTGAGCGATCGCCCCAAAAAAAAGCGAACCCCGTCACAGTTTCAGCATTTGCCCCAACCACATCTCCAATGCCAGTTCCGGTTTCAGACGACTTGAACGGGTGCGCGTCTGCAAGTCTAATAAGAGCGTCATGGCCTGCTGCAACTGTGTCAATGAAAAAGAGCGCCAGCGCTGCATGTCCATTTTAACGACATAAGGGTGCATTCCCAGGTTTTTGGCGATTTGCTGCTCGCTATCACCCTGCTGCGCATACCAACGTGAGCGATAGAGGCGCTGCAATGACGTCGAGAGCGTGCGCATCAACTTATTGGGGTGCTCATGCAAGAGCAAGGTCTGCAATTGCTGAAAGACGGCTGCCAGGTCCCGTTTGGCAAGATACTCTAAGAGCAAAAATATATCTGTTTCGGTGGGCATCACCATTTGCTGCACCTCAGCCAAGCCAATGCGCTGCTGGGTATCGAGATAAATCAAAACTTTTTCCAGGTTCTGCGCCAGCAGATAACGATCAGCCCCGCTGGCTGAAACCAGATACTCCAGTGCCGGGGCATCGATTTGTTTGCCCGCTGCCCGCACCTGTTTTTGCACCCAGGGACCCAGCACTTGCAATGCATTCCAGCGTTTGACTTCCTGAAACTCGAAGATCTCAGCCAGTTTGGCCAGGGCCTTGCCGGCTTTACGGCGCTTGTCCAGGGTCGGGGCTGCGATCATCAAGACATTGGGCGTCTCGGGTAAGGCACCGCTGTCGGCGTCGAGGTGAGTCGCCAGGGCCTCAAGCAGTTCTTGTAAAATCTCTCCCTGGACTTCAGCTACAATCACGCGCCGCTCTCCCCACATCGGGGGTGTCAGCCAGCCATCCACTACACTAGAAATCTGGGCAGGGTCTTTGTGTCTCTCTAAATTAAGCTCACGCCATTCAGCTTCGAGATGGGTCTGAATCAGGCTCTGGATTTGCTGTTCACGGGCGTAGAGATCATCCCCCAGGATGAAATAGAGGCTCATGAGCCCAGTTCTACAATTTTCACATTCACCAGACGTGGCACCGCATCCCGCAATTGCACATTGGCGGGCAAAGAAACCCCCACCGGCAAAATTTGCTCGCCAGTACTGGTATCTTCAAGCTGAATAAAAACCTGCACGCTTTCGAGCTGTAGATTATTCAGGCGATCTGCGCGACCAGACAGGGTGATATTGACCTGCGAAGGGTCAATCGTAACCACCATATTGTTTTTCTTGCCCTGCACATGAATCGGTATCAGCATATGTTTTTCAGGGGTCTCCAGATCAATCGGTGACGGGGGTGCCGAGCCCAGTCCGACAGCCAGCCCCCAGATAATCGCAATCATCACGGCAATAAAGCGCAGGTTTAAAAATAGCTTGCCGCCCAGGGCTTGCGCATGATCTAGCCAATGGGGCTGAGATGGAGGTGCGCCTTCTTCAGTACTCGTTTCTGCGTCTTTATCTTGATTTTTGAATAGAGAGCGCGTCCAAAAACTTTCCTTATTATCTGGATTCATCTGGAAAAGCTCCATCAGCTGGCGCTCCAGGTTTTCTTCGGTCAGATTACGGTGAGTTTTGCCTTCCATAATCAGTGAAATACTGCCCGTTTCTTCGGAGACCACCAGTGATGCTGCATCGGATTGCTCGGAAATGCCCATGGCAGCCCGGTGACGCATGCCCCAATAAGTACCTGCTGGTGATTGGCGGCTGTCGGTCATCGGCAATTGCACAGAAGCCGCTACCAATTGGGTGCCGCGCAAAATCACAGCCCCGTCATGCAAGGGCGTGCCTTCATAAAAAATAGTGTGCAAGAGGGCTTCTGAGACCTCGGCAGTCAAGACAGTACCCGACTCAACGTATTCGTTGAGGCCAATTTTACGCTCGATCACGATCAGGGCACCAATTTTATCTTTGGAAAGTGTTTTAGCTGTCGAGACCAGGATCCGTATCGTGTCAAAGAGCTCTTTGCCTTTGAGCAAGCGGTCAGAAGGAAAGACCGAAAATCCGCGGCCCAGTTCAGATAAGGCCCGTCTGAGTTCAGGCTGAAACAAGACCGGGATCGCCACAATGATCAGGGTTGCCGCGTTTTGCATCACCGAGGTCAGAATTTTAAGATGCAGGTAAGAATTGGCTATGAAATAGACCACGACCAATAATAATAAGCCCCGTATCAAATAAATCGCACGGGTTTCTTTGATGAAAGAGAATATCTTATACAAGACAAACGAAACCACCAAGACATCAAGGACGTCTTGCCAACGCAAACCTTCCCAGATCTGCGCCATATAGTTCAGAATAGTCTGTACGGATTCCAGCGGTCGAGTCCTTCTACAAATGCGACTGTATTTTTTGAGTTGAGAGCTTTAATTAGAATTTTAGCAAATATTAAACACTATCAGTGAAGACGTCGGTTACAAATGAAAGGTTCCTTGCAAAAAAAAGGTTAATTTTGTGTCGGGCTACAGCCAGGTAAAAGAGCACCAAACCATTGTGAGCCGCATACGATAAGCTCTCTCAGACGACAAAGCTTTAATTTGCGCTATCATGGGTTTATGAATTATCACCAACAAATTTTGGACTTACAGGCTCAGGGCGAGCCCTTTGTCAGTGTGACCCTGGTCGATGCCGTGGGCTCAGCACCGCAAAATGTGGGTGCGCGTATTCTGGTAACATCCACCGGTTTACTCTGTGGCACGATTGGCGGTGGCAAAGTCGAAGCCCATTGCATCCGCTATGCCCAGGGCTTATTGCAGCAGCAGGCCAAATCGGCCTTTGCTTACCAGGAATGGAATTTGCAAACGGATATCGGCATGACCTGCGGTGGCCTCGGGCGTTTTTTCTTTGAAGTCTTTGTTAAGCCCCGCTGGCATCTGGCAGTCTTTGGTGCCGGTCATGTGGCTCAGGCCCTGGTCCCCGTACTCAGTACGCTTGATTGCCAATTGTGGTGCATTGATAGCCGCCAGGAATGGTTAGATAAGCTCCCTACAGCAGCCAATTTGCAAACCATTCAGGCCGATCAACCCGCCGATCAGGTCGCCCATTTGCCTGATGATTGCCTGGTGATCTCAATGACCATGGGCCATGCCCACGACGTGCCCATTTTGGAGCAGATTTTTTTGCGTCAGCAGCAACAGCCTGAAGCCTTCCCTTTTGTGGGCGTGATCGGCTCCCATGCCAAAGCAGGCGCACTCAAACGAGATCTCAAAAATCGTCAGCTTCCGCCTGAGCAAATCGCTCAGATTGTCTGTCCGGTGGGCCTGCCCCTGGGTAATAATCAACCGGCTGAAATCGCGATCAGCATAGCCGCCCAATTACTACAGGTCCGCGATCAACTCTTTCAGGTTTCTGAGAAATGGCAAAAACCAGCCCACCGTCGTCAACAAGCACTCCAGGCAAAGCTAGCCAGCGATAGCCCCACATGAAAACCATCAAAGTGATCGCTGCAGTGATTCTGGCCGGCCTGGGCGTGATTCTGCTCGCTTTTGTGGCCCATGTCAGCTGGCTGCTCTATGATGGCCTGACCGATGAGCCCTTTACGGCTCACGTGGCCGTGGTGATGGGTAATGCCGTCGATGCACCTGGAAAGCCTTCCCCCCGGCTCAAGTCACGCCTGGATAAAGCCTATCAGCTCTATCTCGATCGCCGGGTCCAACGTATTCTGGTCTCTGGAGGCGTCGACGACAAGAGCTTACAAGAAGGCCTCGAGATGGGCCGCTATCTGGTACGCCGGGGCATTCCCAAAGAAATGATCTGGGTCGATGATCTGGGCGACAATACCTATCGCACCGCCAGCAATGCTCAGATGATCATGTCGCCTTACCGCCAGTTTCGCTCGGTGGTGGTCGTCTCCAATTATTACCATATCCTACGTTCCAAGTTGGCCTTTACCAATTGTGGAACCCTGGCGGTCTATGGCGCCCATGCCAATCACTTTGAATGGAGAGACGTCTGGTGGTCAATTCCCCGTGAAGTGCTGGGCTTTTACGCCTATATGTTTAAAGACTGTCCGGCACCCGAGCGCTATTAACTGGCTTCGGCAGGTTGGCCTTCACGATCTCGTAGCTTGACCTGAAAATGCGGCTCGCCTTGCCAATCCCGGTAGAGTTCACCATCCCAGGCCTGCAAGTCAAGGCTCTGCCCGACCAGCACAGCCTGATAAACCTGCCAAAAATTGGTCTGAACATATTGGGAAAAGGGCTGAGCAAAGCGCCGAGCGCAGAGCAGATGATAACTCAGTTGGATACTTTCGCTGAGCAGCCCTGGTGGTAAGGTCTTATCGTAGTGATCTAACATCGCCTGTAAGACCCCCGCTGCTTCAGCGAAAAACTGAGACCAGCCCTGGCTGCGAGTGAGACCAATTATCAAATAGCTTTCGACAGAAATCCAGGTCTCTACCAGCGGGGCATCGTCTGCATACTGGATCGGCACCACTGCCAATTCGGTTTCGCCAGCGACCAGCCCCTCAACTTTACGCTGCAAGAATTGACGCATCTGCGCCAAAACCTCAGTTTGGGGCCAGGTACCCTCAGCAAACCATTGCAGCATCTCGGCATAGCCCAGGCCCGTCTGGGTGTGGATTAGGATCATCGGGATCTGTAAGAGATGGTGAAAATAAATCAATCGGGTCCACCAGGCCAGAATGCGCATACGCTGCCAATCAGCCACAGGCAGGCTGTGGGTCGCGATGATCATTTCCTGTTTTTCGTAGATTTCTTGCTGTTTGGGGGTGGTGGCTTCAGCATAGAGATTCCAAACGGTATTCAGGGCATAGCGCTCCCGGTAGGCAGGCTGCGCCATATCGGCATTGGGCAATAAATAGACATTATAAAAACGGATTTCGTTGTGCTGGCCTTCTTCGATCACCTGGCCAACACCGGCTAAAAAGCTGTCATAGGTCTCACCGGGTAGGCCCATTAAAATATCGGTATAGGTCTCCACGCCGTCGCGCCGAAAGCGCACTTGCAACTCGCGATACATGTCTAGCGAGATATTCTGACGCTGGCTCTCTTTGAGGGCCTGAGGATTGAGAGACTGCAATGAGAGCGTGGCCGCTTTGTTCATGCCGGATTGCGAAATCAGGGTTTGAATAGTATAGGCCCGCTCAGTCACATTTTTGGTGTTTTGAATATAAAATCCGCCGGGGCTGCCACAGCGTTGGCGGGTTTCGACCATATACTCAGTGATCTCTTGATCGCGCGGCAAGATGCCATAATTGGCATCACAACAATAGATCATATGAATTTGCTGGGCCCCAAACCAGTCGATCTCAGCTTTAAGGCGTTCCATGCCAAAGCGATTGACCCGTGTCGCTGTCGCGGAGCCCCAATCGCAATAGGCACAGGTAAAAGGGCAGCCCCGATTGGTTTCCCAGAGGGCAACCCAGTGGTCACCGTTGTATTGCCGCAATAAGTCATCAAAGAGTCCGCTCAAATAAGGCGACGGAAACTGTTCTAGCTCGCGCTCACGCAAACGGGGAGGCTGATGACAGAGCTGTCCTTGCTGCAAATAAGAGACGCCAGCGATCTCCTGCCACTCTCGGGTGCTGGATTTTTCCAGAATCTCCAAAAAGACAGCTTCACCTTCGCCATGCACCACCAGATCAACCCAGGGATAATCCTGCAAAAAAGAGTCTGCCTGATCTGGAATCTGAGGGCCGCCCATCACAATCAAAATCTCAGGCCGGGCTTGTTTCAAAGCCCGCGCCAGAGTCAGAGAGTAATTCTGGTTCCAGACATAGGTACTAAAAGCCACAATATCGGCCTGAATCGCCTTGTCAAAAGCCACTTGCAAGAGCTCCCGCCGATAAATAAACGGCAAAAACTGATAGCGCTCAGGCGCTTGCTGATCCACATAGGCCTGCAAGAGCCCCGCCGCATAAGGCAAATAATGGCGCCCCAAATAGACATGGTTAATTTGGACCAGTTGAATGCATGGCTTCATGCCTTTATCTTACCTTGTTATTAGTCCAAAATATGCATGGCCTGGATTTTAGCTACTGAGAAGCGCGATTCAACTGAAGTCCAGATGAATCGCGCTATTAAAAATATCAGCCATAAGCTGGGCTGATATAATACTGTCTATGAAAGCGATCTATCCGATTTCAGCCTCCGAACGTGTCTCAGGACTTTCTCAAGCAGCCTTACGCCACTGCGCCCAGCTATTTAATCAGCAAGGGGTTCTCTTGCTCAAAGGCGTCATGACCGTTTCAGAGGTAGAGTCTTTATTAGCAAGCTATCTGGCTCGTTTTGGGAGCTGGGACCTCAAGCAACTCTTGCAAATCAGCTATCCCGTCGGCCATCGTCGTCTACTGCAACCGCTTTTACTCGAAGGCGCCTTTGCGCAAGCACAGTTTTATGCCAATGCGCTCTTATATCCATTGCTACAAAACTTACTGGGCCAGCGCATGGTACTCAACAATGCTTCCCTTGTGACCGCACTTGCGGGCGCGCAGGAACAGCGATTGCACCGAGACACAGCTCCTTTATTTGGGAATAACCCGATCTTTGCCCATGCCCCCAGCTATGGCATCACCCTTGTGATCCCGCTGGTCGAGCTCAACGATCAAACCGGAACCACGCGCCTGATGCCTGGCTCACATCATGATACGCGTTCAGCCAAGCATTATCAGGGACATCCAGGTTTTTATCCCACTTGTCAGCTGGGAGACATTTATCTGATGGATTTCCGCCTGGTGCATGGGGGCACAGCCAATCTGAGCGCCTATTCACGCCCGATCGTTTATATGTCGTATACGCGCAATTGGTATACGGATCTCGAAAACACGATCGAAATGGATATGCCTGCCCTGGTTATGTCTGATGCCAACCTGAAGCAGGTACCAGAGGAATATCGCTCCTTGCTGGTCTACGCCAAAACGATGCCACGCCAGCTCAATCCCCACTGGCAGCAATTACTGGATCAGAGTCCCATTCAGAGCGAGACAGATCTTGCTGAATCAAGTGAGTCTTGATTGAAGACAAAGAAACTGATTATTCTTCAGCAAAGTGGCGATGAATCGCGCGGGCCGCTTCCATGCCCGAAGAAGCGGCGCCGTCGATTTGATGACTGAGGCGGCCAAAGGCATCACCAGCCAGGATCAACGGAGGACTTTGGTTGACGCGCAACAAGGCTTCGGGCCAGGTGCTATTGGGCTCAGAGTAACGCCAGCCATGGGTATCGAGCTCAAGGATCTCGGCTTTAAGAAAAGAACGGGCCGCTTCAGCCAGTAATTGCCCGGCTTCTTGACGATCCATTTTCCAGTGCTTGCGGCTAAAATGCGGTGTACCGTGGATCGTCACAGCAGGCACCGGCGAGATCCCTTTTTGCTGATTGTCGGCGATCCAGCGAATCGGACTCATGGGGTCCAGATTGGCCAGACCACCGGGATCCGGCAGACCCGAAGGGCCGTCTAAAGTCGCCATCACCGCCAAACAGGGGTCGTATTTGATCTCAGCCAGAGCCGTCTGGATGGCCTGCGGGATCTCAATCGCTGGTTCTGTTTTGAGCAATTGTAAGGCCTGCGGCAAGGGGGCCGTCACGATCAGAGCATCGGCCCGCAAGGGGCTACCCGTGCCACACTCGACCCACCAGTGATCGTCAGCGCGGGTAATCTGGGTGACTTTGTGCTGCAATCTGACATCCAAGGGCTCGCCGTGTTCCAGGGCCAGGTATTTGCCAAAGTGGCTCATGCCAGCGGGCCAATAATAGCGTGCATAGCCATCGGTGATCATTTGGCGATCGCCATTCAAAAACCCCCGCGACCAGGGTTTTGCAAGTTCTAAATCGACCATTTTTTCATTCAGAATCCTGAAAAAGAGCGTGTGTAAGGTATAGGCCTGGGCGCCGTGGTCAAAGACAGCCTCTCCATTGCGACGTGTCGCCATCCGTCCCCCATAGCCACGGGACTTCTCTAAAACAGTGACCTCATAGCCCGCTTTGAGTAGGCGACGGGCGGCGACCAGGCCAGAGATCCCGGCCCCGACAATCACAATTTGTGGGCTCATTTGCTGCCCCTGGGTGTATACGGCACGCGAATCGGTAAGGTCAGCGCCTCTGCGCCAGCGGAACTGATCACCAGCTCCAGCTCGAGATTTGCCTGGCTAAAGCCGGGAGGCAAATCAAAGCGCAGGGGCAGCAATTTGCGACGATCCATTTCTAAGCGCTTGATAAAGAAGCGCTGAACAGAGGTTTGCAAGCTCACGTCAGGCGTCAAAATGCGAACTTCCGCTTCAACATTTTCAAAATCCTGGGCCCCCTGATTGGTCAGAAAAAGATCCAGACCCAGGGTATCAGCAGCTGGATTTTTGCTCAGTTCCCAGGACAAGCCCAGCTTAAAGCGCAGGGCATCGGCAGGGTTGGTGATGCCTTCGAGATCTTGCCAGACCCGCACTTTGGCATCATCGTGGGCCGAAAACAAAGTCTGCCCCTGAGGCGAAAAGGCCAGGCCATAGGTGTTGGCGCTGGTTTTGGTCAAGGTCTGGATATTCACTCCCTGGGGCAAAGACCAGAGCCGGATGCTTTGATCCCCCACAGAACCACTGGCCAACAACGGCAGCAAAGGATGAAAGCTAAGACTCCAAACAGGCTTAAGATGGCCAGCCAAACGGGTCAAGGGGCGTAAGGTCTGGGTGTCCCATAAAATAATCCGCTTGTCGGCTCCGCCACTGGCGAGATATTTGCCGTCCGGACTAAAACGCACCACATTAACTTCTTCGCGGTGTTCACTCAGTAATTGCAGGAGCTTCCCAGTTTGAGGTTCCCAGATCCGAATCGCCAAATCATTGAAACCTGCTGAAGCCAGGTATTTGCCATCGGGACTAAAACTCAGAGACGAGATGCCACCGGGGTGATGCTCCAACGTATGTCGCAATTTCCAATCCTGCACAGCAGCGGCCGTTTGATAAATTCGAATCTTATGGTCCAGACCAGCGGTCGCCAGAAGCTCCCCGTTAGCACTGAAGCTCAGAGCCAGAATACCTTTTTTGGCATCAGTCAGTGAATGCAGCAAGTCGCCGCTAGCCAGATCCCAGATCTGCACCTGGCCTTCTAAGCCGCCGGTCGCCAAAATCGGCTGAGTCGGTGAAAAATCGACAGAACCGACCCAATTGGCATGACCGGGTAAGGCGTGTAGCAGAGTCCAGTCTGTGGTGTGCCAGATGCGGGTCGTGCCATCAAAACTGGCTGAGGCCACATACTCACCTGTTGGGCTGACAGCAATGTCAAAAGCATCTCGCGTATGACCGGTCAATTGGCCTTTGTCGCCAATCGTTTCAGCCGCTTGCCAGATCGCCTGGGCTCCTGAAATGCCAGGGCCAGCGTCTACTCCTAGCACCAAACTCACCAATAGACTGACATTCAATACCGTTTTAACTAATCGCTTCATCGCACCTGGCCTTTGTGAGAGTTTCTATAATTGTAGCCCTGTTCTAAGTCTGCTGGCTAGTTCGCGGTAAACAGCGCCAGCGTTTTATCAAAGATTTGATTGACCAGCTCCAGACTGCGTGGGCCTGTCGCCCGCTCCAGGAAATTACAGATACTGGCCAGGTCCAATAAACGGGCCGATAAGATTTGCTCCTGGCTCAAGCCACCATAGCCTTCGGCAAAGCCCACAAACAAATCAGCGGGCAAATGGTGATCAAAGCGATAAAAATTGCCTATATCTCCCAGAGGGGAACCCGCACAGGCAAATTCCCAATCCAGGACTGCCGTCAACTGACAGGCTGTGCTTGGCTCTGGCAAGACAGGATCAGAAAGGGCTTGCAAGAGCATGTTTTTTAAATTAAAATCCCCGTGACAGAGGCCCTGCCCCCTGATCTGCTGAAAACGCTGGCCCTGGCGTGCCAATAAGACCAGCATAGCCTGCAAGCGATCCGCTCCACAGACCTGCTCAGCATGGGGTTGGGCTAAGACGTCTAGCATGTATTCTCGATAAGCCAACCCCTGATGGCTGATCTGCGGATAATAAGGAGCTGTCAATTCTAGATTTTCATTAATAAAACCAGCTCCTGTAAAAGACAGGCTCTGATGTAGACAGAGCAAACTACGCCCTATCAAGCGCCCCATCTGCAGAGCATCGCAGCCACCTTGCTGAAGCGCGATTAATCCAGACTGCCCCGGACAACGGCTCAGCAGCGCCAAGCCCCAGTGTTCATCAGCGTCGGGCTCAGAACCCAGACGAAACTCCGTACTGGCAAAGACCTGCGGCAGAGGCAAAACAGCCGGGTCGATATTTTGGTTTTTAAAATAGCGTAAAAGCGCTATTTCACGCCGAAAAGCCCCCAGGTCTTGACTGAGCCGTAAGACACAGTCTTCACCATGCAGCTTGAGTGCGTAATTCTGATTGCGAAAGCCACCGCTCAGGCACTGCCAGTCTTGTCCCCGATCGCCCTGCCAATCAAACACCTGCGCTTGTAAATGCGCCAACGCCAAAGCCGGTGCTGCCAGGGCATCATGAAAAGATTCAAACGAAAAAGGCTTCATTCTGATTTTAAGCGGGCCAGCAAGTCGCTAATATCTTGGGGCAGAGGCGCCTGAAAACTAACATCTTGGCCCGTCAGCGGGTGCCGAAAGCCCAAATAAAAGGCATGCAGCGCCTGCCGCTGCAGAAGCGCTGGCTCTCGTAAGCCGCCATAACGCTCGTCATCGACAATCGGATGCCCAATATGGCTCAGATGAGCCCGTATCTGGTGGGTGCGCCCTGTAAACAGCTCGACTTCCAGCAAAGTACAGGGCCCAATCGCTTCGATCACGCGCCAGCCAGTGCGCGCCTCTTTACCGCGCGGGCCCTGGTAAGCATAATTATGCACAACCCGTCGATCCCGCGTCGACGGGCCCAAATTGGTCTCGATCAAACCCTCATTTTGTTTGGGCTGACCCCAGACCAGAGCCTGATAGCGTTTCTGGGTCTGGCGACGCTCAAACTGTCGCGCCAATTGACGCTTGGCTGCCTGTGTTTTACCGATCACCAGCACGCCAGACGTATCTTTATCGAGACGATGAATTAAGCCGGGCTTGATTTGCGCTTCGGGATCGCCGATTTGTTGTCGAAAATAATACAAAAGCCCATTGGCGATAGTGCCACTCCAATTGCGATAGGTTGGGTGTACTGCAATCCGCGGAGGCTTATTTAAAACCAGCAATGCACTGTCTTCGTAGAGAATATCCAGGGGGATGGCTTCAGCCTGCATATCCGTCGAAGCCGGTCGCATCAAGGTCATTTCTAATAAATCACCGGCCTGGAGACCATAGGCATTCTTGATCCGTTTGCTATTGACTGTAACGCGGCCTTCAGCAATGGCATGCTGCACCCGGTTGCGGGTGGCATATTTGATGCGGGCTGTCAGATATGCGTCGACCCGTTGGCGCACTGCCAATTTGGGAATCTCAAAACGCAGGGTTTCCATTCGTAAGACCCGACCATCGGGGCGGGCTTCATTAGCTGCAGCGAGCTCTGTTATTAAATCAGCATCTTCTGATTCAAAGTCGAGTAGATCTGATTCTTCTTCAGGATCAAAATCGGCTTCGACATCACTCATGGGGACGATCAATAGTGGCCGCATCGCGTTTTTTGGCCGCTCTAATCTCAGCCTGACGCCGAACCATCAGCGCGACAGAAGCCCCCAGTAAAAACTGAAAAGCCACGTCGATGCCAGCTCCTTCGTAGAAGCTCCAGGCCATCAAAGCAAAGGTCGCCACCATCACTGCTGTTGCGAGTTGAAATAAGTTCATTCTAAGCCCTTTCCAATGGCATAATGCACCACCCACTGTACCTGTCGCATAGGCTGAATCAGAGCCCGCGGCCAGGCTCCCAATAAGCCAGGCTCATCGAAATAGCTCCAATCGCCCTGATAATGTAGGCGGGCATGCCAGGACTCCGCCTCTCGACTTTGGTGCAATCCGCCCTGAAAAGTCACGGGCGAAGACAAACCGAACTTGAGCTGAAATAAGGGCTTGAGAGGACCTTTTGACAGAGCAGCCGTTACCCGTGCTGAGAAAACCTCCGCCACGATTTGAGCCTCTTGAAAGTGATCGGCCAGCATCCGAAATAAATTACGAATCTGATCCGGAGGCAAATACATCAAAAGTCCTTCGATCAGAATCAGGGTGGGCAATTTGCGATCCTGGTTTTGCAACCAATCGAGATCAAGAGCCGAGCCCGCCCAAAAAGGCGTGACCTGCAAATTTAAGTTCTGTCGCCAATCGATCACGCTTTGAAAATCCAGATCCAGCCAGTCAATCGCAGGGCTACCCAGACGTTGATAACGGGTATCCAGGCCACAGGCCAATTGAATCACCCGTCCCTGGGGGGCCTGCTGCAAAAAATGCTGCACGCGCTGATCAAAATGACGGGCACGCAAAGCCAAAAATAGGGTCAGCATTCTAGAAGGCCGCCGCACAAAGCGCCGATAAAACAGTGGCATCTGTTCCTTGATCAAGGGTGTCAGTTCGGCCACCACCCGCTCAGCTTCTAAATCCTGAAAACGGTCCGGCGAACGAGAACTCAGCCAGGCCCTGCAAAAAAGAGGCAACAAGAGGGTTTCGGAAACCCCCTGCAAGTTCTTGATTGACAGGGACTCTGGCATCTTATTTAAGCAAGGGCAGCAGCAAGCTGCTCTGCTTTATCAGTCCGTTCCCAGGGCAAGTCTAATTCAGGGCGTCCAAAATGACCATAAGCCGCCGTTTGACGGTAGATCGGACGGCGCAAATCCAATTGGTGGATAATCGCGCCTGGACGCAAGTCAAAATGCTCACCAATCAAAGTCGTCAATCTGGCTTCAGAAAGCTGGCCAGTACCAAAGGTATCCACACGAACAGAGACAGGCTCAGCCTGACCAATCGCATAAGATAATTGCACCTGACAATGTGTAGCCAGACCTGCTGCCACAATATTTTTAGCAACATAGCGCGCGGCATAGCTGGCCGAGCGATCGACTTTGGTGGGATCTTTGCCAGAAAAAGCACCGCCGCCATGGGGCGCATAGCCACCATAGGTGTCGACAATGATCTTACGGCCTGTCAGGCCAGCGTCGCCAACCGGGCCACCAATTACAAAACGACCCGAGGGATTAATTAGTAATTTAGCATTGGCGCGCATGTCCTCAGGGATCACCACGTCAATCACCTGTTCTTTAAGGTCTTTTTGAATGCGTGCCAGTACAGCTTTGGGCTCTTCAACGCCATCAATTACCGGATCATGCTGGGTAGAGATCACGATCGCACTCACTGCTTTGGGCTTGCCATCAGCATACTCAACGGTGACCTGAGATTTGGCATCAGGGCGCAAATAAGAAAGGGCACCTGTTTTACGCAGTTCCGTCACTTTTTGGATCAAGCGATGTGCCAGGGTAATCGGCAAAGGCATCAGTTCATCTGTTTCATTACAAGCGTAGCCAAACATCAGACCCTGATCGCCAGCACCTGTTTCAGCAAAATCTTGCTCTTGCTGGGCTTCTGTTTTTTCGCGATCACGAACTTCCAGAGAGTGGTCAACAGCGGCGGCAATATCAGGAGATTGCCTATTAATAGCAGTAATCACAGAGCAAGTCTGTCCATCAAAGCCCATATCAGAGCTATTATAGCCAATATCCAGGATCACTTCACGTACGATCGCTTGAATATCGACATAGGTTTCAGTGGTGATTTCACCAGAGACGACGACCAGACCGGTCGTAGCTAAACATTCGCAGGCGACACGCGCCATAGGGTCTTCTTTTAAGATACTGTCTAAAACGGCGTCAGACAGCTGATCACACATCTTGTCTGGGTGCCCCTCACTGACAGACTCAGATGTAAACATACCGTTTTGGATCATGGTTAGGCCTCATTCTTTATTTGAACCCACAGCGTACCATAATTATGACCGTCGCAAGAACGGTTTGGCTCTGTAAAGCGCTGCTGGAAAAGCCTGAATAGGGCTTTGAAAAACCGAAATCAACATATCCCCTATACCAATTTACAGATTTTTTAGATCACTTTATCAAGATTCAAATCCACTTTTATTCCTTTTTAATAGGCTTTATCAGATACTCAAATCACGAAGAAAAACAAGTGTCGATACCGGCACTAAATAAAAATGTTTTCAATACAAGGAGTTTTAATATTATGTATACCCCAACACGCCTCATCGGAACCAGCTTAGCTTTATTAGTCAGTGTCAGCATGCTCACTGCTTGTGGCCCCCAAACCGTAGCCAACGGCCCCACCACCCCTGGTTCACAAACCAGCCAATCTCAGGGTTACACCGCAGCTATGTTTAATACCCAGGCTCGC